>SABY01000071.1 GCA_009928785.1 Clostridia bacterium | reverse complement strand
ATTGTTGATACCTTCTATCAGTTCCAGCCGCATGGCGATAGGTGAAAGCGTGTGCATACGCTGGTTTATGGTCGTTTGATCGTATCCGAGCAAAATCATCAGCGACCAGCAATGGATGGCATTTTCGATAGAAGCTTCGTCAGTAAAAGGAATGTTGATAGAAATATTGGTATCGCTATAAATTCCGCTGATGCGGGATTGCTGCTTCTGCGGATGCGATACTTCGGTGATGCGCAGCGTTGCCTCCTGCTGCCGGCTCCAGGTAAATGCCTCGATGCCTTCCAAGATTTCTGAGCGGATAATCACTTCCTGGATGGGCTTGTGGTCGGGGCAATAGATGAGCGTTTTCACTTTGGTAAAGAGCTTGAGCTTCTCGCCAACTTTCTGCTGATGATTGATAAAGTTTTCGTTGTGCGCTTCACCGATATTGGTAAAGATGCCGATGGTGGGACGGATAATCCGCTGCAGATTCAACATTTCCTGCGGTTCGGAAATCCCGGCTTCAAAAATCGCCAGCTCGTAATCGGCGTCCATCTGCCACACCGACAACGGAACACCCACCTGCGAGTTGTAACTTTTGGGGCTGCGCACCACGCGCCGGTCAGGGGAGATAAGTTGGTAAAGCCATTCTTTTATAATGGTTTTGCCGTTGCTGCCAGTGATGCCCACCACCGGTATGGTGAAGCGTGAGCGATAGGTGGCAGCAAGTGTTTGCAAGGCTGTAAGCGTATTTTCGGTGAGGATGAAATTGGCTTCGGGGAAATTTGAAATATCAAAATTGGTATTGGAAATTACAAAGTTGCGCAGCCCGTTTTGATAGAGTTCGCCTATGTATTTGTGGCCATCGTTGCGCTTGCTTTTAAGGGCAAAGAAAATGGTGTTCTCAGCTTTGAAAAGGCGCCGGCTGTCGATGATAATGTCGTTGATGGCAACATCAGCCACCAACCGCGGCACAAATTTTCCTTTGAGAATTTTTACTATCTCCTTAACGGTGAACTTCTGGCTCAGCATGAATAGATGGATTTTTGATGATATTAAAACTTTGGCATTTTACAGTCGATTTTTAAATGCCAATAAAACAAATCACAAATGAAAATCAACAACCAACCTTTCTGGCAGTTTGGGATTTTGGATTTGGGATTTAGGATTTGGGATTTGGGATTTGGGATTTGGGATTTGGGATTTGGGATTTGGGATTTAGGATTTAGGATTTGGGATTTTGGATTTGGGATTTGGGATTTGGGATTTGGGATTTGGGATTTGGGATTTAGGATTTGAGATTTGGGATTTGAGATTTAGGATTTAGGATTTAAAGACGCACGGCCGTGCATCTCTACGTTCCTATTCTAACATCTAAATTCTAACATCTAAATTCTAACATCTAAATTCTAACATCTAAATTCTAACATCTAAATTCTAACATCTAAATTCTAACATCTAAATTCTAACCTCTAAATTCTAACATCTAAATTCTAACATCTAAATTCTAACCTCTAAATTCTAACCTCTAAATTCTAACCTCTGATTTCTGCTACCTGTTATTGTTTCCGTTGTCGTTATCATCCACATCCAGCGGGTTGGCGTTGGCCAGATCAAAATCGGTTCGGTTGCGGAAGATGTCGCAGGCCAGATAAACAGCGGCGCGCATGCTGGCCTCGTTGGCTTTGTCTTTTCCGGCGATGTCGTAAGCTGTGCCGTGTGCCGGCGATGTACGGATGATAGGAAGGCCCGCGGTATAGTTTACGCCACTGTCGAATGCCAGCGCCTTGAAAGGCACCAGGCCCTGGTCGTGGTACATGGCCAGAATGCCATCGAACTGTGTGAATTGACTTGTGGCAAAAAAACCGTCGGCGGGATAGGGGCCAAACACCAACATGCCATCATCGAAGGCTTTGCTGATGGCCGGGATAATAATATCCTGCTCCTCGGAGCCCAACAGGCCATTATCGCCGGCGTGCGGATTGAGTCCCAGCAGCGCGATGCGTGGCTTAACGATGGCAAAATCACGCCGCAGCGAATCGTGCATGATTTGCAGTTTATTGAGAATAAGGTCTTCGTTGACCGCACCCGGAACGTCGCGCAATGGTATATGGCCGGTGATGACGCCAATACGGAAATTGCCACTCACCATCAGCATCAAAAAATTATGAACATTGTAGCGGCTGGCGAAAAACTCGGTATGCCCGGGGAAGTCAAAATCTTTTGATTGGATATTTTTCTTGTTAATAGGCGCCGTAACGATGGCGTCTATCTCTCCGCGATCCATCGACTCCACGGCGGCTTTCAGCGAGAGATAGGCCATTTCGCCACCCGTTTCGGTGGCCGTGCCTAGTTGAATCTTCACCTCACGGTCGTCGATGTTGACGATGTTGGCGCGCGATGGATTGGTGGAGTCAGCTTTTTTGACAAGATTAAAATTGAAATCTTTTATATCAAGCGTCTTGCGATGGTACGAAGCTACTTTGGAATTACCAAAAACCACCGGGTTGATCATCTCCATGATGCGTTTGTCCATCAGTGTTTTGATGATCACTTCGTAGCCTATGCCGTTGATGTCGCCGTGGGTAAACCCAATATGAACCTGACTTTCCGGTTCAACAGAAACTAAATGTTCGCTCATGCTTTGTAAATTTTTGGCGCAAAGATACACCAAATGCCGAAGGTTGTGGTACGATGTTAGGTAGGGATTCGATTAATAAAATTGACAAAAAACAATCTTGGCAAAACACCTTTGCGAAGGCGGCAGAATAATCCTGCAAAAAGGATACTGATAAAAAGATCAACGATTCAGCGCGATGGTATAACTTTGTAACCAATTATTTTGTAAAAATCTCAATAGAGATAACATTAAAATATCTATTAAAAAAACGATGAAAACAAACAAATTAATCATGCTGTCAACGATGCTTTTGCTGGCTGTAGCAGCCAATGCACAGGACAGAATCATCAGTTACAGCTCCGACACACTGCGTTGCAAAGTGAAAGAAGTGGGCAGCCAAGAAGTAAAATACATCCGATCTGACTACCCGGCAGATGTGCTTTTCACGATGGACATCGACAAAATCCAAAAGCTGGTGTTTGAAAACGGCCAGGAGCTTACTTTCATCGCCGAAATGAATAACCCTGAAAATTACCTGCAACAAAACAAAAATGCCCTGAAGATCGATTTTCTGGCTCCGCTTACCGGCAACACCACACTGGCTTACGAATACAGCCTAAAGCCCGGTAAAAGTATGGAAGGTACGCTTGGATTTATTGGTTTGGGTGCAGATACACGCGACATCGATCCGCGCGGGCTTTTTATAAAATATGGGATAAAGTATATCAAGTCGCCCGATTTTTACTTCCGCAATATGCGCTATGCCCACATACTCAAGGGAGCCTACATCAAACCCGAAATTGGCTTTTCCTACTTCACCAGCGACAACGAAGATTACTCATCCCGCTATCCTTATGAAAGAACCGGAGCCAAACGCATCGAAAATTATTCGGTCATGCTTCAACTGGTGCTTGGCAAACAGTGGGTGATCGATGATATCTTTTTGGTCGATTTTTATGCCGGCGCCGGCTATGGCTTTGGCAATCAGGACGGCGAAAACTATTACGGCTATGCCATCATCTCCAACGATGTTCCCTTAAGCCTTTCGGCAGGTTTAAAAATCGGCATCCTCTTTTAGACGTGTCTTTTTTGTAGCTGATGAAACTTTATTTCTAATCAATTAACCTTAGTGGGAAAATTCAACATCCCGCAACAACCTTATTACCTTATTAATACATGAAGTCGATGAAAAACAGGAAAAACAATTACTAAATAAGTGCATTATAAAAAACAAAAAAAACCCACACGTCAGTCGGCGGTGGGTTTTTTTATTACGCTACAGCGTAAAAGGTTTTATGTGCTAATTGATGAAAACATCAAAAGGCATGCGCATTTGCGCGCCGGTAGTATTTTGCCAATATTTCATGTATTGATACAGCCGATAGTTGTCGCCCAGCTCGCTTTTGATTTTTGCTTCGATGCGGGCGCTGCCCGTCACATCGTCGATAATTTGCTGGAACAGGTCTTTTTGTTGGGGATATTCTTTTATCGACCATGTTTCTAATCCTGCCAGCGATATGGCTTCGTTGATGGCTTCTTCCATGCCGCCAATTTCGTCCACCAGTCCGATGCCAAGCGCGTCGCTGCCAGCCCACACACGGCCCTGGCCAATTGCGTCCACAGCTTCCCAGGTCATGCCGCGGCCATCGGCCACATGCTGCACGAAGGTGGCATAAATTTCTTCGATGGATCCGAGAATAACATCGTGCTGAAACGGCGTGAGCGGACGCATCAGCGTCATCATGTTGGCGTTTTCGTGCGTTTTCACATAGTCGAAAGTTACGCCCAGCTTGTTGCGCATGGTATTTTGCAGATTGGGCACCAGCCCCAGCACGCCAATGGAGCCGGTGATGGTGGTAGCGTCGGCGTAGATTTTGTCGGCAGCACAAGCGATATAGTATCCCCCCGAAGCGGCCACATCGCCCATGGAGACGACAAAAGGTTTTTCCTGCGCGGCAAGTTTCACCTCGCGCCAGATGACGTCGGACGCCAGTGCGCTGCCGCCGGGAGAATTTACGCGCATCACGATGGCTTTTACTTTATCGTCTCTCCTTGCTTCACGTATCGCTTTGCTGATGCGCTCCGATCCGATGGTGAGGTCGTCGCCATCACCGCTGATAATCTCACCGATAGCATAAACCACGGCAATCCGGTTTTTGCGATCAATTTTCGGATTGTCGGGATCGGAAGCATCGGTATATTTTGCCAACGAAACGGTTTCAATGTCATCGTCATCTTCCACGCCCAGCCGGCTTTTGAGGGCATTTATCACTTCATCTTTATAAACCAGCGCATCCACAAAATGGTATTTCAGTGCATCTTCAGCATTGCGAAGGCTCAGGTTTTCGGCAATTTCGTTGAGCTGCTCCACCGTCAGGTTACGCGATACAGAAACATCGCCCGACATGCGTGTCCAAATGGCATCGATGATGGCTTGCATCTGCTCGCGGCTTTCGTCGCTCATTTGCTCCAGCAGAAAAGGCTCTACAGCGCTTTTATATTTGCCATGGCGGATGATTTGCATTTCGGCATCGAGTTTTTCGAGGGTTCCTTTAAAAAACATTACTTCGGCAGAAAGCCCTCTGAAATCTACGCCACCTTCAGGGTTAAGAAAAATGGTGTCGGCAGTGCTGGCCAAATAATAGGAGCCTTGCGTGTAGCCTTCGCTGTAGGCCAGGATAAATTTTCCTGATTTTTTAAACTCCAGCAGTGCGTCGCGGATCTCTTCTGCGGTAGCCATTCCTCCCTGCATGCTCGAAAGGTCGAGATAAATTCCTTTGATGTTGGGATCACGAGAGGCCTTGTCTAGGTTTTTAAGGATGTCGTTGAGGCCAATGGATTTGGTAATATCCATATTCATAAAATTGAAATTCGCAAAAGGGTCGTTGGAGGTGCGGTCAACTAAAGGAGTGCTGAATTCGATGTGCAACAGGCTATTTTCGGCCACCTGTGTTTCCTGCGTTTGCATCATTGCCGCCAGTCCGGAGATCATTCCCAGAAAGATAAAAAACATGATCATCGACATGATCAAAAACCCCAGCATGGAGGCGAACATAAACTTAAAAAAATCTTTCATAACTTACAATTTTTAGTGAGGGCACAAATATGCAAATTTCTTTCGGAAAAGAACCCTATTTTTGGTTCCTCTAATTTTGGAAAGCAATGATACACGAAAGCTATTTGCTGCTGGGCAGCAATAAGGGCAACCGGGAGCAAAATATCGTAAAAGCTATCAAAGCCATTGCTCAGCAGGCGGGCATCATTAGCAAAATGTCGTCGCTGTACCAATCGCAGCCCTGGGGTTTTAGGGCTGATAAGGATTTTTATAATCTGGCACTCCTGCTGCAGACGCCTCATGAACCGCATGACTTGCTGCGTATTCTGCTGGAAATAGAGAAGTCGCTGGGGCGGGTCAGAAATAACAAACCGGGCTACACCTCGCGCAGCATCGACATCGACATTTTATTTTATGACAATATAGTTCTTGAATCGCCTGTACTCACGCTGCCGCATCCCCGCATTCAGGAGCGCCGTTTTGTGCTTAGGCCAATGATGGATTTGAATCCGGATTACAAGCATCCCGTTTCGGGTTTTACTATCGCACAGATGTTGGCAGGTTGTGAAGACAATTCAGAAGTAGAAGAAATTTAAAAAATAGAGAATATTTTTAACTAAGACAATGACGCTCGCACGCTACAATTTTATTTCCATCGAAGGCAACATCGGCTCCGGCAAAACCTCGCTGGCCACCCGCATTGCTCACGATTACAACGCCAAACTGATCCTGGAGCAGTTTGAAGAAAACTCATTCCTGCCCAAATTTTACCGGGAGCCTGATAAATATGCATTTCCGCTGGAGCTGTCGTTTCTGGCCGAGCGCTACGAACAACTCAAGCGCAGCCTCTCTGCCCGCGATCTGTTCAAGAGCTTCACGGTGTCGGATTATCTCATCGATAAGTCGTTCATCTTTGCCCGCAAAAATCTGCCGGAAGATACTTTTGGTTTGTACAAAAAGTTATTTGAAATTATTAGCGATTCGCTGCCCAAGCCTGACCTGCTGGTTTATCTTTATCTGAACATCGACAACCTGATGCACAATATCCGGCACCGCGGGCGCAGCTACGAGCAGGATATAAAGCGCGAATATCTCGAAAAAATTCAGGAAAGCTATTTGGATTTTATTCGTCAGAAAGCCAACATGCGTATTTTGGTGATCGACACCAACGACCTCGACTTCGTAAACCAGCCGACGGATTACGAAAAAATCTTACGTACCATCTCCGAAGAGTACCCCATAGGGCTGCACCGAATTAGTCCGTGAGGCCGGAAATAAATAGGTAGATCTCAATGGTTTTGCTCGCTGTTAATTTACCATTGAAATTTATTTGTTATGGTTCTGATTTTATTTATTGTTTGTCCATAAAGTCACACTTTTTGTAGCCCAGGCATTTATGCCTGGGAATAATTGATTTGTTATTTGTCTCCCCCGCCCCTCGCTGGGATTGCCTAAGGCAATCCCAGCGAGGGGCGGGGGAGTGACAACCGTTCATTTCAAACCCAGGTATGAATGCCTGGGCTATGGATTTCCTCAATAAACCTTAGTCTAAAGACAGACACTATTTAGTGTGCGTGGTTCATCTGACGCATCTTAATAACCCCGCCCTTCAGGGCGGGGTCAAACAGCTCAGTCAGAAACCGGCGGGCTTTAGCCCGCACTACTTTTACATCAGTATCTTTCAATGAACTTATCATGACATGCTCTTTATTTGGGATAGAGCTTACTGAAATACGTTTGCCTTTACCCCAGGCCTAAAGGCCTGGGTTAGTGAACTGCCTGGTCACAAACTTTTATATCTGAGCCTTTGCTTTTTTGTTTTACTTGTTTTTTGGAATTTAGCCACAGCCACCTACCGCTCCTCGTACTGCTGCTGGTAGTAATTTTGGTAATCGCCCGAAGTAATCCGTGCCATCCATTCGCTGTTTTGGAGGTACCAATCGATGGTTTTCGACAGGCCTTCCTCAAACTGCAGCGAAGGTTTCCATCCCAGCTCATTTTGTAGTTTTGTGGAGTCGATGGCGTAGCGCAAGTCATGGCCGGCGCGATCTTTTACGTAAGTGATCAGTTTCTCGGAAGTACCCGGCGTGCGTTTCAGTTTTTCATCCAAAAGCCTGCACATCAACTTTATGAGATCAATATTAGTCCATTCGTTGTGTCCGCCGATGTTGTAGGTTTCGCCCATTTTACCACCATGAAAAATATGATCGATGGCATCGGCATGATCATCTACCCACAGCCAGTCGCGCACATTAAGTCCCTGGCCATACACCGGCAGCGGCTTGTTGTGGCGGATATTATTAATAAACAGCGGGATCAACTTTTCAGGAAATTGATTGGCGCCGTAATTATTGGAGCAGTTGGAGATTTTAACAGGCAGCCCGAAAGTATGATGATAAGCGCGCACCAGATGGTCGCTGCTGGCTTTGGAGGCGGAATAGGGGCTTTTGGGATCGTAGGAAGTTTCTTCGGTAAAAAATCCCGTGTCGCCCAGTGAGCCGTAAACTTCATCCGTGGAAACGTGGTAAAAAATCCGTCCTTCGAAATCATCTTTCCAGTGATGGCGCGCCGCATTCAGCAGGTTGGCGGTGCCCACGATGTTGGTGTAGATAAACTCCATCGGACTGCTGATCGACCGGTCCACATGCGACTCGGCGGCCAGATGAATCACCGCATCAATAGCATATTTTTCAAAAAGCAACTGCATCTTATCCGCATCGGTGATGTCGGCCTTTACGAAAGTATAGTTGGGCATGTGCTCCACATCCGTCAGGTTTTCGAGGTTGCCGGCGTAGGTGAGTTTGTCCACATTCACAATATGATACTCCGGATATTTATTAACGAAAAGGCGTACCAGGTGCGAGCCGATAAATCCGGCGCCACCGGTAATCATGATGTTTTTAATACGATGTGTCATTGCTAAAGGTTTTTAATGATTATCAGTTGCATTCTTTTTTTCTTTGGCCAAAGCCAATTCCCAGTTCCAGGCCGAAAGCATCATCTCATCCAGGTTTTTTTCTGCTTTCCATCCCAGCACTTCGTTGGCCAGTTGTGTATCGGCCCATACAGAAGTGATGTCGCCCGGGCGGCGTTGTACAATTTTATAATTGAGCTTTTGTTTTGAAACGCGCTCAAAGCTACTAATCACCTCCAGCACCGAATATCCGGTGCCGGTGCCAATATTAAAAATTTCAACATTTGATTTTTGACTTTTTTCCAGCATTCGTTCCAGTGCTTTTACATGCGCTTTTGCCAGGTCACTTACGTGGATATAATCGCGGATGGGCGTGCCGTCGGGAGTTGGATAGTCGTCGCCAAAAACTTTGAGCTGCGGGCGCAGGCCGATGGCCGTTTGCGTAATGTAAGGCACCAGATTGTTGGGAACACCCAACGGCAACTCACCAATTTTTGCGGAAGCATGTGCGCCGATTGGATTGAAATAGCGCAGCAGCACTGCATGTAGCGGCGATACCTGTGCCTGGTCGCCGATGATCTCTTCGGCAATTTGCTTGGTATTGCCGTAAGGCGACATGGCCTTTTGTACCGGCGCCGATTCTTTTACGGGCAACTCTTCCGGCTGGCCATAAACCGTGCATGAGGATGAAAAAACAAGATGCTGCACCGCATGTTCCTGCATTTGATCCAGCACATTAATTAACGAAAAAAGATTGTTGTGATAATACATCAGCGGCTTCTCCACCGATTCGCCCACTGCCTTGGAGGCCGCAAAGTGTATCACCGCCTTCACCTCCGGGTGGCCGTCGAAAAACGCACCCACGCCGCCGCCATCAGTAAGATCGAGTTGCACAAAAGCGGGGCGTACGCCGGTGATGGCGGCAATCTGATCCACCACTTCGATGCGCGAATTGGAGAGATTATCCACAATCACCACCTCATAGCCTTGCTGCTGCAGCTCCACCACCGTATGGGAGCCAATGTAGCCCGTGCCGCCCGTTACAAGTATTTGTTCGTTCATTTATAATTAATTCCTGTACTTTACCTTTTCTATTTCCGATTTTTCAAATTAACATCAACGTCTTTAAAACCTACAAACTCCAATAAGTAAGTTCTTTTATCTTGTTGCGATAGATGCCTTTCACGTCGCAAAGAATTCCGTTTTCATTGCTGATATTTTTAAAATACGCCTCGTCCAGATCAGCGTATTCGTCGTGGTTTACAGCTACAACGACAGCATCGTAAAGGATTCCATTTTTTTCTTTTAGTTCAAAACCATATTCGTGTTTCACCTCATCGCTGTTGGCATAAGCATCTACCACGTCCACAGTTACACCATAAGAACGAAGTTCGCAGATGATGTCGGGCACACGTGAATTGCGGATATCGCTTACGTTTTCCTTAAAGGTAACGCCCATCACCAGCACTTTGGAGTCGGCAATATTTTTATGTGCGGCAATGAGTTTTTTCACCAACTGCTTAGCTACATAAAATCCCATCGAATCGTTTACAAACCTTCCGGAGTTGATGATTTGTGGATGGTATTTGAATTTCTTGGCTTTGTAAGCCAGATAGTAGGGATCCACGCCGATGCAATGTCCGCCTACGAGTCCCGGGAAAAACTTCAAAAAGTTCCACTTGGTGCCGGCGGCTTCCAGCACGTCGTAAGTGTTGATGCCCATGCGGTTGAAGATCATGGATAGTTCATTCATCAGCGCGATGTTCACGTCGCGCTGGGTATTTTCGATGATTTTGGCAGCTTCGGCTACTTTGATGGAAGCCGCGCGATGCACGCCTGCTGTCACCACCAATTCGTAGGTTTTGGCAATCACCTCCAGTGATTCTTCATCGCAACCCGACACCACTTTGACAATAGTTTGCAACGTATGCACTTTGTCGCCGGGGTTGATGCGTTCGGGTGAAAATCCCACTTTAAAATCTTCTTTATAACGTAGCCCCGAAAGCTCCTCGAGCAGCGGGATGCAATCCTCTTCGGTAGCGCCCGGATACACCGTGGATTCGTAAACCACATAATCGCCCTTTTTCAGGATTTTGCCTACGGTGCGCGTGGCCGAAATTAGCGGGCGCAAGTCGGGCATGTTGCTGTCGTCGATGGGCGTAGGTACGGCCACAATATGAAAATCTGCTGTGCGCAAATCTTCCGCATCAGCCGTAAACAGAATATCACAGCCGTCAAATGCTTCCGCCTCAAGTTCCTGGCTCGGATCCACTTTATTTTTCATCAGCTCGATGCGCTCCGGCTTAATGTCGAAACCAACCACGGAGGTTTTGCGTGCAAAAGCCAAAGCAATGGGCAGCCCCACATAGCCCAAGCCTACCAACGATACCTTTGCTTCCTTTTTCAAAATTTTGTCGTAAAGTGTCATTTTGTTTTTCTCCTCTAAAAGATCATCCCAAGTGATTCAGGATGAAAATGGTTTTATAAATAACTGAATTTTTTTAAATTTTCCTCACCAGGCCATCTTTCAGCGCGTATTGCTCCTTGCTTTCCGGGCAGGTAGCCAGCCCGTTTTCGTCGAAATGCAGGCGATGGCCATATTCGCTCATCCAGCCAATTTGTCGTCCCGGATTGCCAACCACCAGCGCATAGGGAGCCACTGTTTTGGTAATAACTGTGCCAGCGCCGATAAAGGCAAACTCGCCAATGTCGTGGCCACACACGATGGTGGCGTTGGCGCCGATAGAGGCGCCACGTTTTACCACGGTGCGTTCGTAGCTGCCGCGGCGCACCACAGCGCTGCGCGGATTGGTGATGTTGGTAAACACCATCGACGGCCCCAGAAACACATCGTCCTCGCAGGTTACGCCGGTATAGATGGAGACGTTGTTTTGCACCTTTACATTATTACCCAGCACCACCTCCGGCGAAACCACCACATTTTGTCCGATGTTGCAGTTTTCACCTATCCGGCAATTACTCATCACATGCGAAAAATGCCAGATTTTGGTGCCTTCACCAATTGTGCATCCTTCGTCGATTACGGCAGTGGAGTGGGCGAAATATCCTTTTTTTTCTGTCATAATGATTATCTGTTTGCAAATTCCAAAACGGCCTCTGTGATGAATTTTAATTGTTCTTCGTCGAGTTCGGTGTGCATGGGTAACGAAATAACGTGTTTGGAAAGATGTTCCGTCACCGGAAAATCGCCTTCCTTGTAGCGCGGATCCTGATAAGCCTTTTGCAAATGCATCGGCACAGGATAATAGATCATGGCCGGAACATTTTTGGAAGTCAGAAACTTCTGCAATTCATCACGATCCAGGTCTTTGGTAACCAAAGTATATTGGTGGTAAACGTGCGTAGTGAAAGGCGCCGTAACGGGAGTTTTCAGTTTGGGATGGTTGGCAAAGGCCTTGTCGTAAAAGGCGGCAGCTTTCTGGCGGGCTTTGATGTATTCGTCAAGATAGCCCAGCTTTACTTTGAGCACTGCGGCCTGTATGCTGTCGAGGCGCGAGTTGACGCCCACAAAATCGTGATAATATCGCACCACCATGCCGTGATTTACCACCACGCGCAGTTGCTGTGCCAGCGCGTCGTCGTTGGTAAAGATGGCACCGCCGTCGCCGTAGCAGCCCAGATTTTTCGACGGAAAAAACGACATCCCCGAAGCGTGGCCTATGGTTCCGGCCTGGCGGGTAGTGCCGTCGCTAAAGGTAAATTCGGCGCCAATTGCCTGACAGGTATCTTCTATCACATACAGGTTGTGCTCTTCGGCAATCTGCATGATGGCTTCCATGTCGGCAGTCTGGCCAAAAAGATGCACCGGAACAATAGCTTTGGTTTTGGGTGTAATGGCTTTGCGGATAGCTTCCGGATCGATATTGAAAGTGTCGGGGTCAACATCCACAAGCACCGGCGTAAGGCCAAGCAACGCGATTACTTCGGCGGTTGCTATAAAAGTAAACGAAGTGGTGATCACCTCGTCGCCAGGCTGCATGTGAAGCCCCATCATGGCTACCTGCAAAGCGTCGGTGCCGTTGGCGCAGGGAATCACATGTTTTACACCGAGATATTTTTCGAGCGCCTTCTGGAACTCTTGTACCGCCGGCCCGTTGATGAATGCCGTGGTATCGATCACCTGCTGGATTGCACTGTCGATTTCGCTTTTTATTTTGTCATATTGACCTTTCAGATCAACCATTTTTATTTCGTTCATCCGCGATTTGTAATTTAGGTTAATGATGATACATTTTATGGGGCGCAAAGGTAGAATTTAATAAAGGTGTTGCAAGATCGCTGCAAAAAAACTTGAATATCGAGCCAGGACAATTAAATCCCAAAAGACAAAAGACAAATTCCAAATAAATCTCAAAAGACAAAGGACAAATTCCAAATAAATCCCAAAAGACAAATTCCAAACCTTGGCAGCTCGGTTTTTGAGCTTTGATTATGGGAATCTATTTGTGGCCGAATGGTGATGTGGCTATTAACGGCGTCGCTTTTAGCGACACCGTTAATCCTTTATTTGGAATTTCAATCACCAGTTTGGCTGTTGAGTTTTAATTATTGCCGACTTTAATAGAACTTGTTATACACAAGACCTATCAGGAAAATCCACTTAATGAAATGTTTCGAGGCATTTTGGAGAACAGAACCCTTTTGATAAATTAAAATCTACCTAAGAATTGTAGATTTGTAAAAAAAATAGTATTATTAACCTCAAAAAATTATAAATATGAAAAGATTAATTTACGGATTATTCATTGCAACGATACTGACTGCATGCAGCTCATCCGACTTTGAGCGTGTAGGATATTTCAAAAGCCCTGCTAAGTTCAGAGTGTTCACTGTAAATACCTCCGAAACCGCTGAGGTGGCTATGAATGATTTTGCAGCGAGCCTGCCCAATACCCCTGGCTGCCCCACAGTAGTGTATTTTTACCCTGGCAATGCCATCGACCCTTCTGCGATGTCTACATTCGAGCGTGTGATAGAGGTATGCGATGCGAGTGATTACTCTTACCGCTGGTGGAAAAACCCAAATGGCGAGGTCGTGGCCGAATGGCGATAAGGCTACTAACGGCGTCGTATTTAGCGACACTGTTAATCCCAAGAGACAAGTTCCAAATAAACCCCAAATTCCAAACCTTGGCAGTTCGGTTTTTGAGCTTTGATTATTGGAATTTATTTGTGATTTGTTTTATTGTGATTTGGAATTTCAACCATCAGTTTGGCTATTGCGTTTTAAATATTGAAACGCATTCGTGTATCTTTGCGTTTTTTTGTGATGACAATGAAACACGCTATAATAGTTATCCTGCTCATGGCGCTTTTGCCGCTATTGCTAAATGGCCAGTCCAAAAACACCGATAGCAAAGCCACCGAAACTAAACCCGACGCCATGTGGAGCGTCTATCCGTCGTTTTCGTGGCAGTGGCCCGGCGGTGACCTGGCCGATCGCTTTGGACCTTCGGCTACCATTGGACCGGGTCTTTTTTATAAAACGGCCTCCAACTGGATTTTTAATGCCGACATCAACTTTATCTTTGGAAACGTGATCAGAGAAGATTCGCTTATTCAAAATCTTATCAACTCCGATGGCTTTGTCATCGATGATCAGGGACATTACGCCGAGGTTTCTTTTTTCGAACGTGGATTTTACAGTACATTTCGGGTTGGCAAGGTGATCCCGATATTTGGCTCCAATCCCAATTCTGGTTTGCTGCTAATGGCGGGCGTGGGTTATCTGCAGCACAAGATTAACATCCAGGTTACCAACAAGGCCGCTTCGCCGCTCAAAGACGACTACAAAAAAGGCTACGACCGCTATAGCAATGGCTTGAGCACCGTTCAGTTTGTCGGCTACATTTACCACGGCAAAAGCCGACTGGCCAACTTCTTTGCCGGGGTAGAAGTGATGCAGGCCTGGATCATGAACCGCCGCTCAATGAATTTTGACACCATGCGTCGCGACGACACCCCCCGCTTCGATATGCTCATAGGGCCAAAGGTTGGGTGGATCATCCCCTTCAACAAGCGCATGCCCGAAGATTATTACTATTATTAATCCTGGCAGTAAATCATCATTCGGATGGCTTTTTTCTACAGTATCCTAATCCATTTATACATCCTGCTGATACGGCTGGCAGCATTGTGGAACCCCAAGGCAAAACAATGGGTGGCCGGGCGGCGTCGTATTTTTGAAGATTTAAAAGAACGTATCTCTCACGACCAGCCGCTGGCTTGGTTTCACTGCGCCTCGCTAGGCGAGTTTGAGCAGGGACGCCCTGTAATTGAGGCGTACAGATTGCAGCATCCTGCTCATCGCATTCTGGTTACCTTTTTTTCGCCTTCGGGTTATGAGGTGCGCAAAAATTATACTGGTGCCGACTATATCTTCTACCTGCCCGCCGACACCCTGAGCAATGCGCGGCGGTTTGTGGCGCTGGTAAAGCCACAAATCGTTTTCTTTGTTAAATACGAATATTGGTTTAATTATCTGCGCCAGCTCCACAAAGCCGGCGTACAGGTGGTGGGCATCTCTTCGATATTCAGGCCGGGGCAGCGCTTCTTCCGTTGGTATGGCCGGTGGCAACTGGCGGCGCTCAAAAGGTTTGACCACTTTTTTGTTCAGGATCAGCAATCCGCCAACCTGCTGGCCAAAGCCGGTGTTTCGCAGGTTACCGTTAGTGGCGACACCCGTTTCGACCGGGTGGCGGAGGTTGCACGCCAAAAGAGGCCATTTCCGCTGGTAGAGCAGTTTGCACGGGGGCATCAGGTATTTATTGCCGGCAGCACCTGGCCCCCCGACGAAGCCATGGTACGGCTGGTGATCGGACAAAACAATCGTGGATTAAAGTTTATCATCGCACCCCACGAAGTTCACGAAGCACGCATCCAAAGGCTGGTAGAACTGTTGCCTCGCGAAACGGTGCGCTTTTCGCAAGCCACCGACCAAAATCTGGCCGAGGCACGCGTGCTGGTCATCGACAACATCGGAATTCTATCGCATCTATACCAATATGCGGATGTGGCTTATATCGGTGGCGGCTTTGGCGTAGGCATCCACAATATTCTGGAAGCAGCCACTTTTGGGCTGCCGGTACTCTTTGGCCCCAACTATCATAAGTTTCGCGAAGCCGTCGAGCTTATCGCGCAAGGTGGTGCTTTCTCGTTTGCCAGCGAGCAGGAGTTTCTTGCTGCTGTGTTACCTTTGCTTAGCGATGGGCCGCATCGCAAAGCTACCGCCCATATCGCCCGGCAATACGTCGAAGACCGCCAGGGAGCTACCCGTATCATCCTCGGGCGGCTACCGGCGGGTTAAGCCCCCCGCAGATTGCCGCTATTCCTCCTGGGCTTGCTCCGGTTGGTTCATCACGCGGGTTTGGGTGGAGATGGATTCGTCGTGAATGGCTTTGAAGAGGTTGTTGATAAATGCTTCGCTGAGTTCCATTTGCCCACCGGTGTGCAGCCCGGTGGTAATGATCTCATTCCAGCGCTGGGGTTGTAGGATGGTAATGTTGTGTTTCTTCTTGTACTGTCCGATAGCCTTGACGAAAGTCATACGTTTGTGCAGCAGTGCAAGCATCTCGTTGTCGAGGCAGGATATTTGGCTGCGGAGTTCTTCGAGTGTGGTATTGTCGGCGCCATCGGCTTCGAGGTGGCGTATCACCAGATTTTGCAGCATCTGATGGAGCGCCTCTGGCGTTATCTGCTGTTGTGGGTCGCTAAGCGCTGCCGCTGGGTTGCAGTGGGTTTCTATCATCAGCCCGTCGAAATTGAGGTCCATGGCTTTTTGTGCTACCTGCTGCAGTAGCTCACGTTTGCCGGCAATATGGCTGGGGTCGCAAAGCATGGGCAGTTGTGGCATTCGCCGACGCAACTCGATGGGAATCTGCCACATGGGCGGGTTGCGGAAAAGATTTTTTTCGTATAGCGAGAAGCCGCGGTGGATGGCGCCCACTTTGCGGATGTCAGATTCGAGCAGTCGTTCGATGGCTCCAACCCACAACTCTACATCAGGATTCAAAGGATTTTTTACAAAAACAGGAATATCGGTACCTTGCAGCACGTGGGCTATTTCCTGCACGGCAAAAGGGTTGGCGGTGGTACGCGCGCCAATCCAAACCACATCAAAACCCGCTTGCAACGCCGCCTGCGCATGTGCCGCATTGGCCACTTCGGTAGCTACTTTCAGTCCGGTAACCGATTGCACCTGTTGCATCATCGGAATACCTTTGTTGCCTACGCCCTCAAAAGCGCCGGGTCGTGTGCGGGGTTTCCACAAGCCGGCACGAAATACGCCAATACCTCTGGCACTGACGCCGCTGGCGGTTTCGAGCATCTGCTCCGAAGTTTCGGCGCTGCACGGCCCGGCGATGATCAGCGGACGATGTCCGTCGCCAAGTCCCCACTGTTGTAATATTTCTATCGTTTTCGTAGTAAAATTTGTTTTGGTAAAAGTGGAAGTAAAACAAAAAGCAACGGCACTGGTTCAGCGCAACTTTCCCTGTGCCGCCGGTTTGTTTATCGTGCTACTATTATTTTGGCGAAAGCCGACGAATGATTATTTTCTATTTTAATAAAATAAACGCCATTTTGTAACCAACGACCATTGAGATTATCGGCATCCAGTTCCAGTGCAGCTTCCCCATTGCTTCGGTAGGTTGCTATGGTTTTATTATGTAAATCTGTGATGGTAATTGTTGAAGCTGTACCGGCAGCTTGTGGCCAGGAGATTGTAAAAAGCCCGCTTACAGGATTGGGATGGATGCGCAGGGATTCATTTTCAGAAAAAGTTTCTTCCACGCCAATCCACGACATCACCACCATATTCGAAGGCGCCGACTCAAACTCATCCCAGGCAGTCGTGACAAAATATTCGTTATAAACCTCCGGCCATTCATCTACATACGACAGCTCACCGGGTGCGGTAGTAGCCAGTAGTACATCATTTTTATAAATATTAAAATGGGTATATTCCCAACCGAAGGATTCAGAAGGCTGTAGGTTTGAAATCTTTTGAGGCTCACCTGTATTTTCCGGGATTGAATTAGAAATTTCAATTTTTGATGAAGTCGCGTCTGTACCGTCGTCCACCACAAAACCCTGGATGTTCCAATTGATGTCCCAGCCAAAATAGCTGCTCATGCTCACCCAGTCGGAACCGTAGAGAAGCATGTCGCCCTGGAAGGCGATGGCAGGACCATCGTCAGTTCCGGCGGGATATGCGCCATTGGGATTGATGACGCGGTAGCCAATCCAGAGTTCTTGTTGGGCATCTATTTGTAGCGGCGCGTCCAGTTCTATCACATTCCATTCGTTGGGCACCGGGTAAGCCAATAACTGCTCGCGTACCAGATTGCCGGCGTAGTTTTGGTTGCCGCCCTGCCATACACGCATAAAAATCTGACAATCGACATCCACAAAAAATGCTGAAATACGTGTGAGATATTTGTTGTCATAATTTTGCAGATCATCGGTTGTGAAGCGGATGGCCGCATCAAAAATCTCTATGTTTTCGCCACCAACTGCATCGCTGTTTTCGCCATCATCCCAATGAATCCATTCACCGTCGGAAGCCGGAGCATCCCATTCCAAATTAACAGAGGTGTAGTTCAGAATGCTGGCCGTGAGGTGTAACGGTGGAAAGAGCAGCGGCTCGGCGATGAAGATTGTTTCAAAACGCACCGGAGAGGCTCCGTCGTCGTATATTGCCGAAACGCCAACAGTGTGCTCCATTCCGGGCATTAGGTCGGGAAGTTGTATGGAGGTTTCGGTTTGCGTCTCCGCAAGAAGCATCCCGTCCAAATAGACATTATAACCCAGCAGTACCTGTGGCTGCATATTTTTGGAGAATGATTCAATGCCGTCTTTTTGATCAAACGCTATTCCGGCACGCATCATAAAATCCATATCGTCCTGCACATGCCAGCTCTCGCCGCCGTCGATGGTAGAGTAAGAGAAGCCATCGGGCTGGTTCAGGTCGCCACCCACTTCGTACTCATTGCCTTCTTCCCATTGGCAGGCTGCATAGAAGCCCACATTTTGTGGGATTGGAATATCCATATTAACAATTGTGTAGGGTGCTTCAACAGCTACCAGATAGGGGCCGCCATAAATCAGGCTTAGGTCGGGAGCGCCGGCATCGTCACCCACGATCCATAATTTCATGGTTTCGCCCGCAAATCCGGGGCTGGTGAATAGTTTCACCTGACGTAAATAACATGCTGCGTTGTGTTGAAAACCTACGGCAATAAATTCCTGGCCGGTTGCTGCTCCTAAGTTAAAAAGCCCGTTGGCCTCGCCGTCGTCGTAAGCCAGCTCTATGGAGCCAAAGCCGATGGGCGCTTCCCAGGTGGCCAGTAAATCGTTGACACCCTGTAGCTCCAGTTGCAAATTATGCGGCGGATAGTTGCCAGGCACCAGTGCCGCAAGTGTTATTTCAACAAACGTATCTTCGTAAAGCTCCAAAGCAGGCTGTGAATAATTTTGAAATCCCGCTGCCGACACGGAGAGGTCGTAGGTGCCGGCGGGAACATTAACACTGAATTCGCCATCCACATTTGTAAACATCAGATAGCCGCCGAGTGCTACTGCAGCATTTTGGATGGGAATATTGTTTTCGTCATGCACGATGCCGCTGAAGTTTACGTCGGAACTTACCTGGTTTTGTGCAGCGCGTCCCCACACCTCATAATTGAAGGTGCCGTCGTTGGGGCGATACCAGGCAGTGTACATTTCGTCCACACCGTTTTCGGCGCGACCGACAATTTGCACCCAGCCCGCATCTTCGGTATCTTGCGAAAAGGGCATCATCTCCGACCAGGAGTAACCATTATCGATCGAATGTTTTAGATAGGCTTTGTCGTTGCCGCTGTAAGTGTCGTCGCTCCACACGGCATAGAGGCGATAGTTGTTGTCGAAATTGGGCGTCACCCACAGGTCGGGACGCTCCGAGGCGCCGGTGTTGTCGGAGAGGTTCACGGGCGGCTGCCACGTGCTGCCGAAATCGTCGCTGCGGTAAAGCCGAATGTCTGTTTGCAAACCATCCACATTGGATGAAACGATAACGAACAGCGTGTTTTGAATTAGCCTGGTATTGAGCCGGGCGTTGTAAGCGCCATCGTTGGTGATGTTGACAGGTGTGGTCCAGGTGGCGCCGAAATCGGAGGAGGTGGTTACAAATACGTCGAGGTCGTTGTAGGTGGAGCCGGTTTGTTTGTTCCAGCTAACGGCGAGGCGCTGTTCCTGCATGGCCAGGTTGCACCAACGCGCATGACCGGTAGTCTGCGACAGGTTTTGCGGAGTGCTCCAGGTGGTGCCACCATCGAGTGAAGCAATCAGAAAGATTTGATAATTATAATCGACATCACGGTCTTCGTAGGCCACGAGCACCGTATCGCCCGAAGCAACTATTTGCGGCACCTGCGCCAGGCGAATGGAGTTGGTTATCTGTACTTCATTGCCAAACGTGACGCCGCCATCGCTGGATTTTACCATAAAAATCTCGCTGTTGCCGGTGGTGTTGCGGTAGTAGGTTATGTAAATATTATTTCCACCAACGGCCAGCACCGGGTAGTGAGCGCCATAATCGAAACCGGAGTAGAGCGTAAGTTTTTCGCCCCAGTTTTGGCCGCTGTTGTTACTTTTCCTAAACATGATGTCGCCCCATTGGTTCCATACCAGAAAGTAGTTGGTACCCTCGGCGGCCAGGTCGTGCTCATTGGAAGGACCGTACTCGTTGCTGAGATTTTGCATGTCGGAAAAGATGATCTGTGCAAAGGCTGCGTTGAGCATCAGTAGCCCGATGATGAAGAAAGTAAATATTCGTTTCATGATGAGATGGTTTTAAAAATTAAAGTGCAAAGCTAAGAAAAGCCGAGGAATAAAAGTGGAGCAAAATCGGAAGTTGTGATTGCGTCTAAATAATCGCTGCTCCAAAGAATAAATTCCAAATCACAAATCTCAAGCCCCGGAGAAGTTTGGTTATTGAGATTTGATTGTTGAGATTTATTTGGAAATTAATTTATTGATTTTTGGAACTTCTACTAAAATTCCAAATCTCAAATCCCAAATGACAAATAAATCCCAAA
>SABY01000204.1 GCA_009928785.1 Clostridia bacterium | reverse complement strand
TTCGAAAAATTCAGATTCTCTGAACCTCGTCCCATTTCAATCCCGCACGTTTATTGAATATTCGGTATTACTTTAAATCGTTAATTGTTAATCGTTAATCGTTAATCGTAAATTGTTATTTGTTAATCGTAAATCCTAAATCGTAAATCGTAAATTTTCTATTTTATTGTCGAGGCGATGATACGGGCAAAATCGCTGTGCAGCGTTTTCTTTTGCTCTTCACTTAGTGTGCTCACATCCACGGGTGGGTGTATGGTAAGCTGCACGGTGACCGGGGTAATTTTTCCGGTAGCTTCCACAATTTTATAAGTGCCGTCGATGGTGAGCGGCACGGCAATGGCGTTGGCTCCAATGACGAGTTTGAAAGCTCCGGGCTTGAAAGCTCCCATGCTGCGGCTGCGGCTTCGCGTGCCTTCCGGAAATATCACCATAGGATGCCCCTGTTGTATTTGTTGGCTGCCGCGCTCGATAATGGTGAGCGACTGCCGTACATTGCTGCGGTCGATCAAAAGGCAGTGCATGGCGCGCATCCAGATGTTGAGAAACGGGACACGTCCCAGCTCCTTTTTAGCAATAAAACCTATTGTCTTTGGAATAAACCCGACTATTAGCGGAATGTCGGCAATACCCTGATGATTGCTTACGAAACATACCCGGTTGCTCGCAGGTAAGTTTTGCAACCCGTGGATTTTTACTTTGGCACCGCCAACCAAATACATGTGCCGTGCGTATAGCGAACTCAGCGCATTGGTGTAACGATCGGCAAACCTGTGTGCACGAAAAAGGTACGCAAGCAAGGCCGGCACCAGCACTATCGGCGTAAGCAAAGCCAGTACGATGATGTTGGTCATAAAAAAAACATTACGCAAAGTAAACTTAAACTTCATGCTACAAGGCTTTTAGGTTTTCATTTTTAAAGGGGGTCAAAAATAGCATAAAACGCTTTTTCTGCTACATTTGCCCGCCGTAAAGTAACAACAGAAATAATAAGGAGTTTAAAAAAAATGGGACGAAAACCACACCTTTCTTTTTGGCAAATATGGAATATGAGCTTTGGATTTTTGGGAATCCAGTTTGGATTTGCCTTGCAAAACGCCAATGTTAGCCGGATTTTTCAAACTTTGGGCGCCAATGTTGACGACATCCCGATACTGTGGATTGCCGCTCCGGTAACGGGCTTACTCATCCAGCCCATCATCGGGCACATGAGCGACAATACCTGGGGGCGCCTCGGTCGGCGGCGGCCTTACTTTCTGGTCGGAGCTGTCCTGGCTTCCTTAGCCTTGCTCATTATGCCAAACTCTCCGGCGCTGTGGGTGGCCGCCGGAATGCTGTGGATTCTTGATGCCTCCATCAATATTTCGATGGAACCATTTCGCGCTTTCGTGGGCGACATGCTGCCCGACGAACAGCGCACGCAGGGATTTGCCATGCAAAGTTTTTTTATAGGAACAGGCGCCGTGGTGGCCTCTGCGCTGCCCTACATTATGACCAACTGGCTGGGCATTGCCAACACTGCTCCCGAAGGCGAGATTCCGCCATCGGTGCAATGGTCGTTTTATATCGGCGCTTTTGTATTTCTCTCGGCAGTGCTGTGGACGGTGTTTCGCTCACGCGAATATTCTCCCGAAGAGCTAAAAAGTTTTGAAGAGGAAAGACAACCCACACAAGAAGCTACTGATGGGTTTGAGGTAATTGAAGAAAATAAGTCGGGTAATCGCAAAATTAATGTGGGCGCTTTATCGGCTGGTATTGGAGCCATTTTTACGCTCATTATTTATTTTATCAATCTTGAAGCAGAACTCTACATTTTATCAGTAGGATTGATACTTTTTGGAGCCATCCAGATTATCGCCGGAAAGCAGCAGACTTCTAATAAAAAAAATGCCCTGGTCGAAATTATGGACGACTTTGCGAAGATGCCTTCCACGATGGTGCAGTTGGCGCTGGTGCAGTTTTTTTCGTGGTTTGCGCTTTTCGCCATGTGGATTTACACCACTGCCGCCGTTACCGAACATGTGTATGGCACCAGCGATACCACCAGCGCGCTTTACAATACCGGCGCCGACTGGGTAGGGATTCTCTTTGCCGTGTATAATGGCTTTGCTGCTTTGGTGGCTTTTCTGCTTCCGGTGCTGGCGCGCGCCACGAGCCGCAAAGTTACGCACATGATCTCTCTGCTGCTGGGAGGCGTGGGTTTGGTTTCCATGTTTTTTATCACCGATCCCGACTGGCTGCTACTGTCGATGGTGGGCGTGGGCATTGCCTGGGCCAGCATCTTATCCATGCCATACGCTATTCTGTCGGGGGCTTTACCTGTAAACAAAATGGGCATCTACATGGGCATCTTCAACTTTTTTATCGTCATCCCGCAAATTCTCGCTGCTACGCTGCTGGGGTTTTTCACCAAATCGTTGTTTGATGGTCAGGCCATTTATACCATCATGCTTGGCGGCGGCTCTATGGTGCTGGCAGCCGTGTTGGTAGTTTTTGTAAAAGATACAAAATAGTGGTTTGTCGGGGATGCATTTGCAAATGCTCAAAAAGCAATAAGGCAAATCACAAAATTTTTCATTCTTTTCTAATAGGTCAGTATTTCTCAATAAACTAAACAGCCTTTAAGTTTTAAATTCTCTTTCGAGAAATTCTTTCATCGTGGTGGGTTGATGGCCGGTGATGCGGTAGAAATCGTCGGTGAGCGGTAGCTCTTTTTGGTATCGTGGCAAAAAATGGAGCATCATCATCACCAGCACCTTACCACGTGGAACACCCTCGCTCATTTTTAACCGATAAAAACTTATCAGACCCACATTTTGGTAATCGACAGGCTGACGTAAAATATCACTTATCGCGTGCGCAACATAATGAAAGTCGTGGTTGTGGGGGCCGGTAAGTTCGATGGCCTGGTTTTTATATTCCTCAAAACGAGAAGTAAGCAGGGCGGCCACCTCGCCAATATTGAGTACATCTACCCAGTTGAATCGGGCATTGCCGGCGGGCAGTATAATCTTGTGTTTGCGGCGGATGTCGTCGTAAAGTGTGGTAGTGAGGTTTTGCATGAAATATCCCGGGCGCAGGAAGATGTATTCAAAATTTAACTCCCTGATAAGTCGTTCGATTTTGCTGTGCGGAATCATCTGATTGCGGTCGGCACCCTGCACCGAAAGAAACACAATCCTTTTTACACCATGCTCGCGGGCGGCTAATAGAAAAGGCTTCATTATCTTGCTAATTTTGGAGATATGCGGCGGTCGCATCAAAAACACACAGTAAACCCCCTGCAGGGCTGTGGCAAAAGTTTCGGGTTTCTCGAAATCGAAAGCCCGGATTTCCAACCCCTCAAACTGATTTAGAAACGATCGCGCCGCATCGACATGGCGCACACCGGCTACAACATCAGTGCGGCTGGCATTACTAAAAAGATTTTGCAAAGTGGCAGCACCGGCATTGCCTGTAGCTCCTGTGATAAATATTTTGTTTTTGTCTGACATATTGCTTTTTCTTTTAAGGGGCATCTATTGCTTTGCGCTGATTCAATTTTCAGGATAAACAAAGGATTGTCCCGATTGTTACCCCTGTCAAGCAAACTATTTGTTTTACCATTAATAAAAATGACATGGAATACTACATCAGCAAGCAAGTAAACAAAAAATTTGACGAAGCCATCGAGCGCGTCACCGAAACCCTTAAAAACGAAGGCTTTGGCGTATTAACGACCATAGAAATCGAAAAAAAATTCAAAGAAAAACTTGGCGTTGATTATCCCCGCTACACCATTCTTGGTGCCTGCAACCCTTCATACGCTTACGAGGCCTTGCAGAGCGAAGACAAGATTGGCCTGATGCTTCCTTGTAACGTCATTGTGCGACAGCTCGAAAATGATACCGTGGAAGTGTCGGCAATAAATCCTGTGGTGGCCATGCAGCCAGCCGAAAACCAAAATCTGAATGATTTGACCGAAGAGGTGCGCATACGGCTTTCCAACGCGATTAATCTGATTTAGTGCTGCGGGGCGTGAGGCCACTTCAACTTTCGATATTCGGTGTTCGATATTCGATATTCCTCTTTGATTTTTTGAATATCGAACCGCAGAATTTTGAATATCGAATAATGAAAAAAAAAGAGCAGTGAGCCACTTCAACATTCGAGATTCGGTTCCGCACGTGCGGAATTCGATAATTTTTATTTTTTACCAAACCAACGGCGTCGCGTAGA
>SABY01000070.1 GCA_009928785.1 Clostridia bacterium | reverse complement strand
GGAAAGGGAGTCCTGCCGCACAAGCCACTGCAGCGGCAAGTGCGCTGGCATCCTCTCCGTCGGCTGACGGAGGAGTTAGAGGGGGTCTAAGATTCTGGCTATTTTATCCAAATTTGATGAAAGGCAGCTAAATAGTTGCGAATTGCGACAGATCACGAGTTGTTTTTTATAACTGGCGTTAACCCATTTTCCCGACCTATCCCGATCATCAGTTGCCAGGCCTGCTCAAAACTGTTGTCGATGCGGCCATCGAGAATGGCTTCCCGGATGGCAGTTTTTATCTCGCCCACAATCCTTCCGGGCGCAATGCCAAAAGTTTCCATGATTAGCTCGCCGCTGATGGGTGGCTGCCAGTTGCGCAGGCGGTCTTTTTCTTCTATCTCCACCAGCTTTTGGCGCACCAGCTCAAAATTTTTGCGGTAACGCCTGATTTTCTCCGGTATCTTCGACGACATGTCGGCCTCGCACAGGGTCATCAGGTCGTCGATGTCGTTGCCGGCATCGAAAAGCAGGCGGCGCACCGCCGAATCCGTTACTAATTCTTCCGAAAGGATGATGGGTCGCAAATGAAGAAGCACCAGTTTTTGAACATATTTGAGCTTCTCGCCGGCAGGCAGCTTCAGTCGTCTGAAAATGGCCGGCACCATTTTATGTCCCACAAAGTCGTGCCCGTGGAAAGTCCAGCCCGTACCATCCGCCCAACGCTTGGTGCGCGGCTTGCCGATGTCGTGCAGAATGGCAGCCCAGCGCAGCCAAAGATTGTCGGAGGCCGCAGCCACATTATCCAAAACCACCAGTGTGTGATAGAAATTATCTTTATGCCCGATATTCTCTTTGTATTCGGCACCCTGAAGTGCCACCATTTCCGGGAAAATCAATTGCAATAATCCTGTGTCGAAGAGCAATTTAAAACCTGTCGAAGGTTTATTGGCCATAATGATTTTGTTGATCTCGTCGGTGATGCGTTCCTGCGAAATGATGCTGATGCGATGCGCGTTGCGGGCGATGGCATCGAAGCTCTCCTTTTCGATGGTGAAACCCAGCCGGGTGGCAAACCTGATGGCGCGCAGCATACGCAAAGGGTCGTCGGAATAGGTGATGTCGGGATTGCGCGGCGTGCGGATGATCTTTCGTTCGAGGTCGCCGGCGCCATCAAAAGGGTCTATCAGTCGGCCAAAATCCTCCTTGTTGAGGCTGATGCTCATGGCGTTGATGGTAAAGTCGCGCCGCTGCTGGTCGTCTTCCAACGAACCATCTTCCACAACGGGATTGCGCGAGGTGCGCTGGTACGATTCACGTCTGGCTCCTACAAATTCTATTTGCAAATCGTGGTAATGCAGCATAGCGGTGCCATAGTTTTTAAAAACCTGTATTTTATCATTTCCAATTTTATGACCCACAGCCTGCGCCAGCTCTATGCCATGCCCCACCACCACAATATCGATATCCTTACCGGGATTGCCCAGCAACAGGTCGCGTACAAAACCACCCACAACATAGGCCGGCAGATTCATCTGGTGCGCTGTATCTGATACAAGTTCAAAAATAGGATGTTGCAAGTGTGACTTCACGAATGGGAATGTAATTGATGGTAATTTGTTGTAATTGTTGTAATTGAAGGTAATTTGTTGTAATTGATGGTAATTGATGGTAATTTGTTGTAATTGATGTAATTGATGGTAATCTGTTGTAATTTGTTGTAATTGATGGTAATTGATGGTAATTGATGGTAATTTGTTGTAATTGGTGTAATTGATGGTAATTGATGGTAATTTGTTGTAATTTGTTGTAATTTGTTGTAATTTGTTGTAATTGATGGTAATTTGTTGTAATTGATGGTAATTGATGTAATTTGTTGTAATTGATGTAATTGATGTAATTGATGTAATTGATGGTAATTTGTTGTAATTGATGGAATTGATGGTAATTTGTTGTAATTGATGGAATTGATGGTAATTTGTTGTAATTGATGGTAATTGATGTAATTGATGTAATTGATGTAATTGATGTAATTGATGGTAATTGTTGTAATTGATGGTAATTGATGGTAATTTGTTGTAATTGTTACTGATGGGGATTTTTTAGTCGCCAAAGCTGATGCCTATGCCGCGGGCCGTTTTCATCAGCGCAGTATCGTTGTCCACCAGGTTGGGTTGCAGCAGGGCCTCGGTCAGCGAAACGCTGGTGATGTAAGGATGCTGATAAGAAACCATGCGTCCAAACTCACCTTGGAGCACCATCTCGAAAGCTTTGACGCCAAATTGAGTGGCGAGTACGCGGTCGTAAGCTATGGGGACGCCGCCACGTTGCAGGTGTCCCAGTACGGTTGTGCGAATGCTATGTTCGCAGCCAGCCTCTTTGAGCTGGTTCATCAGCACGTTGGCTACGCCACCAAGCCGTCGGTTTTCGTAACCAATCTCTTGCTGGCTCAGGGTGGAATAGTCGCTCCCTATTGCGCGGGCGCCTTCTGAAATCACGATATTAACAAAGCCACGGTCACGCTCAAAGCGATCGTTTACACGCTTGAGTACTTTATCGATGTCGTAAGGAAATTCTGGCAGGATACAAATTTCGGCGCCACCGGCTACGGCAGCATTCAATGCAATCCAGCCGGCATAACGACCCATCACTTCGAGTATCATCACCCGGTTGTGGCTGGCAGCCGTGGTCACAAGTTTATCCACACCCTCGGTAGCTATTTGCACCGCCGTTTGAAAACCAAACGTCGAATCGGTTGCGGTAAGGTCGTTATCGATGGTTTTGGGAACGCCAATTATGTTAAGACCCATATCGAACAACTGCTGTGAAATGCGCTGCGAGCCGTCGCCGCCAATGTTGATCACAGCTTCTACACCCAGATATTGCAGCTTTCGCAGCATTTCTTCCGAGCGATCAACCGTTGTCCAGGAGCCGTCATAATTTTTAACAGGCCAGGCAAAAGGGCCTCCCTTATTGGTGGTTTGCAGAATGGTTCCGCCACGGTAGTGGATTCCGGCCACCTTTTCTTCGTCGAGAATTACTATCTCGGTAGGCTCCCGCAAAATTCCATTGAAAGCCTCTATGCTTCCCACTATCTCCCATTGCTTTTCGACAGCAGCACGTTTTACTACGGCTCTTATCACTGCATTCAGTCCGGGACAGTCGCCACCGCCGGTTACTATCAAACATCTTTTCATTTTATCTTAATAAAGTTTTAAAACTCATTTTTATAACAGCGCCGTCTTGTTATTCACTTCCCGGAATAACAAAGTTCAGGACGACGCTAACGCTTTTCTTAGGGCACTTGGTTCTTAATATTCATCTTACATTTTGCGGCAAAAATAACTAATCTTCAAAACTTGTGATCGGCGGCCATGAATGTCGGCATTAAGAAATTGTAAACCATCAAAGCCTCATAGAGCAAACAAAAAGGCGTTACTTTGAAAAATCGATGTAAGTTGAAACTTAAATTAGAACCGTTACATTTTAGGTTTTGATCGGAAGAGCGACCATCAAAAGTAGTAAGTTTGCGGGCTTTTAAAAGCCTTTCATCATTTATTAATGTTTTAAATCAAATAAAAAAAAAGCTGCTATGAATAAAAAAGTAGGCATCAGGCACGAAGACAAATATGTAATGGAACGTCGGGTAGCTATTCCACCCACCGAGGTCGAAAATCTTGTAAAATCAGGCTTGGAAGTTTTTGTAGAGAGTTCTTCAAAACGCATCTTTAAAGATTCGGAATTTAAGGCAGCGGGCGCCACGGTAACGAAAAGTCTGACGGAGTGCCCGGTAATTTTTGGGGTAAAAGAGATGCCGGTGGATTATTTTGAGAAGGGAAAAACCTATGTCTTGTTCTCCCACGTCATCAAAGGCCAGGCGTACAACATGCCCATGCTGCAAAGTATGATGGAGAAAAAATGCAACCTGATCGATTACGAAACAATCACTGATGACGATGGCCGAAGGCTGATATTCTTTGGACGCTATGCCGGTCTTGCCGGAATGATCAACTCGCTTTGGTCGCTGGGCGAACGCCTCAGAGTGCAAGGCACCGACAACCGTTTTACGCGGATACAGCAATCGCACCACTATAACTCACTGGCCGAAGCCGAAAAAGCCGTGAAAGAGGTGGGTGAGATGATTCGAAAAGAAGGTCTTCCCAAAAAACTGGCGCCAATAGTTATTGGTTTTACGGGCTATGGCAACGTAAGCAAAGGCGCGCAACACATCGCCGACCTGCTGCCCATCAAAGAAATTACTCCGGCTCAACTGCTCACACTCGAAAAATCCGGCGACTATTCTGACCGGCTGATTTATAAAGTTGTTTTTAAAGAAGAAGACCTTTCGGAACCCATTGATGAACAAAAGAAATTTGATCTGAAACATTATTATAACCATCCTGAAGCATATCGCAACCAGTTTGAAAAATACGCTCCGCACCTCACCGTGCTCATGAACTGCATGTATTGGGACGACCGCTACCCCCAACTGCTCACCAAAGATTTTATCGAAAAACTATACGCGCAGGATAAGATGAAACTAATGGTAATTGGCGACGTAACCTGCGATCCCGATGGCTCGATAGAATTTACACACAAGGGCACAGCTATTGAAGACCCTGTTTTTGTTTACAATCCTCAAACGCGGCATTACACCATGGGTTTTGAAGGTGATGGCATTCTGGTGATGGCTGTGGATATACTTCCCAGCGAGCTGCCGCGCGAGTCGTCGATAGGTTTCGGTGAGGCGTTGCGCCAGTTTGTGCCTGCCATTGTGCAAGCCGATTACAGCGCTGGCTTCGATGATCTCAATCTGCCCGCGCCTATCAAGCGCGCACTCATCCTGCACAAGGGGGAATTTACACCCGAATACGAATACATCAGGGAATACCTGTAAACACCGCAAATCCAAATGTCGGGCGGCTGCCTGAAGACAACTTCCCGACAAAATTCACTCATAATCCAATCTTAAAATTTTCAGCAGAAATGAAAAACATTTTGGTGATCGGTGCGGGACTTTCTGCATCAACACTGATCAGGTATTTGCTCGACCATGCCGAGCAACACGACTGGCACATCACCCTTGGCGACAAAGATTGCACCTTAGCCGAGCGCAAAATAAACAAGCATCCGCGAGGCAAGGCAATTTGTTTCGATGCCAACAACCGCCAACAAAGCTGGGAGGAAGTAAGCCACGCCGACATTGTGGTGTCGATGCTGCCGGCTTTCATGCATAGCCTCATTGCTACCGATTGCGTAAAGCAGGGCAAAACAATGGTCACGGCCTCTTATGTTTCGGACGAGATACGTGCCCTCGACACGGCAGCCCGAAAGGCGGGTGTGCTGTTGCTAAATGAAATTGGTGTGGACCCGGGCATCGACCATATGTCGGCCATGCATGTGCTCGACAAACTCAGAGAGCAGGGCGCTGAAATGACTGAATTCCGCTCCTATTGCGGCGGATTGGTGGCTCCACAGTCGGACAATAACCCGTGGAATTATAAATTTACCTGGGCGCCGCGCAATGTAATACTTGCCGGTCAGGGCATGGCGCAAGCCATTGTTGACGGCACCTATCAATACATTCCTTATCACCAGCTCTTCCGCCGCACCACTCGTGTAGAAGTGCTCAACTATGGCGAATTTGAGGCTTACCTCAACCGCGACTCGTTGAAATACCGCAGCGTATATGGCCTCGACGGCATCCCTACAATGGTGCGCGGCACATTGCGCCGACCGGGCTATTCGCAAACCTGGGACATCTTTGTACAACTGGGCCTCACCAACGATACGGTGACAATCGAAAATTCGGAAAACATGACTTATCTGGATTTTTTGAATGCTTTCATCGAACCCGACCCCTGCTGCACCCCCGAAGAAAACCTGGCTTTTTATACTGGAATCACCACCGATTCGATGGAGATGTATCGGTTGCGATGGTTGGGATTATTTGACAGCAATAAGAAAATCGGACTAAAACAGGCCACCCCTGCGCAAATTTTGCAGAAGCTACTTGCCGAAAAATGGGTATTCCTGCCCCATGATCGCGATATGATCGTGATGCAGCACCAATTCGGATATCGATTGCAGGGAGAGCAACGGCACATGCTGTCGTCGATGATTGTGGAAGGTGACGATCCGGTGCATACTGCCATGGCCAAAACCGTGGGCCTTCCTATTGCCATCGCCGTGAAACTCATTCTCACCGGCAAACTCAAACATACCGGCGTGCATATTCCGACAATTAAAGAAATTTATCTGCCGGTGCTGCACGAACTTGAAGATTACGGCATCCGTTTTATCGAAGAGGAAGAGGCGGCTGAAAATTAGATAATAGTTTTAGAGCTGAATGATGAATCTTTTGCAGCAAATTCCAAAAAACAATAAAACAAATCGCAAATAAGAAGTTGCGGAGTTTTTGTTAAGTTCAAAATTGGGTGGGGCTTCGATGATTTAATTCATCGCTTCCCCACCCTGCTTTTTGTATTTTTGCCGATATTTTTAATAAAGTTATGAAAGAGAATTTTAATGTAAACGTCAATAGCGAAGTGGGCGATCTGGAAGCCGTAATCATCCACACCGTAGGCCGCGAGGTAGAAAATATGACTCCCGAAAATGCCGAGCGCGCTTTGTACAGCGACATCCTCAACCTGTCGGTGGCACGGCAGGAATATGTGCAGCTTAGCGGTGTGCTTGGCAAAATCTGCAAAGTGTTTGAAGTAGAAGAGTTGCTGGCGTCGATACTGCGCAACGACAAAGTGAAAAACGACTTGCTGACGAAAGTCTGCACGAACTGCAGCGATCATCGCGTGCTGACGCTTCTGGATTCGTTGGCGCCCAAAGCACTGGCACAGCAACTTATAGAAGGCGTTGAGACGCGCCGCGACAGCCTGTCGCGCTACCTAAGCCAACAACGTTACGTGGTTAGGCCGTTACATAATTTTTTCTTCACCCGCGATGCCTCTGTGTCTATCGGCAACAAAGTGCTTATTTCGAGCATGGCCAGCCCTGTGCGTGAGCGCGAATCGCAAATCATGGAAGCCATTTTTGATTACTATCCTGATTTTAATACCAGCACATTCTCGGCTGCCAAAAGTGGCAACAAGTGCAAAACGCTGAGCATAGAGGGTGGTGATGTGCTGATAGCACGCGAAGACGTGACTATAATAGGAATAGGCTCCCGCACAACACCGGAAGGGGTGGATGTGATTATCGAAAAAATGAAGGAGAAAGAGAGCGTGCATCATATCATCGTGCAGGAGCTGCCCACTGAGCGCGAATCGTTTATCCATCTCGACATGGTTTTTACATTCCTAAGCCAAAATGAGTGCATGGTGTATGAACCTGTGGTGATGCAGCCCAACCGTTTTAAGACTATTCATATTAAAATCGACAAACGCAAGGTTACCATCACCGAAGAGAAAAATATTCTCGAATGCTTATCCCATTTGGGCATGGACTTGCAGCCCATATACTGCGGTGGTACAGCCGACCAATGGACGCAAGAACGTGAGCAATGGCACAGTGGCGCCAACTTTTTTGCCATAGGCCCCGGCAAAGTGATTGGCTATAACCGCAACGAGGCTACCGTGGAAGAACTCAACAAACATAACTATCAAGTAATTGCAGCCGAAGATGTAATAAGCGGAAAAACTGACCTAAAGGAGATTCAGAAATATGTCGTCACCATCGACGGCTCGGAGCTTTCGCGCGGTGGCGGCGGAGCACGCTGTATGACCATGCCCGTGCGACGAAAGGAAGTTTAGTACAAGCTGAAAATCTTGTCAATTCGCCAACTTTAGACCTATTTAATTGTTTGTTTACCATGATGCTTCCACTACGAAAAGAGCTTTTTTGGGATATCGATTTCGACAAAATCGACCTGACAAAACACCGGCGGATAATTATCGAGCGGGTATTGACGCTGGGCACGCTGGATGAATTTCGGTATCTTCTAAAAACCTACGATAAGCAAACTTTGGTAAACGAAATAAAGCAGATTGGCTATCTCGATCCCAAGACTTTAAACTTTGTAGTGAATTTTTTTTCGATCGAAAAAACACAACTCAGATGCTACATACGGAAACAGTCGATAGAGCAACACTGGAACTAATCAAGCAATTTCAAGCCGATCCGGTTTTGGATGGGTTTGTACTCGTAGGCGGGACAGCGCTGTCATTGCAAATCGGCCATCGCATCTCCATCGATATCGATTTTTTCACCGTCGCCGAATTTGATACACAGCAACTTCTCGAACATCTGGAAAAAAAGTATCAGTTTCTGGAGCAATACCGGCAAACCAATACATTAAAAGGAATTATAAAAGGTGTGTTTGTGGATTTTATCACGCACAAATACAACATGATTAAACCTAATGAGCACATTGAAGAAATTACAATGGCCTCTAAACCTGACATCGCAGCAATGAAGGTGAATGCTATTGCCGGTAATGGGACAAGGGTGAAAGACTTCATCGATATTTATTTCCTCTTAAAGGAATTCAGCTTTTCAGAAATAATCTCTTTTTACAAATTGAAATACAGTAGCAGAAATGATTTTCATGCGATCAAAAGCCTGACTTGGTTTGATGATGTTGATGAAGCTGAATGGCCACGAATGGTTCTTGAAAAAGACCTGACCTTAAAAAAATTAAAAGAGACCCTCATCAGTAAAATGGAGATAGATTAATTATAAATGTCTCAGTCCTCAGTCCTCAGTTCTCAGTCCTCAGTTCTCAGTCCTCAGTCCTCAGTTCTCAGTCCTCAGTCCTCAGTTCTCAGTCCTCAGTTCTCAGTCCTCAGCCCTCAGTTTTCAGCCCACAGTTCTCAATCCTCAGTCCTCAGTCATCATTTAGCTCAGCGTTTAGCTTAGGCTTTTAATCTGCATTTATTCTTGTGGGCTTTCCGCTTTATCCTATAAATTATTGAGAGATCGGAAAGACACGGCCTCCTTTCCGGCGCTTTGCGACTACGTTCAGTACCTTGCGTCTTGCACACTGTGCCCGGCCATCCACTTTACGCACCGTCATCAATCAAACCCTGTCACCTCTCAAACATTTTCCACCTGTGGTGCTTGCCAATGCGAAAAGTGCTGTAGCTTTGCACGCTGTTATCAACAACTAAATAAAACTTCTGATAATGAACATAATCGAGAAAATTTTGGCCAGCCACTCCGGGCAGAAATCCGTGCATCCTGGCCAGATCGTTGACGTAACGATCGACTGCCGCGTGGCCCGCGACTTTGGTGGAGCCAACGTGGTAAAAAACATCATCGACAACGGACTAACCATCAACGATCCCAAACGCACCTTTTTTACCTTCGACTGCAACCCCGGCGGCTCCGATCAGAAATATGCTGCCAACCAGCACTTCTGCCGCCAATATGCCCGCGAAAACGATATCCAAATCTACGACATCGACGCCGGCATAGGCACCCATCTGGCAATCGACCGCGGATTGATACTTCCCGGCGGCACCTTTGTTTCCACCGACTCACACGCCAACATCATGGGCGCCATCGGAGCTTTTGGCCAGGGCATGGGCGATCAGGACATCGCTGCAGTGTGGGCCAATGGTTCTGCATGGTTTAAAGTGCCCAAATCAGTAAAGCTGGTTTTTCAGGGCGAACGTCCGGCAAATGTTACCGCCAAAGACATCGCACTGAATATGCTCAATATCTTTGGAGCCAATAAGCTGCTGGGATACTCAGTCGAATTTTATGGCGAAGCCATACGCAAACTTACCCTGGCCGAGCGCATCACCATCTCATCGATGGGCACCGAAATGGGCGCAATCATTTTAATTTTTCCGCCAACCGATAAAATAATAGGTGATCTGGAACGATTGCACGGCAAAAAAGTCACCAGCATCTACGCCGACGACGACGCGGAATACGATAAGGTGATCAACATCGACATCACCAAATTTAAACCGATGGTGGCCAAACCCGGACACCCGCACGACGACATCGACATTGAAGAGGTGAAAAAAATAAAAATCGACTCGGCCTTTATAGGTTCTTGCACCAATGGGCGATTGGAAGATATGGCCGCAGCAGCCAAAATACTTGAAGGCAGAAAAGTAGCTCCCGGCGTGGTGCTCAAAATAGTTCCCTCCACCGACCAGGTATGGCAGCAATCGCTGGAGCTGGGATACATCAAGACTTTTAAAGATGCCGGAGCTTTGGTCTCCAACGCCGGATGCGCAGGGTGTGCCGCCGGACAAGTGGGGCAAAACGGCCCCAACGAGGTAACATTAAGCACCGGCAACCGCAACTTTGCAGGCAAGCAAGGCAAAGGCTACGTTTATCTCACCTCGCCCGAAGTGGTGGCCGCTTCGGCAGTCGCCGGCTACATAACCACTGCCGACGAGATTCCGGAGCAACCTGCAATTTTCGAAAAAACCGGCAAGATCATGCAGGGTGCCGGCAAAGAAAAAATTGATGAAAATCAGCCAACTACTGTCGAAGGGCGCCTTTGGGTAATCCAAAAAGACGACATCGACACCGACATGATTTTCCACAACCGATACCTTACCATCACCGATCTGAATGAGATGGGACAATACACTTTTGATAATCTGCCAGGATACGAAGACTTTGCGCGCAAAGCCAAGCCCGGCGACATAGTAATGACTGGCAAAAACTTTGGCGCCGGCAGCTCCCGCCAGCAGGCAGTAGATTGTTTTAAGTCGTTGGGCGTTTCAGCAATACTGGCCGAATCGTTTGGTGCCATCTACGAACGAAACGCCATCAACGCAGCATTTCCAATCCTCACCTATGACCCTGCAATCATCGAGGAGCTGGAGTTGCAGTCAGGTACGGTGGTAAAACTGGATTTCACCACCGGCAAAATCACCAACACCCAAAACGGCAAAACGACTACCATCACACCATTCTCTGAAGTGCAAGCCCACATCTACAAGCGCGGCGGGCTGCTGGGGTAAGGAGAATTAAATTTTCGTAAATAGAAATCCCGAAATTTTGCGGGATTTCTATTTATCATCATCATATTTTGCTATTCCATTTTTAATGAAATGAAATTGTTTTAATTTTGGTGATTACTATCATTCATTGCAAAGTGAAGTCATCGAAAGAAATTATCATGAGAAATAGTGTTATAAAAAAAAAGAGAGACTACAAGATAATTACCATAGAACAGGCTAAGATTGTTTCACGAAACTTTCTAAAGTCTATCGAATTAGATCGAGCATTATTTTTTGGACTACCAGAAATTGATGACCGATATCATATTTGGAGAGTCCCGGTAAAGTCCAAAAACAACGAAAACATTGGCGAAATTGTCATTGATGCCATTACTACTTTAGTCAACGAAAAAAAAACCACAAGTAAAAAGGTACTTGAATCGCGGCTTTTGGGACGCAAAAATAATTCGGAAGCCAGGACGGCAGGGGGAGTAATACCAAAAATTTCAAAACTTCGAAACACAATCGGCTTAGGCGACTGCGAAAATTTATTACAGGAGACCCCAAGCGAATCTGTTGACTTGATTTTTACATCACCTCCCTATTTTAACGCACGACCTGAGTACGCCGAATATCTTTCCTATGAAGAGTATCTTTTAAAAATCAGAAAAATCATTCATCAAACCCATCGGGTATTAAATGAAGGTAGATTTTTTGTGATGAACATTTCACCGGTTTTGATAAGAAGAGCCAACAGAAATGAAGCCTCCAGGCGTATTGCCGTTCCTTTCGATTTTCATAGACTTTTCATCGAAGAAGGTTTTGATTTTATCGACGACATCCATTGGGTAAAACCAGAAGGCGCAGGATGGGCCACTGGCCGGGGCAGAAGGTTCTCAGCAGACAGAAATCCGTTACAATACAAACCTGTACCTGTAACAGAATATGTTTTAGTTTATCGAAAACAAACAGATAAGCTCATCGATTGGCACATCAGACGACATCCCGACCAAAAAATCGTTGAGGAATCAAAAATCAAGGATGGATATGAAATCACAAATCTTTGGAAAATCCACCCTTCTTACAATAAGAATCATCCGGCGGTATTTCCTTTAGAACTTGCAGAAAAGGTCATTCAGTATTATTCATTTAAGAATGATGTAATTCTGGATCCCTTTGCAGGAACAGGCACTACCGGCAAAGCTGCAGTGAAAAACGGACGAAGATTTGTCCTTTTCGAACAGGACGAGGAATACCTGAAGATAATTAAGGATGATGTTTTTAACTGGCTTCAAAAGGATGCTGAGAAAATAAATTGGATAAATACAGAAGCCCCGCTTAATAATGCTCCCTATTTAAACTTTTATGATGAGTAAGAAAAAGTTGTTGTCTGACCAAATACCGGAAATTGGGCTAAAACTTGCGAAATTTACAGGAAAAGAATTTGTTGATCGGGTTGGTAGCAATGTGATAACGGATGTAGTATCATCGATTTTAAAAGGAGGTAATGTAAGATCATTAACCGAAGGTCTGACACAGCGTAGAATTTTTATATCAAATGCCGCACTTTTTCTGACTTACCTTAAGGGGTCTAACTTATTTTCAAATTTCGAGCAAAACTTAAATCCAATCGTATTTGATGAACTACGGCAAAATAAATTGAAACCGGATGAAAAGCTATTTCTTCAGTGGTTCATCGGCCTTACAGGAAAAAGCATTCAAAATGTATTAAGAAGTAACCCTGATGAAGTCGAAAATCATCTTAAAGAGCTTGATAAAAGTTTAAGAGAATCTTGCCAAAGCATTGTAGAGAACCTGGGCGATATTACAGCCAATATTAACATTGACAACACAAACTACCTTCTAAAATGGCCATCGCTTTTACAAATTTTTTATTCTTTGGGAACTCAGACCCTCGCCCTTCGCGGAAGTGAGAAATCGATGTATGGCAAACTGTTTGAAAAGCTAATATTAGGCTCACTTTTAACAATACTTGGCTTTAAGCAAATTGCACCTCAAAATAGTTCGAAATCAAAAAAGGTTTTCTGGCTATCGCAGAGAGAAAACAAAAGAGAGAGTGATGCAACAATTCTGGTTAAGCCAGGCATCGGAGCAAGATTTGACATCGGATTTATTGGTTCAGGGAATACTGAAATCTCGCTCGATAAAGTTTCACGTTTTGAGCGAGAAATGAATTATGGCCGACAATTGCATTATATGTCCACAATAATTTTGGTTGACAGAATCGGTGAAGGAAGCCGAATATCATCCATGGCCGAAGAAATCAATGGAACCATAATTCAAATGAGTATGACCTATTGGGTTCAGGAAGTTGCGCAAATATTATTTGAAAAATTAGGCTATAAGCACATTCTTTTAGAAATGAATGCTGATCAAAGTTTAGAATTTATCGAACAAAAAATGAAGAAGATTGATTTGAAATCATTTATAGTCTAAAGTCTCCAACTTGAAGTCAACTATAGCTTAGGTTAGAACGCTCCAAACAATACTTTTTTGATATGCCTCAACTAATCGACCTAACCCATACCCTGGAAAACGATATGCCCGTGTTTCCGGGCGATGCATCGCCAAAATTTACGCTGGTCATGGCGCACCCTGGCGACGGCGCGCAGGTAACGCGCATGAACCTCACCACCCATCACGGCACCCACATCGATTGCCCGCTGCATTTTATCGACGGCGGTGCCACCACCGATACCGATGATCTTTCGCCATTTTATGGGAAAGCCATCGTAATCGATTGCCGGAATTTTGGCCGTGGTGAGGAAATCCCAAAATCCCATTTTGTAAAGCAAAATCTTGAAAAACAGCAACTGAAATGGGTAATTCTCTACACCGGCTGGTACCTACATTGGGGCACCCAAAAATATTTCGATCACTTTCCGGTGCTTTCCACCGGAGCGGCTGAATATCTCCGAGATATCGGCATTGGCGGCATAGGGCTGGATGTAATTTCTATCGATGCCATTGATTCCACTGATTTTCCGGTGCACAAAGTCGTGCTGGGCAGCGGTATGTACGTAATCGAAAACCTTACGAATATCCACCTGTTGCCCAAGCAGCCCTTCACGCTGGCGGCATTCCCCCTGCGAATTACGCACGGCGACGGCTCCCCCATACGCGCGGTAGCTATCTTGTAATGGAAAGCTGACCATAAGGTAAGCTAAGTGCCGAGGTCAGTGCGCTTGTCGCAAATGCATAGCAGCTTTTCAAGTTCCAAATAAATCCCAAATGGCCGTGAGTGTTTGATTCTTTGAACTTTATCTATTGAAATTTATTTGTGAATTGGCTTTTGGAATCTGGAATTTGGAATCTGGAATCTGGAATCTTTGCTTCATGATTTCTCCCCCGAAAAATAATCCGTCTTGTAGCGAAACAGTACGTTGAAGGTGGTGAAGCTGCCATAAATACGCGTGATGTATTGCTGCAGGTTCACTTTGTCCTCGTCGGTCAGCTCGCTGCTGTTGATGCGCTGTTCCATAACGCGCAGCCGGTCGCGGGCCATCACTATTTTATGAAAGAAAGCATCGATGGGAATCTCTTTTTCTGACAGGTCGCTACGCCCCGGTCTGAGGATCATCATACCGCCCTTCCACTTATCGCCCAGTTCCACGGTTTCCTGCACATCCGAGAACCTGCGCAGTACTTTTATCATCATATTTTCGACCTGCTCATAACTCACCAGGTCGCGGTCGGGTTCCATGGCATCAATTACCTCTAGCTGCTGATAGCTGCGCGAAAGCCGCCGCCAGCCATGGTCGATAAACACGATTTCCCACGCTTCGGCAGATACTTGGGTAATGACCCCTGCTCCGAAATCGGGATGCCGCACCCGGGAGCCTATTCCTAATACTTGCTCGTCCATTGTTGTTTGTTGTTTGGTGTTCGTTGTTCGTTGTTCGTTGTTCGTTTCCCGAATCGCAAAGCTCTCGGGATTTCCCCGATGGGTCGGGGCAGGCAGCTGCGCTCAAGTTTGTTGTTTGTTGTTCGTTGTTCGTTGTTCGTTTCCCGAATCGCAAAGCTCTCGGGATTTCGCTGCGCTCAAGTTTGATGTTTGGTGTTTGGTGTTTTGTGTTTTGGATTCAATATTTTGAATTTCTTCCATTGCTACTTCGCACGATTATCAAAAACATTACCTTTGCGCCCATATTATAAAAATCAGATTTCAGATTACAAAACTAAATCACCTGGAGGTAAAAATGATCAAAAAATTCTATTTTTTTGCAATAGCAGCAATTTTCTTTGCTTCATGCAACAATGCGCCTAAAGAGCAAGCTGCCCAAGGCGACGACATGACCACTGACGAAACCGAAATAGTAATGGTTTCACCCGACGAATTCAACGCCAACCCTGATGCTTTTGTCAGCAAAAATGTAGTGATCGAAGGCACTGCTGTGCATGTGTGCAAGCATGGCGGCAAGCGGATGTTTATCATCGGCACCGATCCGGAAAACCGCATTCAGATTAAAGCCGGCGACGCCATTGCCAGCTTCGACGAAACCCTCGAAGGCAGCGACGTAGTAATAAGTGGCGTGGTGGATGAGCTGCGCATCGACGAACCCTACCTCACACAATGGGAAAATGAACTGAAAGCTGATAATCCCGAGTCGGAGCTGAAAATACATCGTGGCGAAGAAGGCCACGAACACGACGAAGGCGACGCCACCGCCGAGTATGAGCAAATCGACGATTACCGCGCACAACTCGCCGAGCAAAACGTCGATCACCTCTCGTTTTACTCCATCATTGCCAGCGAGTACAAAGAGAAAAAATAATTACAGCTTGAAAAGTACCACAAGGCCAGGAAATTATTTTCGTGGCCTTTTTTATTAAAAAAGAAAAAAATATGAAAATAAAATGGCGCAAATGGAACCGGGCTATCCACCGCGACGTGGGCTACTTCTTTTTTGCCATGAGCCTCATCTATGGCCTGTCGGGCATAGCGCTCAACCACATCGGCGACTGGAACCCCAACTACATCATCACGCGAAAGATGATGGATGTCGGACATCCGCTGGATCAGGAGATAACGCGCGAGCAGGTGCTCGATTTACTGAAGCCTTACGGCGAAGCCGACAATTATAAAAAGCATTTTATGCCCAACCCGTCGTATTTAAAAGTTTTCCTCAATGGAGGCAGCTTGCTTATAGACATTGATACCGGAGAAGGTGAAATCGAGAAAATTTCGCGGCGACCCATATTTCATGCTGTAAACTATTTGCATTACAATCCCAAAAAGTGGTGGACATGGTTTTCGGATGCATTTGCCGGCGCCATGATCGTGCTTGCAACAACGGGCCTTTTCATCCTCAGAGGACGTAATGGAATCACGCGGCGCGGCGCCATCATTACCGTTGCCGGCATCATCGTACCGATTGTGTTTTTGCTTTTGTATTATTAAAAGAGCTAAACAATTATCAAAAATTTCCTGCATTAAAAATTACTATTACTTTCTTTGATCAAAAACCAGGACATACACTACATGAAACTAAAACGCAGTAGCGGCATTATACTACATCCTACTTCCCTTCCGGGAAATTACGGCATTGGCTCACTGGGGCAACAAGCTCTACACTTTATCGATTTCCTGCATCTCGCCGGCCAAAAACTCTGGCAGGTTCTCCCAATGGGTCACACCGGATATGGCGACTCGCCTTACCAGTGCTTCTCAATCTTTGCAGGCAATCCAATCCTCATCGATCTCGAAAGTCTGAAAGACGACGGCCTGCTCGACGATACCGATCTGCTGCACAAAGAAACTTTTGATGATGAAAAAGTGGATTATGGAAAGGTCATCATTTTTAAAAATAAAATCCTGTTGCAGGCTTTCGCCAAATTTGGCAACAGCCACCTATTGCGTGACGCATACAACCTCTTTGTTAGCGAAAACCTACACTGGCTCGACGACTACGCTACATTTATAGCGCTGAAAGAACATTTTGGCGGCAAGCCCTGGTGGGAATGGCCGGATGCGTATCGCTACCGCCAGCCCGAAACTGTCGCACGCTTTGCCAAAGATCATGGGCGGGCCATCTCATTTCAAAAGTTTTTACAGTATCTTTTCCACGGACAATGGCATCGCCTAAAGCGCTATGCCAACGATAAAGGAATATCCGTAGTGGGCGATCTTCCGCTTTACGTGGCCCACGACAGCGCCGATGTATGGAGCAACCACAAAGTTTTTCAATTTGATGAGAAACGAAAACCCACCATGGTAGCGGGGGTGCCCCCCGATTATTTCAGCGCTACAGGTCAGTTGTGGGGCAACCCGCTCTACGACTGGGATTATATGCAGGAGCATGGCTTTGTGTGGTGGACCAAACGACTGGAGGCCTCGATAGCGCAATACGACATTATCCGCATCGACCATTTTAGAGGCTTCGAAGCCTATTGGGCAGTGCCTTACGGCGATAAAACCGCACAAAACGGTAAATGGATAAAAGCACCCGGTGACCAACTTTTTGAAACCATCGTCGATAGACTTGGTGAACTGCCCATCATCGCCGAAGACCTGGGCTTAATAACCGAGGAAGTGGAAGCTTTGCGCGATGACTATGGGTTTCCGGGGATGAAAATCCTTCAGTTTGCTTTTGGCGGAAGCGCCGATAACGACTATCTACCGCACAATTACAGCCACAATTTTGCCGTATATACCGGCACCCACGACAACGATACGCTCAAGGGCTGGTTTGATGCATTGGAACCCCGCGAGCAACTATCGGTGCGCGAATATATCGACAGCAAAACCGGCAACATCAACCAGAAACTCATCAGGCTGGCATGGAGCACGGTTGCCGATATGGCCATCATCCCGCTGCAAGACCTGCTGGAGTTGGGCAGCGAGGCGCGCATGAATGTGCCGGGGACGCCTTCGGGCAACTGGCAGTGGCGCTACCAGCAGCACCAACTCACACACGACAAGGCCGAATGGCTCAAACATATTACCCAACTTTATAACCGATAAACCGTTATGACGCCGAAAATCATCATTTACCAAACCCTGCCCCGACTTTTTGGCAACAAAAAAAAAGATACAACTTTTAATGGAACGTTGGCCGAAAATGGCTGTGGAAAATTTGATGATTATACCCACACTGCCTTACGGCAAATTGCAGAACTTGGCGCCACCCACATCTGGTACACCGGAATACTTGAGCACAGCACTACCACCGACTACAGCAAATTTGGTATTAAAAAAGATCATCCAACATTGATAAAAGGACGCGCCGGCTCGCCGTATGCCATCAAAGATTATTACGATGTTGATCCTGATCTGGCCAACGATCCGCGAAAGCGAATGAACGAATTTGAAGCGCTGATCGAACGCACCCGGCAGGCCGGCTTAAAAACCATCATCGACTTTGTGCCTAATCATCTATACAGAGAATATTTTTCGGATGCCAAACCAAAAGGCGTTGATGATTTTGGTGAGAATGACGAAACAGGAAAATCATTCGACCCGCAAAACAACTTTTATTACCTACCCGGTACCGAATTTCGATTGCCGGATGGGATTGCATGGCTGCAAGAAATAAAACACGAAATCCCTGCGGAGCCTTACCGCGAGGCGCCGGCCAAAGCTACAGGCAACGACCGCTTCACGGCACAGCCCGACAAACACGACTGGTACGAAACCACCAAGCTCAACTATGGCGTGGATGTACTGGATGGGCGGAAAACTTATTTGGATCCGATGCCGGATACCTGGAACAAGATGCGCGACATACTGCTTTTTTGGGCTGCCAAAGGTGTGGATGGCTTCCGCTGCGACATGGCCGAAATGGTGCCGGTGGAGTTCTGGCAGTGGGCAATCCGGGAGGTGAAAAAACGGTTTCCCGATATTATTTTTATCGCCGAAATTTATAATCCCTTTGCTTACGCTGATTATTTGCAACGCGGCGGCTTCGATTATCTCTATGATAAAGCCGGCGTTTATGATACTGTTTTCCGCATAATTCGTCACAATGCCAGCGCCCATGCGTTGACAATTTGCTGGCAAACACTGGATGGCCTGGATGCAAAAATGCTGCGGTTTATCGAAAACCACGACGAGGTGCGGATAGCTTCGGCAGCTCATGCCGGAAATGCTCAGGCCGGCATTCCGGCCATGACGGTTGCCGCCGCCATCAGCACCGGACCGGTGATGATTTATGGCGGACAGGAATTGGGCGAAACAGCGGCAGGAGCTACCGGCTACAGCGGCGACGACGGGCGAGCCACCATTTACGATTACGCCATTATGCCGCAGCACCAGCAGTGGATGAACAACGGAAAGTTTGATGGCGGACTGCTCGAGGACGAGCAGAAGTCACTCAGGCAGTTTTATCAGCAATTACTTACTTTTTGTCGTGATAGCAAAGCCATTGCTGGCGGAAAATTTTACGATCTGATGTGGGCAAATGCCAACGCGCCTCATGGCATCTATGCCTGGCTTCGCTACAGCGGAAATGAAAAGCTGCTGTTTGTTGTAAATTTTGAAGATGCCCAAACAGAAACTTCCGTAAAAATCCCCGATCATGCCTTTGGTGAGATGGGATGGATTGAAAAAGAGGAAATCCGACTGACGGATATTTTGCAGCCCGACACAGTGGTGCTTCAACAACGTTTAATTTCAGAGCGCGGAGTACCTGTGTTATTTAAAGGGTATGGGGCGAAGGTTTTCCGCATGGATTGAACTCCTTCGAAGACTCGCGGGGGATTGAAGCCCTTGCAGTTGTTTGTTGTTTGTTGTTTGTTGTTTGTTGTTTGTTTCCCGAATCGCTGCGCTCTCGGGATTTCGCTGCGCTCAAGTTTGTTGTTTGTTGCAAGGGCTTAAGGTCGCAGGAGAATTTTCCCTGCTGACATCGCGGAAATATACTGCCGGATGCCCTCCACAAAACCATCGAGAGGGAATGAGGCCTGAATTTGTGTGGTGAGCTTACCGCTGATGAAGAGCGCCTGAAGGGTTTGTGAAACCTTTTCGAATTCACCGGGGGTTTTTTCGCTAATCCAGCCGTTGAGGTTGAAACCGCGAACAGTTTTATTCCCAAAAATAGCACCGAGCGTATCGAATCCCGACAAGGGTTGCCCCGAAAGTCCGCCATAAACAATCACCTCGCCGTTGTCGGCCAAAGCGTTGAAGAGCTTCCCGCTCATCTCCCCTCCCACTGCATCAATGGCAGCAGTAGCCTTCAGCTCAGAAGCCAGCGCCCGGAGTTGCTCATCAAATTTATCATCACCAGTATTTAAAACATATTTTGCTCCCTCGTTTTTCAATTCCTCCACCTGTGCCGGCTTGCGCACCAGATTGATGACTTCGATGTTGTAGCTTTGCGCAAAATGACGGATAAAATTCCCAACCTGTCCGTTGGCAGCCGACTGGATGATGGCTTTGTGGCCACCCTTTCGTGCCAGCTCCACCAGCGCCCAGGCTGTAAAAGGATTGATAAACAAACAAGCCGCCTGCTCCACCGGCATATCGCTATCCACCACGAAATAATCTTTGTCCGACAAGGCTACATATTCGGCCCAGGCGCCCTGGCGGTCGTCGTTTACATAAAAAGTAACGCGCTTTCCGATAAGGTTTTTATTTGATCCTTCACCCGTGCTGACGATGATGCCGGCACCTTCGAAACCCGCAATAGCAGGCAGTGCTTTGCGCACATTGTAGCCGCCACGCAAAAAAGCAAGATCGGAAGGATTTACCGGTGTGGCTTCCACGCGCACCAGCACCTGATTGGCGGCAGGCTGTGGCACCGCAACTTCTGCCATACGCATCGCAGCAAGTGCGCGCAGCAAGTTGCCGTTGTATTGATTGAGCTGAACTGCTTTCATTGTTTTAGGATGAGTCATGGGGATTTGGGATTTGGGATTTGGGATTTGGGATTTGGGATTTGGGATTTGGGATTTGGGATTTGGGATTTGGGATTTGGGATTTGGGATTTGGGATTTGTGATTTGGG
>SABY01000069.1 GCA_009928785.1 Clostridia bacterium | reverse complement strand
GTCGGCGCGCTCTTTGGCCTGGTTGCGATATTCGGTTTCCAACGAAGGCTGCAAGAGCCGTTTGTACGAATCTTTTAGCGCAAGCTGCACCTGAGCAGCAGCCTCCGAAGAATTTTTGATAAGTCGCTTTTCCAGAATCTCAGCGGCAACTTCTTCGGGCGGCGCTACCTCCACACGCAACAAGCCTTCGTTCTCGCCCCGAAACATGGCCAACACCCGATGCGAAGGCGCGCGGCGCAACGATTCCGAGAAGTCGAAATAGTTGCTGTAATTTCCGGCAAATTCCTCTTTGTCTTTGACAACTCTGGAGCGGATGGTGGCCTGTGTGGCAAACAGCCGCCGCAGCCGCTGACGCACGCCGGCATTCTCGTTGGTCCATTCGGCGATGATGTCGCGTGCGCCACTCAGCGCATCGTCGGCGGTAGGAACATCTTTTCCGGCATCTACGTATTTATTGGCCACAGCCACAATATCGCCGGCGTGTTGTGCCATGATGATTTTGGCGAGTGGCTCCAGCCCGCGTTCGCGTGCTATCATGGCGCGCGTGCGCCGCTTGGGACGATAGGGCAGGTAAATATCTTCAAGCTCGGCCAGCGACTCCGCTTCTTCTATCTGCCGGCGTAGCTCGTCGGTGAGCAGTTGGTTTTCGGTGAGCGTGCTGAGAATACTCGCCCGGCGCTTGTCGATCTCGTTGAGTTTGTTTTTGCGGTCGCGGATGGCGGTAAGTTGCACCTCGTCGAGGCCGCCGGTGGCTTCTTTGCGGTAACGCGCCACAAAAGGAATGGTGTCGCCCTGGGCAAAAAGCATCAAGGTGCTCTTCACCTGATTTTCATTGATACCCAATTCGTCGGCGATAAGCCGCACATGACGTTTTTCGAAATCCATTATTTAAGAATATTTTTTAGAAACACGTTTTTCATTATTTAATTCCCCGGCCTGAAGGCCGGGGCTACGGAGCCGGGACTTCGGAGCCGGGGCTATGGAGGCCGGGACTTCGGAGCCGAGGCTACGGAGGCCGGGGCTACGGAAGCCGGGGCTACGGAGGCCGGGGCTATGGAGGCCGGGGCTATGGAGGCCGGGGCTTCGGAGCCGGGGCTACAGGGCTACGAATTCTAATTGTCCGAGCTACGGATAATCTGTAAATCATCACGTTCATCCGAGGGCAGATACACCAGCCAGGGCACCACCTCGGTCATTCCCATATCCCGAAGTGCTGCGGCGTAGGTTTCCATCTGCTGCTGGTGCATTGGGCTTTCTTTTCCGGTTTTGTAATCGATCACGGCGGCACCTGATGCAATCTTCACCACACGGTCGGGGCGCAACACATGGCCGTCGGGCAACAGTATGTCGCGTTCGGTAATCACCTCTGCGCCGGGAGCAAAGAATGGTGCCAATGTAGAATTGCTCACAAGCTGATCCATATCTTTGGCAATAGCCTCCTTTTCATCAGCAGCCAACAAACCCTGGATGGCTGCCTGCTCAACCGCAATGCTGATATCGGCAGAAGTGTTGATCTGCGACAAAAGGTGGTGCATCATGATGCCACGGTCGCGACGGCGGTCAGGCGCAGCGCCTTCCCAATATTCGGGCGCACGGTAACGGATGCTTAACTTTTCGCGCCAGCGCCCTGCATGCAATCGTTCAACAGTTTTTTCATCTTTTTCAGGCACTTTTATTTCTAATTTAAAATCTTCAGAAACCTCTGCACCGAAATGGTATTGCTGCTTTTCCTTATCCCAAAGCCCTTTGGATTCGAGATATTGATAAAAAATATCGGCACCGTCCAATAATTTATCTGAAATACTCCAGGCGCCATCCTCTTTGGCTTTGCTATCCATCATTACTATCAGCCGATTTACCGGGCGCGTCATGGCAACATAAAGCACATTGAGCACGTCGAGCTTCGACTTGCCACTCTCGGCTTCGTTGATCTCGCTGTGGCTGCTTTCTTTTAATAGATTGCCCGTCTTTACCAACGCCACCGGCAGTTGAATATCTTGATTGAATTGTGGATCAACCCACAGAAACTCACCATTATTTTTCGATTTGATGTCGGCATAAGGCAATATCACCACCGGAAACTGCAGGCCCTTGGCTTTGTGAATGGTCATCACCGTAACCGCCTGCATGGTTTCAGGCACCACGATGGATTTGTCCTGGCATTCCTCTTCCCAAAAGTGCAAAAAGTCGGGGATGCCTTCGGGGTTGGTAGCGGTGTATTTGATGATGATGTCGATAAAAAAGCGGATGAAATCGTTGCGACCGCCTTCCGACAATTCAAAAATACGAATGACCTCGTGCACCAGATCGGTAAGGCTCAGGCTGGCCAGCTTTGTAAAATCGGTGTCGTAACCGAAAACCCTGTGCAGCAAGGCCGACAGAGAAAGTCCTTGCGGATTTTGGATATTAATATCAATGCTCAAATTCAGAAGCTGATCAAAACCCACAATTTTTTCGGGATGGCGGCTAAAGAGAAATGCGAGCATTTCGCCGATGTTTATCTTGTTGGTTTTATCATTAATAAACCGAAGAAGCGCAATGATAAAACTCACTTCCGGGCTTGAGGTGAGCAGCAGCGCCTCGCTTGTAACCACGCTGATGCCGTTGAAGGTGAGATGCTGGGCAATGTCGCTTGCCTGATCGTTTTTCCGGGTCAGTATCGCAATCTGTCCGGGCTGGAATGTACGAAGTTGCTTCTGCACCTGCTTCATAATAGCAGCCATCCATTGCTGCTTTTTGTCCTCCTTGACATCAGTATCCGTTTCATTTTTTTCAAATTTTAAAAAATGAATATCCACGCTGCCGCCGGTTTTCTTTTCGTCCACCTTTTGCGGGCTGCAATGGTAGATGGCTTGGAGATTTTCGGGCACCAACTGTTTGGCAAAATCAAAAAAGTCGTTGTTAAACTCCACTACTTCCCGAAACGATCGGTAGTTGGTATCAAGCTCCAATTCTTTGTAATGGTGTCGCAACAGGTTTTCGCGTTGCAACATTATCGGGTCTCCGTCGTGGTGCAACAATCCCGGCAGGGCGGCAAACTGCTCCACATCGCCATTCCGGAAACGGTAAATGGCTTGCTTGCCATCGCCCACAATCATGTTGAAATAATTGCTTGCCAGCGAATTTTCGAGGAGTGGCAGCATGTTGTGCCATTGCAGCACCGAGGTGTCCTGAAACTCGTCGATGAGAAAGTGACGGTATTTTTCGCCGATGCGTTCGTAGATAAACGGCACCGGCTCGCGCTGTACAATGGTGGCAATGCGCTTGTTGAACTCGGAGATATGTACAATGTTTTCGTTGTCACGAAAATCCTGCATCACCTTTTCGATCTCGTTCAGCAGCGCCATTTCATAAATATGATTGAGAACGAGCTGGTGCAAATTGTAGTGAGGCAGTTGATCCTGAATGGTTGAAGAAGATATTTGAAGCAAACCTTCCAGTTTGTTTTGCAATCTTTCGATGATCATGCTTTTGTTTGGAGGACACTGTCCGGATTGCCACTTCTGAATTTCCAGCATTTTCTGAACATGTTTATTAAGTTCGGGCTTGCTGAAATCTCCGTTGGCAATTCGTTCAAAATATGAATATACGCCACTCCCACCGTAATACATCATCTGGCTGGTGATGCCATTTTGCGTAAGCAACTGCATTGCATCTGTAGCCGGAGATTTTATTAAGGTTTCGATGCTTGCGCAATGTTTCGACAACTGCCGTTCGATTTGCCTGAAGTCGCTGATGGAGAGATGCAGTAGCTTGTCGGCAGCCAGTTGGCTGTCTTCGCGCAACATGATTTTACCAAATTCAAAAATTTCGTTTTCGATGTTCCAGCTTTTCTCATCCTCCATTTTTGTTTTTATAAAACTTACCAACAAGCTGGTAAGCTCCGGTTCCACCCCGGCTTTGCTCAGCAGCGCATCGATGCTTTTGTGCAGCAGATTTTTAGCGTTGAGTTCTACTTCAAAACCTGCGGGCAGCTTGAGTTCGCGTGCAAAACTGCGCACGATGCTCTGCACAAAACTGTCGATGGTGCCGATGGCGAAATTGGAATAGTCGTGCAGGATGTTGCCCAACACCAATTGCGCTCGCGCCTGCACTGCTGCTGCGTCGCCCTGAATCAGTTCGCAATAATGCGCCGACAATCCTGCGAGCAATCCTTCTTCTTTTTTATTTTTAGCGCCGTAAGCCATCAGCGCCAGATAATGCAGGATGCGGTCTTTCATCTCAGCAGCGGCTTTGTTGGTAAAAGTGATAGCCAGCACGTGCCGGTAATCCTCCGGGCGCTGCATCACCAGATTCAGGTACTCTTTTACCAGCGTGTAGGTCTTGCCCGAACCGGCCGAAGATTTATAAATGGTAAAACTCATTGGAAAAAATACTTTTTTGATGAATTATTAGACGCACGGCCGTGCGCCTCTACATACCAATTCTGATTGCTAATTTCTATCCTCCAACTTCTAACCTCTTCCTTCTCTATTGGATTACCATTTTCTCCATTATTAAATTCGCTGATGTGGCCAGCCTGAGCAGATAGATGCCAGGTTGTAGCCGGTTGGTGAATGGGATCGCTGTGTGTCCGGATGGCAATCTGCCGTTGAATATTTCGGCGACACGCTTTCCGGAAAGATCATAAATCTCTATCGACACCAAATCAGGACGGACGAGATTTATTGTTGCAACAGCTTCGCCTGACATTGGGTTGGGAGCTACCGAGACGTGTGTTTCAAATGCAACCGGCTGCTTTATGCCAACGTTGGTGCCTGCGATCGAATCGAGCCATGCCACAGTGATGAGCGGCCCTTCGATGGTAGCCTGCAGCAGCGGCTGCCCATATCCGGCGCCAAGCCATTTGTACTCCACATAGTTGCGGGTGAGCGCGGTGCCAAACTGGAGCGAGTCCACGTAGATGCTGTCGATTTCCTTTACTGTAGAGCGGAGCCGCAGTACGTCGAAAGTGCCGTACGGGGTGGTGAGTGTGCCCCAGCCGTCAACCACGTTTACACGCTTGCGGTCGATGTTGATGTAACCCAGATCGGGCAGGCCAAAGCCAACCCCGGAGATACTCGAATCGGCCTGGCCGTAGTTGAGCGGGAATTTGTAAACTACATCGGCGCTGTTGAACTTAAGCGGCACCGGGATGCTGTTGAGCGTAAAGGCAAAACCTACGTCGGTGAAAGAACCGGAGGTATTTTTAAAAAAACGATAAGGGTCTGTCAGCGAAACGCCGACAATTGTGTCGAGATTTAAGCCTGTGTATTTCTGCGCCAGATTGGCCACCACGCCTGGGAAAAAGACGAGCTGGTAAAGAAAAGGTACGGAGCTTACGCTGACGAAGGTATCGACGGATTGAAATACCGGCTGAAGTTCTGAAAAATCCCAGTTGTAACCGGCGCCTGTAGCCTCAAAGTCCACGCCGGTAATATCAAGGCTGTTGCTCTTGCGCAGCGTGTCGCCGACGGCGGGCATGTCGCTGGTGCTAATGGTGATCTGCGCGTAGGCCGGAATCATCATCCCTATGGCCAGCAGTACCAGTAAAAAGTGTCGTGTGATAAATAATTTCATAATGATCAGGTTTTTAAATATTAAAAATTGAATCTCTAAAAAGATTGGCGAATTTACGCAAAACCTGTGAGGCGGTGAGGGAAATTTATCGGGATGCGTGTCATTACGAACTTCTATTGTTGTAATAAGAAAATGAGAAATTGTATTGATTTTGCCGCGTTGGGGCTGAAAATTCAAGATCAATATTCAAAAATTCATTTTCATTCTCAATTCCAGAATCTGCAATTATTTACCGCCTTCCACCCGAAACAAAATCATAATTTTGCAAAACAGCGTTTTATATGATTAACAACGGGAATGACTGCTGCCTGCCAGACGGTAACCCCAAAAAAATTTAATGATATTCTGAAAAAGGTTTTCCATAGCATCCTCTACCTGATAGTATTTGTGATTTCACTACATCTGGTAGTGTTTCTTTTGCTTCGCAACGCAGAGGTGCAGACGCTTGCTACGCGTTTTGCGGCAGCATTCCTTACACAAAAAACCGGAACTACCATCAGCATCGATGGTATTCAGGTGGGGTTTGCCGGAAAATTACACCTTACGGGATTGGTGATAGAGGATAAACATGGCCAGGAGATGATTGCCGTTGATGAGCTGTCGGTAGCCCTTGCAGGAATAAATCGCGCGAAGCAAAAAGTGCACATACGCAGCCTCCACCTTACAGGCGCTGCGTTTGCCCTGCGCCGCTATTCTACTGAAGACCTGGACAATCTTGGTTTTTTCTTACAGCATTTCATAAGCCCTGACGCCGACACATTGCCCTCGGAAACACCGACAAAACCCTGGACGCTGGAGGTAAATGACTTGCAGATACGCAATGCACATTTTGTGTATGAAGATGCCGACGCCAAAGTGGCCAGCCGTGGCATCGACTACAACGACATGGAGCTGCTCGACATGGATTTGCTGGCCTCCAAAGTAGTGATCGACCACGACACCATCAGCGCCAACATCCATAATCTGGTCTTTATCGAAAAAAGTGGGTTTGAGCTTAAGGAGTTTTCCGGCAACGCACGCTTCAGTCCGGTGGGACTAACAGTGAAAAACCTGGTGTTGGTTGCTAATAATTCAAACATACACCTCGACCTTGCTTTTCGCTATCCCAATCTGGATGCCTTTAATAATTTTATTGAGGAAGTAAATTTTGACGGCACCTTTGGCCAATCCATACTCGACATGAGCGACATCGGCTATTTTGCCGAAACGATGTTTTCGATGACCAACACCATCGGAATTGAAGGCAACGTGAAAGGAACGGTGAGCAACATTCGTGGAAGCAACCTGGACATCAGTTACGGCACCGATACGCGTTTTGTAGGATCGGTACAGATGAACGGGCTGCCCGACTTCTTCGAAACCTTCATTAATACCAACATCGAAACCTTTACAACCCATACCCGCGACGTACGCTCTTTTAGGCTACCTGGCGAAGTGCCACCCATCGAGGTGCCCGATCTGTTGATGAAAATGGGGATGGTAAAGGTTTCGGGGAAATTTACCGGTTTTTACAATGATTTTGTGGCCAAAGCTGTAATTCAAAGCCGGCTGGGGCGCCTCAAGACCAATCTGGTGATGAAAACCAACCCACAAAAAGAAGTGACCTACCACGGCAATCTGGTGGCCAGCAATCTGGATGTGGGCAATCTGCTCGATGCGCAGCTCATACTCGGAAAAACGAGTTTTACACTTGACGTGGATGGGGAAGGCTTTAGTAAAGATTCGCTACGCATCAACACCAAGGGAATCATTCAGTCGTTGCAGTTTAATGATTATGATTACAACAACATCGCCATTGATGCAAGTCTGGATGAATTAATCTTCAAAGGCCGTGCAGCCGTTGATGATGAACACCTCGACTTTGTCTTTGATGGTCTCATCGATTTTAACGACGACATGCCTCGCTTCGATTTTAAAGCCCGCATCGACCACGCCGATCTTTACGCTTTGCACTTTTCATCGCGCGACAGCGTAAGCATCCTGAGCACCGCCATCGATGCCGATATGCACGCCACCAGCATTGACGATATCAGCGGTACGCTGGCAATAACCAATACTTCGTACATCGAAGGCAGCAAAGAATATAAACTAAAGAAACTCCAACTGGTGGCCTGGCAAGCCAACGATGGCCTCTCCGGCATCAGCCTGGCTTCAGATTATATCGATGTCCGCCTTGAAGGTTATTACAAACTGAGCACACTCTCGGCCAGTATTTCCAACTACATCATGCAATACAGCCCGACACTGGCGCGACAGCTTCCGTTGCAACACACGCCGGGTGAGGAACAACAGTATCTCAACTTTAATATCGATCTGCGAAATACCGATGTTCTCACTGATCTTTTTGTTCCCGACCTGAAACTTGCTCCACACACCGTGATAGAAGGTACAGCCAACCTTACGGAAGAAAAAGTAAAACTCCGTGGACACGCCGACTGGATAAAATACACTACGCTGAAAGCCTACGACTGGCGCATGAGCACAAGCAGTAGTGAGGATGGATTTGAACTTGCCATGGATTTTAACAGAATAATGCTCAAAGATGTCAGTGCCTCCGACTCGGCAGGCTATGGCATCGACAGCCTGCAGCTCACCACCCGCCTGTTGCGCGACACAATCTCGTTTGAGCTGCTGTGGAACGACCTTGACAACACCAACAAAAACACCGGCCAGGTAGGTGGTTACGTGCATCTGGACACCACCCGCATCATGGCCGCACTTACGGATGTGAATATGGTTTTCGACAGCGCTGCATGGCACGTGCGGCCAGGCAACCGCATAGCTGCTAATTCAAGCGGTGTAGTTTTCGACAAGCTCAACTTTTATAGCGACTCGAGCCAGGTGCTTATTGGCGGTGGCATCACGTCCCACCCCGACGATAGCCTGCGTCTTACTTTCGAATCGCTCGACATTTCGCACCTCGACCAGCTTATCCGTGGCGGCGAAGTGGACGTAGATGGCATCCTCAGTGGAGAGGTTACGCTGGTAAATCTGATGCAGGAACCCAACTTCCTGGCCGACATTAGTCTGGAAGATTTATATTTTAATGGTGAAGAACTCGGAATGATGAAACTGAAAACAACATGGAACGATTCTGCACAGCGGCTCAGGGTAAATACCCATATCTTCCGGCGAGGCAACATTGGTACCAGCGAGGTTATAGCCATCACCGGAGACTATTACCCCACCGGAGAGAATGAGAATTTCGATCTCGATGTGAAACTCAACAACCTGGGCATTCAGATCGTAAATCCTTTTATCAGCGAATATGCCGTGATAGACCCGGCAAGCCTGGCCAGTGGCGAGCTGCACATTAGCGGAAGCTATAACCAGCCGGTGGCTACCGGCATCATCAAGCTCATGCGAACACAGTTTTTGATCAAATATCTCAACACCACCTATTCGATGGCCGGCTCGGTGGAAGTAGCCAAAAATGCCATCAACGTAAGCAATCTGGTGCTCTACGATACACGCCAACAATCTGCTAATCTTTCGGGTAGCATCACTCACCACTTTTTTGATGATTTCAGACTTGGTATTTACATCGACCTCGAAAACCTGCGTGCACTCAACACTTCGGCGCGCGACAACGAGATGTTTTACGGCACTGCCGTTGCCACCGGCAAAGTAGCTATCACCGGCCCCTTCGACGACATTATGATGACCGTAAACGCCCGCACCAACGAGGGTACGCGCATCATCATCCCCGTTACTACCGGGCTGAGCGTTTCGGAAAACGATTTTATTATTTTTATAAATGATGCTGACACTTCCCAAAAAACTACGGAGAATTATAATGTAAATACCAAGGGCTTCGCCATGAACATGGAGCTGGATGTGACCCCCGACGCTGAGATTGAAATTTACCTGCCCGACAACATGGGCAATATCAAAGGCAGCGGCAACGGCGACATTGGCATGGGCATCAGCCCGCGTGGCGATTTTACCATCAACGGCGACTATATCATTACCGATGGGAACTTTTTCTTTAATTTTGAAAATATCCTCGGTCGCAACCTGAAGATACGCAGCGGTAGCAAGATTTCATGGACCGGCGATCCTTTAGACGCCACCGTCGATATTATCGCCACCTACACCATAAAAACGAACCTGACAGGGCTGCGTTTGCAAACCGACTCGACGGCCCTGCGCAACACCCGTGTGGAAGTACAAAGCAACATCCACCTGATGAACGCTCTCTTTAACCCTGACATCCGCTTCTCGATAGATTTTACCAACGTGGCCGACGATACCAAAGAAATCATCTTCGCCGCCCTCGACACCACCGACCAGTCGGCCATGAGCCAGCAAATCATTTCGCTGCTGATACTGGGCAGCTTTAGCTATACCACCGCTGGCCCCAATATCGGCACCACGGGCTTTAAGCTGCTAAGCAACCAGCTCAGCGGCTGGCTCTCGAAGATCAGCAAGGATTTCGACATCGGCATCAACTACCAGCCCGGCACCGAACTCACCGAAGAGGAGTTGGAGGTAGCTCTGCGCACGCAGCTCTTTAACGACCGCCTGTCGATAGATGGCAACTTTGGCGTGCGCGGCACCACGCGCGAGCAAAATACCAGCAACGTGGTGGGCGATATCAATGTAGAATACAAAATCACCGACGACGGGCGCTTTCGCATCAAAGCCTTCAATCGTACCAACGACATCAGCTTCCTCGAAGACAACGCCCCATACACGCAGGGCGTGGGGATATTTTACCGTAAGGAGTTTGAGACTTTTAGCGACCTTTTTGGGATTCGTTCAGAAAGTAAAGCGGCAAAGGATGAGGAGAAGCCGCCTAACGACGCAGCAACGAAAAATGAGGAGCAGGCGGAAGAGAAATAAACTATGTCGCTCCGCTTTGCGTTACCACCACAATCAAAGATTTAAATTCACTGATGTCCGGTAGAAATAATAGAAACGAAATACCTTGAAGTAGATTCCTCACTACGTTCAGAGTGACAGTCAGTTACGGTTGTTTGGGTGGGGTTGGTGGCGGCAAAGCCGCCACCAACCCCACCCTCAAAAAAACACTCCAAAACCCTTGTCATTTCGATACCGAAACTTCGGTAAGAAAACCCAAATAGTTTACCGGACACCAAATAATTAAAATTTAAAAATTTTATGACCTACATCCTCGGCATCGAATCATCGTGCGACGATACCTCAGCAGCGGTGCTGGCCGATACCACTATGCTATCCAACGTAACGGCCAATCAGGAGGTGCATCGCAAATATGGCGGCGTGGTGCCCGAGCTGGCCTCGCGCGCGCATCAGCAAAACATCGTGCCGGTGATACACGAGGCATTGCAGGTATCGGGCATACAAAAAGAGGAACTGCACGCCGTAGTATTTACGCGTGGGCCGGGGCTGCTTGGTTCGCTGCTGGTGGGAACTTCCTTTGCCAAGGCTTTTGCATTGGGGCTTGATTTGCCGCTTATCGAAGCCGACCACATGCAGGCCCATATTCTGGCACATTTTATCCAAATGCCTGGCGAAAAAAAGAAGGTGCCGGAGTTTCCGTTTTTGTGCCTCACCGTTTCGGGCGGGCATACGCAAATTGTGCTGGTGAAGGATTATTTTGAGATGGAAATTGTAGGACAAACCATCGATGATGCAGCAGGCGAAACTTTTGATAAAGCCGCCAAGATCATGTCGTTGCCTTATCCCGGCGGCCCTGTTATCGACATACTGGCTGCTGCCGGCAATCCCGACAGGTTCCCGTTTCCACACCCGCAAGCCATAGGATTCGATTATAGTTTCAGCGGACTGAAAACATCGTTTTTGTATTTCCTGCGCGATAACCTCAAAAGCAATCCGGATTTTATCGACGAAAACAAAGAAGACCTCAGCGCATCACTGCAAAAAACCATCATTAGCATACTGATGCACAAACTTACCCTGGCAGCCGAACATTACGGCATCCGCCAGATAGCCATTGCCGGCGGCGTGTCAGCCAACTCGGCATTGCGCCATGCTATGCATCAGGCACAGGACAGCAAAGGCTGGGAAACCTTTATCCCACCTTTTTCATTTACCACCGACAACGCCGCCATGATTGCCGTTTCGGGATATTTTAAATATTTGCAAAAGGATTTCACCACACACAGCGCAGCTCCCTACACAAGAGGTGGAATTGGGTAAATTTTCTGGTTCGAAAGAATCACATAAATAAAAAAAGAGCTATCGACGATCCGTGTGGCTTTTGCACACAGGCCTTCGATAGCTCCAAAGTGATTTATTAACAAACCCTATGACTATGAATCAGATATTTAAAAAAGCAGAAGCAGCCGATGCTAATTGTCAGCGTACTCGTCGAGGATGCGTTTTACATCGTCAGGCGCCAGGCGTCCGTAGGTTTTGTCGCCAATCTGCACCACCGGCGCCAGCCCACAGGCTCCTACGCAGCGCAGGCATGTAAGCGAAAACTTACCATCGGCTGTGGATTCGCCTACTTTGATACCCAGCACTTTTTTGAATTCATCAAGCACTTTCTCGGCGCCACGCACATAGCAGGCCGTGCCGGTGCAAATTGAGATGGGGTGCTTGCCGCGCGGAATCATGGTGAAGAACGAATAAAACGTTACCACACCATAAATTTTGGCCAGCGAGACTTTGAGCTGGTTACTCACCACCTCCTGCACTTCTGCAGGAAGGTAGCCAAATTCGCCTTGTACTTTGTGAAGCACGTTGATAAGGTCGCCGGGATTGTTGTCGAACGAATCGCATATCTCGATAATTTTAGCGACGTCCTTTTCTTTTAGTTTTATTTTTATTGATGACATATTTCAAAAGATATTTACATCCAATTTTTTTATCAAATTATTTCCTTAATGCTAACTCAAGGATTACTCCTCGATAAAAACTTCTTTTTTGCGGTCGAAGTAGTGTGTATGGAGCAAGTGATGCGCTTTTTCGCTAAGCGGCTTACCCAGAAACTCTTCGTAGAGTTTTATGATGTATGGATTCTCATGCGATTTGCGCAGGGTTTTTCCGGCGTCTTCGGCATAAATAGCTTTTTGACGCGCTTTAAGGATACTGGTATCGCCGTGGATGTAGGGCTGACCGCCGCCGCCAATACAACCGCCGGGGCATGCCATGATTTCGATGGCGTGGTAAGTGCTCTTGCCCGATTTGATGTCTTCGAGCAGTTTGCGTGCATTGCCCAATCCGTGAGCTATGCCAATGTTGATAGGAAGTCCGTCAAAATCGACCGTTGCAGAGCGAATGCCCTCCAGGCCACGGAGCTGCTTAAAGTCAACTTTTTCGAGCGCCTTGCCGGTGTGTACTTCGTAAGCGGTACGCACGGCAGCCTCAATCACACCACCAGTAACGCCAAAGATAACGCCGGCACCGGTTGACTCGCCCAATGGGTTATCGAAGTCGCTGTCGGGCAGTGACACAAAGTCGATATTGGCGCGCTTGATAAGATGTGCTAACTCGCGGGTCGAAACGGAGTAATCCACATCGGGATTGCCATCCACTTTAAACTCGTCGCGGGTGCATTCGTACTTTTTGGCAACGCAGGGCATAATGGAAACTACAATTAGTTTCTTGCGATCGACATTAATTTTATCAGCAAAATAGGTTTTGGCGATGGCGCCAAACATCTGCTGTGGCGAACGGGCTGTGGAAGGAATATCCTTCATCTCCGGAAAGTTGTGCTCAAAAAACTTCACCCAGGCAGGGCAGCACGAAGTAAGGATGGGCAACTTCACGTCGGGATCGCCTTGCAAGTGTTGGCTCAGGCGTCCCAGCAGCTCGGTGCCTTCTTCCATGATGGTAAGGTCGGCGGCAAAGTCGGTATCGAAAACATAGTCGAATCCCAGCTCACGCAATACAGTAGCCAATTTTCCGGTAACGAGTGTTCCAGGCTCCATGCCAAACGCCTCGCCCAATGCTGCACGTACAGCAGGGGCGGTTTGTACCACCACCACTTTGTCGGGATCGGCCAGATCGTTGATGAGTTGGTTGGTGTGATCTACTTCTGTAAGCGCACCGGTAGGACATACGTTAACGCATTGTCCGCAATAAGTACAAACGCTGTGGTCGAGGTTCATCTCGAAAGCGGGAGCTACCACTGATTGGAAACCACGGTTTATAGCCGAGAGCACGCCTACCGTCTGCACTTCGTTACACATCACTTCGCAGCGACGGCACATAATGCACTTGTCCACATCACGGATGATAGAGGGGGAAGTGTCTTCACGATACGTGCTTTGCTCACCAATGTAAGGCACATCGCGAATGCCGAGCTTAATAGCCAGATCCTGCAGCTCACAGTTTCCCGACTTGGCACATACCAGACAGTCGAACGGATGGTCGCTCAGGATGAGCTGAACAACGGTTTTGCGGGCATTCAAAACGCGCATCGAATGCGTACTTACCACCATGCCGGGCATACATTCGGTAGCACACGAAGGTGCCAGGTTGCGGCGCCCATCCACTTCCACCACACATACACGACAGCCACCCGGTTTGTTTTCGATATTCAGATCACCCATATTAAGATAGCACAAGGTGGGGATATTAATACCAATGCTTTTGGCGGCATCCAGGATGGTGGTGCCTTTTTTAACTTCTACAGTTTTTTTATCTATGGTCAGACGAATCATTTCCATTATAATGCTTTTTTAATAGTTGGATTAAACAATTTCGATAGCATTGAATTTGCATTTTTCCATGCAGGTTCCGCATTTGATACAGGTGCTCTGATCGATTTCATGCACTTGTTTGCGTTCGCCCGAAATACAGTTGACGGGGCAGTTGCGGGCACATGCAGTACAGCCCACACAATTATCGGGAATTATCACATAACGCATCAGCGACTTACAGGCGCCAGCGCGACACTTATGATCTTCCACATGCTCCAGGTATTCATCCCAGAAGTTGTTTAGTGTCGAAAGTACGGGATTAGGCGCGGTTTGACCCAGGCCACACAAGGAGGTATCTTTGATGACGTTGCTAAGGTTTTTGAGCTTCTCCAGCGTCTCCATAGTTGCTTTCCCTTCAGTAACGGTCTCGAGCATCTCGTGCAAGCGCTTGTTACCAATACGGCATGGGCTACACTTTCCGCACGATTCTTCCACAGTGAACTCCAGATAAAATTTAGCCATCGAAACCATACAGTCGTCTTCGTCCATAACGATCATTCCACCGGAACCCATCATCGAACCTGCCTCTACTAAGGTTTCGTATTCAATAGGTATATCCAGATGTTTCTGTGTAAGGCATCCGCCTGAAGGGCCGCCGGTTTGTACAGCTTTAAATTCTTTGCCATCCTTGATGCCACCGCCAATTTCGAAGATTACCTCACGGAGCGTGGTTCCCATCGGTACTTCAATCAAACCCACATTGTTGATTTTACCTGCCAAAGCAAACACTTTGGTTCCTTTGGAGCGCTCGGTGCCAATGCTGGCAAACCAATCAGCGCCTTTGTTGATGATGATAGGAACATTGGCAAAAGTTTCCACATTGTTGACGTTGGTGGGTTTTCCCATGTATCCTTCCACCGAAGGGAAAGGTGGTTTAAAGGTAGGCTCGCCACGGCTACCTTCCATCGAGTGGATAAGGGCAGTTTCTTCGCCGCACACAAATGCGCCTGCGCCATAGCGTAGTTCAACATCGAAATCAAATCCTGTTTCGAAAATATTTTTGCCCAGCAGTCCATATTCCATGGCCTGATCGATAGCAATTTTGAGTCGTTTGATAGCCAATGGATATTCGGCGCGGATGTAAATAAGGCCTTTGGTTGCACCAATGGCATAACCACATATTGCCATAGCTTCGAGTATTGCGTGCGGGTCGCCTTCGAGGATGGAGCGATCCATAAAAGCACCCGGATCGCCTTCGTCGGCATTGCACACAACATATTTCTGGTCGGCCACACTTTTGCGGGTTATCTCCCACTTGAGACCCGTCGGGAATCCTCCGCCGCCACGTCCGCGCAAGCCCGATTTTTTCATGATGTCGATAACTGCATCGGGTGTCATCTCAGCAAGGCATTTGCCCAGCGCTTCGTAGCCATCGCGTGCCAGATATTCGTCGATATTTTCGGGGTTGATAAAACCACAATTGCGCAAAGCAATACGAATCTGCTTGCGATAGAAACCCATGTGCCGACTGTCGGGGACATGCTCTTTGTTTTCAGGGTCGGTGTAAAGCAGGCGCTCTACTTTACGGCCTTTCAACACATGCTCTTCAACGATTTCGCGTGCATCGGCAGGTGTTACCTGTGTATAAAAGGTGTTGTCGGGATGCACTTTTACAATGGGACCTTTTTCGCAAAAGCCAAAGCAACCGGTGGTTATCACCTTTGCTTCATTTTCCAGTCCGTGGGCTTTAAGCTCACGTGCAAGTGCCGCTTCTATCGACTCGCTCTCGGAAGCCCGGCAGCCTGTGCCGCCACAAACCAGCAGTTGCATTTTAAGTTGTTGTGCCATATCTTGCTTGTTACTTTTTTAGTCAATAGATTCATAATTCACCGGAATGATACCTTCGACAAGCTCACCATTTTTGATGTATTTCTCGATGATCTCATCGGCACGCTGCGTATCGACGTAACCAAAAACGATAGGTTCTTCGCCCGGCCGGGTTACTTCGATAGTAGGCTCGGCATAGCAATAGCCCATGTCGCCGGTTTGCGTCACTACAGCCTCGATGCCGCGTTTGTCGAGTTCTACGATGAGAAAATCCATGATACGCTTGGCGCCGGAAGCAATGCCACTGGTGGCCATGCCCACTTTGATCTGAACATACTTTTCAGGATCATTGCTTTTTTCGCGCAGGTTGAGCTGCTTCTGCTGCTCCTCCCTCATCTTGCGCAACTCGGCCAAATTTTTAATTTTTGCCATGTCTGATTTTTCTTGTTTGTTCTGTTATTTTATCTCGAAAAATTACTAAATCGTTTTCTTATAGCTATTTACCCCAATTCATGCGAGTAATCACGGTGCAAAATTAGAATGAAAGTGCATTGAAAAGACATTTTTTTGTGAATAACATAACAGTGTTACGATAATAACATTACCGAACCTTGCAGCACCAAAAACCGCCCCTTGCACAATCTTATTTATCAATGAGATAGCATTAGCCAGATACTTCATTTTGTGGCTGTTACAAATCCTTACAGAAAATTTGCAATATAATTTCGACTGACACAATGAAATGAAAATGCTCATCCCGGAAATCACTTTTTGCGTTTTTTGCTATTTGCAATGAGCATTATATTTTTGGTGATCTTTACACAAAAATTGAATAGCCCATGTCACACAAATACAAAATTCAAAAATTCCCAAAGTCGCGCCTGGCGACCATCGATATTTGCGCTGTTGGCAAACGAAAGCATCACGTAACGGGCATAATAGAGCTGGATGTAACGGAGAGCCGAAAGAAAATTAAGGAGTGCAACAAAGCGAGGAAAATCAAAATTTCGTTTACCGCCTGGCTCATCAGCGTTGTTGCCAATACGCTTAAACAACACGAAATGGCTTGTTCCTTTCTGGAAGGGAAAAGCAAAATCATCATTTTCGATGACATCAATGTTTCGTTGGCTGTGGAAAAAGAGATCGACGGCACCAAAGTTCCGATTCCGATTGTGATTCAAAAAGCCAATGAAATTACCATGGAGCATATATCCGGCCAAATTGCCGAAGCACGCACTAAGCAGCTTACAAAAGAGGACATCGTGCTTCAACACAAGACCCGCCGGATGGAACGCTTGTATTTTCTGATGCCTGGTTTTCTGCGCCGTCTGTTTTGGAGATACTTGTTAAAACATCCGAAAGTTGCTTTCCGCAAAATGGGTAATGTTGCGTTCACGTCGCTGGGGATGGTCGGAAGGGTTAACGGTTGGTTTTTACCAATTTCCGTTCACCCTGTTTGTTTTGGCGTTGGTTCGATCATAAAAAAACCAGTAGTGGTCGCCGATAACATTGTGATACGTGAAATTCTCAATATGTCCATTCTCATCGACCATGATGTAATCGACGGTGCGCCAATGGCACGTCTTATTTCCGATCTGACCAAAAATATCGAAACGGGAATGAACTTGTAAAAGCTGCCGGTTACGCATTGTGCTCCCTTATAACATCAACCACCATTAAGAAGGCTTTTCCCTGTTTCGGTAATGTGCAGAAAAAAGGTTTCTTTCGTGATAATACCCTCTCTCACAAAAATATCTATCAGCAGTTGAATGGTTTTTCGGGGTGCATCGGTCAGCTCTCTGAATTCTTTTTCGTTGAGGCCCCGTGGTGCCTGAGCCAATGCGCGCAATAAAAGGAGGCGGCTCGCATTCACAGAAGCGGCATCCAGCACATCTTCGCCATCGGTGTAAAGCTCGTGGCGCATTTGCATAAATTGGACGAGTTGTGCCAATGTACTTTTTTTGATGCTGCGTTCGTGCGCTTTTTGCTCCAATTCTTTTATTGTAAGTCGGTTGAGCTTATTGTATATTAATGTATCGCGAAGCCACTCCAATGCCTCCTGCTGCTTTTTGTCCATTGCCGTACGATGGCTTTTCAAAGCAAATGTTTTACCTACGTTTTTCAAAGTACCTGCATCGGTCATTGTGCCGAGAAGCAAAGCCAGCAGCTCTTTCTCCGCCGCCGAACGCAACCCAAGTTTTCCCAGCAACTCGGTCATCTCCAGCCCTGTTTCAAAAAATGTGTTTTCCTGATGCCATGTTTTAAGGATTTCAATAACCCCTTCGGCGAGTTGTTTTTGATAGGTGGCCGTAACCAGATAATCCTCTCCACCAGCAGTGATGAGAATCAGTATCCCGGAAATTTCGGACATCAATTGCTTGATCTCATCCACAGAAACGCTGGTACGATGGGCAGCTTCCTGCAGCAGCAAAGGCTTCGCTTCCTTTTCTGATTCAATAAAAATATGTTGCAATTTATTCTGTTCGTTCACTGCCGCCAGGGCAAGTTCCGTCATGCGCTGTTTGAGTGCCTCGGTGCGGCGGCGGTGGTGCAGCGGTTTTACGTCGAGGATGGTGCCACCGCCCAAGGTCAAGTCGTTGGAGCTGTTGCGGATTATAAATTTGTCTTTATTAATAAGTACAGCCGGTTTCTCAAAATGCAATTGCACAACTGCTAACATAGCTGTATCCGATTGCTCGCAGGTGAGCAGGTGCATGCGGGCATAGGTAGTAAAAGTACCGGTATGAAACAGAACCTGCCACCACGTTTTGGGTTGCATCTGCGGCTCAAAAAATTCTACCTGGGCATCCACCATCGTTGTTTCGTCCAACTGCCGGTCGATCAAAAGCTGACCGCGCTCAAAATCATCATACTTAAGACCGGCCACATTGATAGCAGCGCGATCGCCGGCAGAAGTTTCTTTTACAGCCTTGCCATGGCGCTGTATGGATTTTATGCGGAGCTTATCGCGATTGGCAGGTAGGAGCAAAAGCTCCTGCCCCACCACCACCCGACCTCCTAACACCGAGCCGGTAACTACAATGCCGTGGCCTTTAACATTAAAAATCCGATCGATATACATCCTAAAAATGTCTGCCACAGGTTTTTGACCAACCTGCCGTGCCAGCTTCAACATCTCTGCTTTCAGCTCGTCGATTCCCTGCATGGTTACAGCCGAAACTTCTACAATGGGCGCATCGGCTAAAGAAGTATGATCCAGAAATTCCATGATCTCCAGCTTGGCCATTTCCCGCATTTCTTCATCGGCCAGGTCGGATTTGGTAAGGGCAACAATCCCGTGATGAATTCCCAGCACCCGCATTATATTAAAGTGCTCACGCGTCTGTGGCATAATGCCACTATCGGCAGCCACCACCAACAGCACGAAGTCGATGCCATATACGCCCGCCACCATGGTTTTGATAAAATCTTTGTGACCGGGCACATCCACAATTCCCACCGAAACATCGTCAGAAAGTTCCAAATGGGCAAAGCCCAGGTTGATGGTAATGCCGCGGGCTTTTTCTTCTTTGTGTGTGTCGCAGTCGATGCCGGTGAGTGCGCGAATAAGGGCTGTCTTGCCATGATCGACGTGACCGGCGGTACCCATTATCAGATTCTTACTCATGTGCCGGTTACCTCCCGATAACTATTGACGATCAACGCTGCTACCTCCGAAATCTGATGATCGAAGAGTGTGAGTACATCAAACTGTACTTCGCCCTGCCGCAATACAGCCAGCAAGGGTTTTGTATTGGTAAGCAAATGATGATAAATCTGCTCGGCGTAGCGGGCCGCTATTTTGCGTGAAGCACCTTTAAAATGAATTGCCACAGCAAAACTATCGATGGTTTTTCCGGGCAACGATCCTCCCCCGGCCTGGCCTTCACTTTTCACCACCGAACAGACTACTGCAGCGGCTTCGAGTTGTTGCTGCAGGCTTTCGGCTTTGGTGCGCAACTGGTCAGCGTTGGTTGTCATCATTGTAAAAATTGGGCTTAGCGCAATTAGTTTTTCGGTGTCGAGGTAAGCCAGGGCAATGGTTTCGAGCATCGAAAGAGTTTCTTTGCCCACCCGCAAAGCACGGGTAAGCGGTTCCTTTTTTAGTTTGGCTATCAATTCCCTTTTTCCGGCAATAATTCCTGCCTGGGGGCCACCCAAAAGCTTGTCGCCGCTAAAAGTTACCAGGTCAATGCCAGTGGCCAGCGTTGAACGCACATCGGGTTCGTCGGCGAGGAAAGCAATGTCTGCCTGACGCAACAAGCCCGAACCCATATCGTAAACCACCGGCAACTGATGCTGCGCCCCCAAAGCAACAAGTTCAGGCAGCGAGGCTTCGGTAGTGAAGCCACTGATGACATAGTTGGAAGGATGCACCTTGAGCAACATGCCGGTGCGGGCAGTTATGGCATTGGCAAAGTCGGCGACTTTTGTTTTGTTGGTTGTACCCACTTCCACCATTTGGCAATCGGAGGCAGCCATGATGTCGGGCATTCGGAATGAGCCGCCAATTTCGATAAGCTCACCGCGTGAAATAATTACCTCGCGGTTTTTGGCCAGTGCGCGCAACACCAGCATAATAGCAGCGGCATTGTTATTTACCACCAATACATCTTCGGCGCCGGTGAGATGGCAAAGCAACCGCGTAACATGTGTGTAGCGCGTTCCGCGTTGCGCTTTGTCAAGATCAAATTCCAGATTGTTGTAACCCGTCAACACATCATTTACCTCGTCCAGCAATTTCTGTCCAAAAGGCGCTCTGCCCAGATTTGTATGAATGATGATGCCCGTGGCGTTGATGACAGGTCGCAAACTTTTGGCGGTAAGCGATTCTGTTGTCGATAATATCTGTTTTAAAATTTCCACCAATGGCGGCACTTCAGCACCCTGCAAAGCGGCAGTGCGAAGGCTGGACAAAGTATTCTGAATAATGCCTGTGACAAAATTTCCGGGGAATTTTAGCATGAGAAGGCGAACAGGTTCCTGCTGCAACACCTTATCGACGCCGGGCAGTTTTCGTAGTTCGTCTTGAATGGGCATAGTGGCGTTTTTTACATCATCATCAAAAAAAAGTGCAGAGAGAGCAGGAATCGAACCTGCCACAGCCGGTTTTATCCGTCTGATATTGGTTTTGAAGACCAACCGGAACACCAGTTCCAACCT
>SABY01000004.1 GCA_009928785.1 Clostridia bacterium | reverse complement strand
TGTATTTAATAAGGTAATAAGGTTTGATGTGAGCGGGGGAATTTTTCCACTAAGGTTAATTGATTAAAAATAAGGTTTTTAATTCTTCGCCCGAAACCACCCACAGCAGCGGCCAGTGCGCCGGCGCTGCTGGGGGATAAGGTCTTTTATCAAAATCCTCCAACAATTCTAAGAATCTTCAAAAAAAAGCGCATGATCTGATGATGATCAGAAGCATACGCTTTGTTTGGACAAAACTTTAAATTTCCGGTTTGCCGGATGCCTTATTTCTTGTTGTAGAAGTTGGTGCTCTCGAAGATTTTGTCGGCGGATTTGGCGATAAAGCCTGAATAGATTTTTCCGTCACTGTCGGGGTAGCGGCGTGCAAATTCGTAATAGCATCCGGGAATCTCATGGGTGCCTTCCTGAAAATCTACAGGAACCATCTCCGATTTGATGCTCGACTGCTCCAGAAGCTCTGCCGGCGTGCCTTTTATCTCGCCACCGGTATCGTTCAGGTGGAAGCCGTTTTTCTTCAAAAAAGCGTTCACTTTCTCCACCGTGTCGAAATGTTTCAGGTAGTTGACGCTCACGGTGAAATGATTGGCGCAGAAACCATAAACATAAAGCCAGGCTGCATATTCCGATTCATCGCGCAACTGTTCGTAAAGTTCGAAAGACGGTTTTCCCCATAGGGTTCCGGCAAAAATCAGTTCGTCAGATTTTAACTGAGCCGCCGGAATCTTGTCGATGGCAGCTTTCACCGTTTTTTGCAGCCCCGGGCTGAACTCTTCCGTTTTCAGTTCGCTGATAAAAACCCGTGGCGCCATCGCGTCGCTCGTGTGCTCGTAGTGGCGGGCAAAAAGTTTCTTGGCTTCAAACTGATATTCGCCTTTGGCTTCGTAGCCCGCCTCAATAAAAGGGCGCGCCAGCACGTCGATGTTGATGCGCGGATCGTTGAAGGTGCGCAGGGCGATGTGGTCGTTGCTCACTGTTTCGCCTGCTGCTGTAAACAGGTCATAAACCTTTTGTACCGAAGGGTTTTGTTCGGTGTAGCCTTTCCAGAGCTTTTCAAAAATTACTTCTTTTTTCATCGTATTATCGTTTTTAATTTTTCATAAATATTCAATGCAGGCGCAAAAAGCCGATGCTAAAACATTCCGTTCACAAACTCTTCGGTGGTAACATTTTTAAAATAATGCTGTAAATTGATGCTTTGCAATTGTTGGGTGATGGCTTGCCGTTCGTGCGGGATATTTTGGAGCAGTTGCTCAATGTCGGCGGTATCGTGGAGGCTGAAATAGTCGCCGTAGATTTTTACCTTTTCGATAATGCCATTTTTTACTTCCAGGTTAAACTCGATGTTTCCGCCACTGGCTTTTAGCTTACGCTGGAAGTTGTAGCGTGGCGAGTAGCCGTAGTTCCATTCGCGGGTGCGGTATTTCTGGTCGGCGAGCAGGTTTATCTTTTTGATGTCGTCATCCGTAAACCGGGTCATCTCCATTTCGGGATGCGTTTGCCTGATGTGTTCGAGGACAAGGTTTTTGAAAGCAAGCACATCCATTGGTTCTTTCAGATGGCTGGCAATGTTGGTAACGCGGCTGCGCACCGACTTCACGGCTTTGTCGGTAAACTTGTGCGGATCTACTTTGAGCGCACTGCTCAGATCGGTGAGTTGCGCCGAAAATAGCAGGGTGCCATGATGCAGCACGCGATTTTTATAAACGTGCTCGGCGTTGCCCGAAAACTTTTTCCCTTCTATGGTCAGGTCGTTGCGGCCTTCGAAGCGGGCATCGACACCCATTTTTTGTAAAACCTCAACAATTGGCAACGTGAAGCCTCTAAAATCCACCAACTCATCGGTTTGCCCGTTGCGAATAAAGGTAAAGTTGATGTTGCCCAGGTCATGAAAAACCGTGCCCCCGCCGCTGATGCGCCGTACCACCGGGATGTGGTGCTGCTCCACATATTCGGTATTTATTTCGGCCAGCGTATTCTGATGCTTGCCTACAATGATGCAGGGAGCATTGCGCCACAGCATAAAAAAATCGTCGTCGAATTCGCGTAGGCAATACTCTTCGGCGGCGATATTAAAATAAGGATCGGTATGTTCTCTTTCGATACAACGCATTCGTTATGGGTTTAAATTAAGCGGCAAAATTACCCGTAAATGTAACGAATGGCGCAGAGACATTTAGATTTAGAAAACTTTAACATGCAGTTTTGTGGCTGTCGATGAGAAGGGAAATGCTTGCGAATTGCCGGCCTGGGCGTAAACGCCAAGGTAACGGAAAAAATAATTGACAGCTCAGGAATTGTTAATTGGGGATTTGCCTCAATCTTCGTCGCTCATATCCTGGATGTCCTCCTCGCCGCCGGCAATGGTATCGTCGTCGTCGTCATCGCTGCCACCGCCGCTGCTGTCTTGATTCTCGAGTTTTTCGAGTTCCTCCACCGAGTCAACCTTTACGTTCACCCGTATCATGTAACTGGTGTCGGCAGTATCGATGGTGATCACGTGGAAAAATTCATTGTTGCCCTTGTTTACACGCTGTACATGGTTGCCCCAGCCATCAGGATATTTGGTGCGGATAGCTTCTTTTACCTCATCGGAGATATTGTCGATGTTTTTGATCACTTTTTTCTTTTCCATTTCACAAAGCAAATTATTTAAACAACTGGTTCTTAACGTTTAATTGATTTCTTGCCATGTTTTTTAAAATGGCGCGGCAAATATAACAGCGTGTTTTTGAATTAAACAAGAAGAAAATAAAAATTTTGTCAAAATGTTTGTTTTTGGAAGCAGTGAAGCCATTACCTTTGCAGGTTTTACCTAAAGAATATGCAAATCGAATTTTCACTTTTCATTCAAACGCACGAAAAACTGGGCATACTGCTGCATCCTTACGTTATCCGTGGCGACGGCAACCCTTACTACACCATCCACGATCGGCTGTCGGTGGAGAAAAGCATGAGCTATCGCGGCAAGCTGGCACCGCACGAAGAAGAAATCATCCGCATTACCGAAAATTATTCCGATCGTAGCCTGGCGCGGCGATTTACCACAGGCGAAGCCACAGCCCGCAATTATCTCAAAAAGCTTACCGACCACTACCTCGCGCAGTTTGTTAGGCCTTACATCGAAAAGCAGATGAGCCAGTGCATGGCGGTGGCAAGTCAACACAATATTCCGATTTTCTTCAGGGAAACGAAAAGTGTCGTTTACAAAGAAGATTTTGTGACAATAGCACAGGAGCCTGCCGAAGTGGTTTTTAATTTTATTAAACTTGAAGACGAAACGCGCTATTACCAAACCATTAGCCACGAAGGGCGCAGCATGCACCTTACCGACAGCGGCGGTGTTATTCTCACCGACAATCCGTGCTGGCTTTTGCTTAACAACACATTGCATCACTTTAAGCAGGAGGTGGACGGACGCAAGCTGGCTATTTTTTTTAATAAAGAATTTATCAGCGTGCCGCCGGTGCACGAAAAACGGTATTACAGCACTTTCGTAAAAAAGTGCATCCGCGACTTTCCGGTTATTGCGCAAGGTTTTCCGTTGCGCCATATCCAGCCCCCACAGCATCCTATGATGACGTTGGATATAGATTTGGAAGGTTTACCTTCGCTTTTTCTGCAATTTAAATATGGGTCTCAAATCCTAAAATCGCGGCAGGGTTCCATTAAGGTGGTAAATTTTTCATATAAAGACGGAGTGTATGCTTTCGATTTTTTTTATCGGGATGAAAATTGGGAAACCGAAATAGTGTTGTTTTTGGAAAAGCTTGGGCTGAAAAACGTTTATGAAAACACCTTTCAGATAAATTCAGATGTTTCCCCACACCGTGTGGTCAACTGGCTCAACGAACATTCCACAATACTGATGCAGCGCGGTTTTTTGCTGTCGCAGGAGCTTGAAAACATCACCTACTTTACTGATGCCGTGGAAATTGTGGTACATACTGACGAAAAGAACGACTGGTTTGAGGTGCATGCGGTGGCGCGGTTTGGGGAGGATTTCGAGATTCCGATAATGATGTTGCGCAAGCACCTGCTCGAAGGCATCCGAGAATACCAGCTTCCCGATGGACGCATTGCCGTGCTGCCAGAGTCGTGGTTTACTGACTTTAGCGATCTGCTGATCTTCGGCCAACGCGAAAAAGATTACTTCAGGGTACGCAAGTGGCACGGCTCCTTGCTGTCGGCGCTTTCGATGAGTGGTTTCGATGGCGGCACGCGACTGACAGAAGCCGGGAATTTGCCAACAGACAATGCTCCGCCCGATCCTCCCAAAGAACTGGACGCACAGTTGCGCAGCTATCAGTTGGAGGGTTTCCGATGGTTGGACTTTTTGCGACGAAAGCATCTGGGTGGCTGCCTTGCCGACGACATGGGTTTGGGCAAAACCTTGCAAACACTCACTTTGCTGCTCCACTATATCGGCAAAACCACAAATTCTCCATCAGCGGTGCCACCAGCTAAAGGCGGGCAGATTGATTTGTTTAGCCCCGTGGCAGAGCAATCTGCCGCAGGCAAACCGTCATTGATTATTATGCCTGCCTCACTTATTCATAATTGGCAGGCCGAAATCAGGAAGTTTATCCCACACATCGGGTATCTCACCTACACCGGGGCGCAGCGTCACGAGTTGTTGCCACAGTTACAGTATGCGCATCTGGTGCTCACCACCTACGGAACCATTCGCAACGACTTTGATGAGCTTGCAAAGTTCGACTTTGGATACATCGTCCTGGACGAAAGTCAGATGATAAAAAATCCGGCCTCCAAAACCGCACGCGTCATTTTCAAACTCAAAGCCGACCACCGTGTGACGTTGAGCGGCACGCCCATCGAAAATTCGCTCTCCGACCTCTGGTCGCAGATGCACTTTCTAAACCCTGGCCTGCTGGGTGAGCATGCTTTTTTTAAACGATTTTTTGCTACCCCCATCCAAAAGCACGACGACCGCGCCAAGCAGGAAAAACTCCAGCAGCTCATCCGCCCTTTTATTCTGCGACGTACCAAGCGAGAAGTCGAAAAGGAGCTGCCCGAGCTTAGTCAGGAATACATCTATTGCGAAATGACGCCCGAACAGGAGCAGGTATATCAGCAGGAAAAAACGAGAATCCGCAACTTTATCCTCGATAACATCGAAAAACAAGTTACCGCCAAATCGGCTATCGTTATATTAAGAGCGCTCACCCGGCTGCGGCAGATGGCCAGCCATCCCGTGCTTACCGACAGCGATTATGAGGCGGGATCGGGAAAATTTGACGAGGTGGTGCGCAACATCGAAACGTTGATTGCTGAGGGTCATAAGGTGTTGGTTTTTTCGTCGTTTGTAAAGCACCTGCGCATCTTCACCAATTATTTCGACAAACAAAAAATCGGTTATTCGATACTTACAGGTAGTACCCGCGATAGGGCAGGAGCCATTCGTAGTTTTGAGGAGGACGAGCATCGCAATATCTTTTTTATCTCACTCAAAGCTGGCGGAACGGGGCTTAACCTCACGAGCGCCGAATACGTGTTTCTACTCGATCCGTGGTGGAATCCCCAGGCCGAGTTGCAGGCCATCAGCAGGGCGCATCGCATCGGGCAAACCCGGCATGTGATAGCTTACCGATTTATAACCGTTGGCACCGTGGAGCAGAAGATTATGCTGCTTCAGCAGAAAAAATCCAAACTTGCCGATATTTTTATCAATACCAACAATCCGCTCAAACAGATGAATGTGGAGAATATCAAGGAGTTAATTTCTTAATTCAAAAGGCACTGATATAAAATTTTGTAGCTATTTGATCACTAACCCCGGCTTTTAGGTCGGGTGGGATAGTATGCACAATTTCAATGGGCTTTAGCCCAATTTTTACAAATTGAAAGGTTGACTATTTTTGTAAAATGAAAAATTATCTTTTAATATTCCTCCCGCTGCTAATGCTGGCTGGCGTTGTTACCTCCTGTAGCCGGCAAATTGTGCTTACGCCTGGCGCTGCGGTTGAGGATGGCCGCTACGATACAGAATTTCCGGGGCCGGAATTTGCACGGGCGCTCGATGAGGTTAGCCAAAGCGTCATCAAAATATACTGTCTGGTCGAGTACGACCACTATCAGATTGATACTACCGGGAGTTTTATCACCGACGATTTGGCTGCAGGTCTTTTGTACCAGAGAACCGCGAAACGCACCAACTTCAGCGAATCGGTGCATGGCAGCGCCACGGTATTGAAAAATGACGGCGGCAGTCTGTTGCTGCTCACCTGCGCCCACATTTTTGATTATCCCGACACCATTATCTCTTATTACGAACCGCTGGCCTACGTTTCAAAGCAAGGCATCGAAAGTGTTTCCATCAAGCGGCAGCAAACACAGTTTATCCGTGAGATGCCTGTGGGCGAATCTCTCAAAATTATCGCCATCGACTATGATCTTGACATAGCTTTTCTTGGTGCAAAAAGTAACAATGATGCTGTTAAAAAGCTATCTCCACTTGGATTTGCGTCGGGAAATGACCGGTTGCTCGATCGGGGCAGTCTGGTGTATGTTTTTGGTTTTCCATCGGGATACCAAATGGTGACGCGTGCCATGGTGGCCAACCCATCCATTAGCAAGCAAGGCGAATTTTTGCTTGACGCCAATTTCAACCAGGGCATCAGCGGCGGGGCAGTGCTGGCTGTGCGCGACGGAGTGCCAAACCTCGAATTGGTGGGCATTGCCAAGTCGGCTTCGGCTGTTTTTACCAATATTGTTAAACCCGACAGCGAAAGCCATCAGCAACGCTACAATCCTAATTTACCTTACCAGGGGCAGCTATTCGTCGAACGGCAACGCAACGTCAACTACGGTGTCACCTTCGCTGTTTCCATCAATACCATTCGCAATTTCTATCGACTCAACAGTTCCAAATTCGTCGATTCGGGCTACAGCCTCGAAAACTTTTTCTCATCGGGCAACCCTCGCAAAAAGCAATAAAAGAAGCGGCTGCATCAAAAATTTATCTTTGCAAAAAACTGCTTTCCGCAATGAATAAACAAAAACCACTGGCCGAGATGCTGCGTCCCGAGGCGCTCGAAGGATACAAAGGGCAGGAACATCTGCTGGGCGAAGGCGCCATTTTACGGCGCAGCATCCTATCGGGCAACCTGCCTTCGATGATACTGTGGGGGCCGCCGGGGGTGGGAAAAACCACCCTTGCTTTTATCATTTCACAAACGCTCAGCCGACCATTTTACACACTTAGCGCCGTAAACTCTGGTGTGAAGGAGGTGCGCGCCGTTATCGAAAAAGCCAAAGATGAGCCTGGCGCCATCCTGTTTATCGACGAAATTCACCGTTTCAGTAAATCGCAGCAGGACTCTTTGCTGGGTGCCGTCGAAACCGGTGTCATCACGCTCATTGGCGCTACCACCGAAAATCCGTCGTTTGAAGTGATTTCGCCGTTGCTCTCCCGCTGCCAGGTATATATCCTCAAATCGCTCGAAGAAAAGCATCTGAGGAAAATGCTCGAAAGCGCGCGGCTCTATCTTAGCCAATCGCTCGACAGGGAAATAATTATCGACGAAGACGAGGCGCTGCTGCGCGTGTCGGGCGGTGATGCGCGAAAGCTTTTCAACGCCATCGAACTAGTGGCAAAAGCCATGCTTGGCGAAGTAGAAATCCGCATCACCAACAGCCGGGTGCTCGACACCATTCAGCAAAATATTGCCATGTACGATAAAGGGGGCGAGCAGCATTACGACGTGATTTCTGCATTTATAAAAAGTATCCGCGGAAGCGACCCCAACGCAGCCGTTTATTGGCTGGCGCGAATGATTGCCGGAGGCGAAGACCCCAAATTTATTGCGCGCCGCCTGGTGATCCTGGCCAGCGAAGACATCGGCAACGCCAATCCCAATGCGCTGTTGCTCGCCAACGCCTGCTTCGAGGCCATCAACAAAATCGGCTGGCCCGAAGGGCGCATCATCCTTTCACAAGCGGCGGTATATCTGGCCACCTCACCCAAAAGCAACGCGACCTATATGGCCATAGAGGAAGCTATGGCGCTCGTCGAAAAAACCGGCGACCTGCCCGTGCCACTGCATCTGCGCAATGCACCCACCAAATTGATGAAGAATATTGGCTACGGAAAAGAGTATAAATACGCCCACGCGTACCAAGACAACTTCGTGTTGCAGGATTTCCTTCCCGACAAAATCGCCAATACACGCCTCTACGATCCCGGCAAAAATGCCCGCGAAGAGGAGGTGCGCAAATGGCTCAAGGGAAGGTGGAAGGAGAAGTACGGGTATTAAATTGTGCAGTTCAGGCTGTGCCTGCTTTATCAATCCAATGATGAAAAGAATGATGAAAAATAAGGAAAAGGAGCGGGCTGGATAAATATACCGGACGAGCCACAACCTCATTCAAATTCGCCGATCCCAAAGGGTTCGATTCACAGGCTATGCCTGCTCTTGGCGCCATGCGCTAAGCACAATCAGAAAAATCGGGTGCGATGTCCGACGAATCTGAATTCTCCGGAAGCGATGCAAAAACCAACGGCGTCGCTTAGAGCGACACCGTTGGTAAAGAGTGCGCACTGCGCCCTGCTTTATTTATTTCATTATCCTGCGGTTCCCTTCGATAAGCTCAGGGCAGGCTTTATTCTGCGGTTCGAAATAAAACGAATAGCGAATCTCGAATCGCTGCACGTGCGGGATTGAAGTGGTGCAATGTCCGACGAATCTGAATTCTCCGGAAGCGATAAAAAGGACTGTGAAATCTCGATCACAACGTTGAATGCAGCGCCCCGCCCAACCAGGATTTTTTTAAAAAAAAACCTTAATCGTCTTGTTTGCTTCATTACATTTGCTGGCTAAAGATTGATACAATACTGTCAGTAAATACTTTTGGGCCACAAGATAATGACTATCATTTAACACTTATAAGATGAAGCAAAATTTACTACTCACCCTGTTGCTTGTATTTGGTGTATTAATGCTCCACAGCCAGGAACTGACGGTGTCGGGGCGCGTCACTTCCGCCGACGACGGGTTGGGGATTCCAGGAGTGTCCATTTATGTTAAAGGTACCTACAGCGGCACCATCACGGATGTGGAAGGCAACTACACACTTGGCGGCGTAGCCCCTACCGATACGTTGGTTTTTAAGTTTATGGGTTTTTTTACCGTAAACGAAAAAGTAGGCGCTCGCAGCAGCATCAGCGTGGTGCTTACATCGGAGGCGCAACATATCGAAGGTGTGGTGGTGACGGCGCTGGGCATCAAGCGCGAAAAGCGAGAGATAGGTTATACTACGCAGAGTTTTGAAGGCGCCACACTCGAAAAATCTAATTCTGCCAACGTCATTACGGCGCTTAGCGGACGTTCAGCAGGTGTGCAGATTTCGTCGCCCGATGGTGTGGAAGGCGGCACCACCCGCATCGTTATACGAGGCAACAACAACCTCACCACCGACAACCAGCCGCTCATTGTGGTGGACGGCGTGCCCATCGAGAACCAGCCCGGCCTCACCGACATTGGCCGCGGCCAAGACTGGGGGTCGGCCATCAACAACATCAACCAGGCCGACATTGCCGAGATGAATATCCTGAAAGGCCCTACGGCTTCTGCTTTGTACGGCTCCAAAGGTGCAAATGGCGTGGTGATTATTACCACCAAGCGCGGCAAAAAACAGAAAGGTATTGGCATTAGCTACAGCTACAATTACAAAATCATCAACCCCTACCGCTACCGTTCCGTGCAGAACGTTTATGGCGCCGGTGGCCCATTGACGCTCTCGGAGCCACAATTTCAGCAGGATAGTACCGGTACATTTTTGTACCCCGCTGATGAGCACACCAACAATGGCCCTTACGAAAAACCTACCTCCGAGCTTTTTGGATATTATGGCAGCTCGGCTTCGTGGGGTCCTGAAATGAAAGGTCAGATGGTGAAATGGTGGGATGGGAAGATGCGCCCCTGGTCGCCACAGCCCGACAATCTGAAATCGTACTTCGGCGATGGCAACAGTGGCACACACAATGTTTCATTCTCTGGCGGCAGCGATATGGGAACCATTCGCGTGTCGTTTACCCGCACCGATCACACGCCCATAATCCCAAACAGCAACTACGATCAAACGACCGTAAACCTGGGATCGAACATCAATATCTCCGAAAAACTCAAAGCCGATGTGGCCGTTTCGTATATCAATTACAACCGGTTGAACAGCCCCAACATCGGCGAATCGTATAGTTCATTTAGCAAGGCTTCGCTCTATTCGTGGCCGCGCAGTTGGAAAGGCATCGAAGCCACCGACTTTGCCAACCCCGATGGCAGCCGCAACGACTGGGGAGGCAACTATCCGTTCCATTATATTTCGTCCTACAACTGGTGGGAATTTTATAACAACAATACTACGCTTTCGCGCGATAAACTCATCGGCTCTTTTGGGCTTAGCTGGAGCATAACACCCTGGCTCACCGCATCGGGGCGTTTGGGTTTGGATCTTACCACCGACCAGCGCGAAACCCGAAACAATCCTGCCGACATCGCCGGCATCCTGGATGGCTATTATGAAAATGAACTTTCACGTCTTAAAACCATCAACAACGATATTCTGGTCACTGCTTTTCGCGATGAGCTTTTTGGAAGTAAACTGGGCGCCAAACTCTCGGTGGGTGGCACACAATATCAGCGGCGCTATTATCGCACACGCGCCAAGAGTGGCACCTGGGTTGACCCGTGGCTGTTTATCTCTTCCAACTTCGAAGACCCTGAGCAGATCATCTACGGCGCCGACAACCGCCGCGAAGAACGCAACGACAAAGACATCAACTCGATGTATGCCTTTTTGAATCTAAACTGGGACAACTACCTTTTTGCTGAAATCACCGGACGCAACGACTGGTCGTCAACCCTGCCTCCTAATAGCAATTCTTATTTTTATCCGTCGCTCTCGATGAGTTTTATTCCCACGGAGGCCTTTGGTATCAAAAGCTACCTGCTGAGCTTCTGGAAATTAAAAGGCTCGTTGGCCAGAGCCGCCACCGACGCACAGCCTTATCAGCTCGACTATGTATATTATTCAGGCCTTTTCGGCAATACACAAACTTCTTCGCTCGACCGCACCATTCCGCCGCTCGACCTGGCGCCGCAGGTAGCCAAATCTTTTGAAATTGGAACTACGCTGGGGCTGTTCGATGAGCATCTGAGTCTGGATTTTACCTGGTACCATATTATTAGCGACAACCAGATTCTTACCCTACCGGTACCTGCCTCTTCGGGGGCTACCGGCATAGTGATAAACGACGGAGAACTCGAAAATACAGGCTTTGAAATGATTATGAATCTGGTGATCCTCAACCGCGCCTCACTGGTTATAGAAACAGGCCTGAACTTCAGCCGCAACCGCAACTATGTGATAAGTCTGGGTTCCAGCTCCGAGCCGCTTGAACTTGGCAACATATGGGGGCTTAACGGACCCGCCATTGCCGTGCGCGAAGGCGACGAGTATGGAACCATTGTAGGCTACGATTACGTTTACAACGAAAATGGCCAGCCCATCATTTCCGACGACGGAACCACCTACAAAATTACCGACAACCGCGTGCCTATCGGCAATGCTTCGCCCGATTTTATCGGCGGCTGGTCAACGCGTTTCATCTATAAAGGTTTTACGCTTTCCACACTTGTCGATACCAAATGGGGTGGCGACATATACTGCGGCTCACAGGTGATAGCTATGCAAACCGGCCAGGCGCCCGAAACCCTCCTGGAGCGCCAGGGGGGCGGATTGCCCTTTACCGACGAAGACGGCGTGACCCGCAATGTAGGCGTAATACTGCCCGGCGTTTACGAAGACGGCACACCCAACGACAAAGTGGTACATTATTATTTTAAATACATGCCCAATGCCGGCGGATGGGGAAAAGTGATTTCTACACCCGGGATAATGGAAAATACATGGGTGAAGATGCGCGAAATTGCGCTCTCGTACAATGTACCGGCAAAGGTGGTGGAAAAGACAAAAATATTCCAAAGTTTCTCGGTCAATATCGTGGGACGCGATCTGTTTTATTTCTACTCCTCGCTGCCTAATAAGATAAATCCAGAGGGGCTTTTGGGTTCAGGCAACGCGCAAGGACTCGAGTGGGCCTCCTATCCGGGCACCCGCTCCGTGTCGTTTGGCATCACCGCTTCATTTTAGTTTTTTTTATTAAAAATGTATCCAAAGATATTAATGATGAAAAATAAAATAATACTTGTAGCCCTTACCACAGCTTTGATAGTTTTTGCTGGTTGCAAAAAGGATTTTGATGACCTCAACAAAAACCCTTATGCCACCACCATCACCAGCATCGGGCCTTTGTTTAACACCGTTACGGCTTCGCTGCGGCTGGGATGGAACGAGCAGTTTTACGTGCACAACGAGGTGCTTTATCCCCAAACGCAACTGGCAGCGCTCACCAGTCAGGCGTGGTTTAATCTGAGCATTGGCACCGAAGAAATCTGGACTGAATATTATGTGGCGCTGGCACACATCCGCGACATCGAGCGGCGGCTGGAAGCCATCGACGACCCGGCACATCCCGACTCGCTCGACAACGTACGCGCGATGGTGAAAATCCTGCTGGCTTATAAGACTTTCCGTGTTACAGATTTGTTTGGCGACATGCCTTTCTTCGACGCAGGGCGTGGCTACGAGGGAACCGAATTCCTGCATCCCGCTTACGATTCGCAGGAGGATATTTATCTCTTTCTGCTCGACGAACTCAAATGGGCCTCGGAGCATATCAGTCTGGTAAACGAAACTTCTACCGGCGGCACTTTTTATAGCATTGCCAAATACGACAAGTTTTTTGATGGGCAAATGCTACGCTGGAAAAAGTTTGCCAACTCATTGCGGCTGCGTCATGCAATGCGGCTATCCGAAAAGCGCCCTGAGCTGGCCGCCGAAATCATCAGCGACATAATAGGCAACAACCTGCCCGTGATAAAAGGCGCCGAAAGTGTGGTGATGATGCCGCGGGCGCAAAGCTGGCTTCGCACCAGTACCAACTGGTCGTTTCGCGAGCACAAAAACCTGCGTATGGGTACCACTATCCGCGACGCCATGAGCACCAACGATAGCATCAATGGCAGTGGTTTTAACGACCCGAGGGCTTTCCTGTTTTTCGAAACCAACAATGCCGGCAATTGGGTGGCATTTCCGCAAATCCCCAATGCCAACACGCCTCCGGCTGGCGGCATTCCGTATGGCTTGCATCGCGACCTGAACTACACCATCAAAGGCACCGACAATATTTATTCACCATTCAATTATTACCTCATCCGCGACGAAAACGATATCCCGGAGATTATCCTTACCGGAGCTGAGTTCCATTTTATTTTGTCGGAAGCTTATTTTCGTGGCATCGGTGTAACGCTGGATGCAAATGAGGCCGCTACTGAATATTTCACCGGTGTGATAGCTTCGATGGAATTTTGGGATCAGATGCACGATAATTCTGCTATCTGGCTTTACACCTCGCCGCTTTATGATCAAGCCAATCCTTATGATGCCGCCAACAAGATTTTCTTTTTGGAAAATGATGAGGAAAAACTCGATCTGCTTTATGCGCAGCGCTGGCTCGATGCTTTTCGCCAGCCGTGGGAGGCATATAGCCTGGCGCGTCGCACCAACCGCACTCCCCGTGAAGGTGCTCCGCTCAATTTCTTCAGGCTTCCTTATCCGCCCAGCGAGTCGGAGCACAACAGCGTCAACTGGTCGGCTCAAAGCGCTGCCATGGGTGGCGATCTTTCAAGCGTCAAAGTTTGGTGGATGGAGTAAGGGTTTGCTATTTTTATAAAGATTTTAATTTTGACATTAATAAAAAAATTATGATGAGCAGAAAATGGTTTTGGTTTCTTCCGATAATGATGCTGGCACTTTCGTGCAATGACTCCGATGATACCACGCCGGCGCCTAAGCCTCAAAATACCGGAACGCCTTGTGCGGATGCCTCCGAAATAGTTTATGAAGGACGTACCTATCATACCATAAAAATTGGCGACCAGTGCTGGCTCCGCGAAAATATGGATGTGGGCGTGCTGATAGCTGCTGCGGATACCGCCAAAGACAACAATACCATCGAAAAGTATTGCTATAACAACCAACAGGCGAATTGCGAAGTGTATGGTGCGCTTTATACCTGGGACGAAATGATGCAGTATGCTGATAGCAGCCAACGCGGTATTTGCCCGCAGGGTTGGCACATCCCGGATGATGCCGAGTGGCGACAGCTCGAAGCCAACATCGACAGCCTTTATAATCTAAGCGACACAGTGTGGCTTGACAGTGGGTGGCGTGGAAGCAATGCCGGCGGACGCTTGAAAGCTACAGGATTCGACGCGTGGTTCAACCCCAATGAAGGCGCCGGAAACACGATGGGTTTTACGGCGCTTCCCGGCGGAATGCGACATGCAGAAACAGCACAATCAGAGCAATTGCATCAAAGTGCCTGGTACTGGACAGCTACACCTGCTGGCGAAACAGACGCTTTTTATCGGCTTCTTTCTTATACCCATGCTGATGTGAAGCGAGGCAATACGAGCCGCGAAAATGCTTTTTCGGTGCGGTGTATTAAAGATTAGGAATAAATTCAAAGTTCAAAGTTCAAAGTTCAGAGTTCAAAGTTCAAAATGACAAATAAAACCCAAAAGTTCTGATATAAAATTTGTAGCCAGATGATCATTAACCCCGGCCTTTAGGCCGGGGAAAAACAAGGAAAAAAATTAGTGGGCTTCAGCCCAAATAAAAGGTTTTTTAAAACTTGTGATTTATTTGATTTTTGTTTTTTTGAGTCTTGGAATTTTTTAGAGAATAACGAATCAACACCTTATTAATACTAACATTTAAAATTTTATCAGTATGAAAAAAATCTACAAGTGGCTGCTAATGGCGATCATGATCGTCGGAGCGGGGGAGGGGTTCTCCCAATCAAACCAATATCTGCACTTCGACCGTGTGGATGACTTTGCAATTTTGGACGGCGGCGGGCAATACGTCGTAAATAAAACTGCGATGTCGATCACCGGCTGGTTTTATTGCGACGAGCTGGCGTATGGCCAGGGCATGATGGGCTTTCGCGATGGGTCGAGCGGTTTCTATATGATAATCCTCAACAATGGCCAGATAGAATGCCGCCTGGCAGGCACTGGCGGAATGTGCGAATTTGTTACGCCGCCATTTACTGTGGTGCCGCAAGTGTGGCAGCATTTTGCCTGGATTTACGATGGCACTGCCGTGAAGCTCTACGTCAACGGTATTCTTGCCGGCAGCTCCCCGGCTTCGGGGATGCTTACCAATGCCAGCATGCCTTTTGCTATTGGCAAAAGTCCGCTGGGTGCCGGCTTCAACTTTGTGTATGGCGGACGCATCGACGAAGTGTCGGCGTGGGACAAAGCCCTTACGGCCAGCGACGTGCAGGATCTTGTGGATAACGAAATCACCGGCACGCCTGACGGGTTGGTGCTTTATTACAAATTTAATCAGGGTGTGCCGGGTGGCAATAACACCACCATTACCAAACTCATAAGCGAAACTGGCGGCGGCGACCGCGATGCGGACCTGATGAATTTTGCTATGGAAGGCGAAACTTCCAACTTTGGCGGCGACCTTAATCCCGGTTTTCAGGCCATTACCTTTCCGCAGATTCCCAACCATCTGACCATCGACGAGCCTTTTGAAATTTCTGCCGAAGCAAGCTCTGGGCTGGAAGTATTTTTCAGCATTGTGTCGGGGCCAGCAACCATACAAGGCAGCACCATTACACTCGACGGAACCGAGGGCGAAGTGGTGGTAAAAGCCAGCCAGCCCGGCAACGAAATTTACGAACCGGCTGCCGATCTTTTCAATACTTTCCAGGTGATAAATCCCTACAACTATGCTCCCGAACTCGACCTCCGCAGCCCTTTGCAAGGCGACGTTTATGTACCCGACCTCGACCAAATACAGTTGGCTACCTATTCGATGATCGACAACCAGCATCTCTTCAGCGTTCAGTCGGTAGTTTTTATGATTGATGGCGAAACTATAATTCCCACCAACTGGTACAACGGCTACTACACTGCTTATTGGCAGCCGCCGACTTTTGGCAATTATGAAGTGAGTGTGGTTTCGACCAACAATTACGGCGCTACCAATACCAAAACCGCACAGATCAACGTAACCGAAAATGTAACGGATCAGGATGTGGCGGCTTTCGGCGATGTTTGGATTTATACCAGTATTCCGGAAGCCATCGTGGAAGCGGAACTGCCGAGCTATCAGGGAGCTTTCGATAACATCACCGGGACGCTTGAGCTGGCGTGTCCTGCCGGAGGTTGCGGTGAATGGGATCGCATAGCACGCGTGGAAGCTTTAGGACCCAACGGAAAATGGATAGAGATCATCCGCTACATTACTCCTTATGGGGTGGCTTGTTCGCACAGCATCGACCTCACCGACTATCGGTGGATTTTGCAGGGCAAGACCAAATTCCGCATAAGTTGCGTGACCTTTGATAACGGATACCTTTGGAATTTGTCGCTCTATTATCACAGCGGCACTCCCGACCACAAGTACAGCGCTGTAAGTCCGGTGTGGCATCAGTCCTTTCCGTTTGGCGATCTGGCCGATCTGCAGCCGGTGGAGCCTTATAGTTTTTCATTCCCCGCAGGCGTTTCTGCATCCACCCTCAAGTTGGTGGGCACAGGCCATGCCTGGGGCGACAACAATACTGGCAACGCTGCGGAGTTTCACGAAGATACCCACCACATTTGGGTAAACGGAACGCAAACTTTTGAGCAGCACAACTGGCAGGACTGCAACCCCAACCCCGACGGTTGTCAGCCACAAAACGGCACCTGGTTTCACGACCGCGCCGGCTGGTGCCCCGGTTCTATTGCTCCCTGGTTCGATTATAACATGACGCCTTATATCAATCAGCCTAACGTGGAACTTGGCTACATTTTCGACGAAGACTATGTGGACTATTGCCATCCCAACAATCCCGCCTGCGTTACCGGTACCACCTGCCCTGATTGCAACGATGGCTATAATCCTTATCTGGATGTGGCCTGCAATCTGGTAATATTTTCGGAGTTGCCAATCAACACAGGACTTTACACCAGCATCCCCAATGCCTCACAGGCTGAAACCATCACCACCGTTTATCCCAACCCAACACACGGTATAATTCATCTCGATGTGAACGGTTCCGCTTACGAACCGGGAGCTATTATTTGGATTTACAACGGCTCCGGCAACCTGATGCACTACCAGCGCTGGGATGGTACGAGTACTTCTGTGGATTTATCGGGCTTCACCAGCGGCTTGTATGTTTTGGTAATTCAAACCAACAAAGGGCTCCAGGTGGAGAAGATTACAAAGCAATAATTCTACGCTACTTTTTCTTGTATTAAAAATAAAAACGAGGTCACCGCGCAGGTGGTCTCGTTTTTATTTTTGTAAAAATAGCTTTTAAAAATAACCCAAATATCCGTAGCCCAGGCCTCCGTAGCCCACGCCTCCGTAGCCCAGGCCTTCAGGCCTGGGTTGTTTGATTTTGGAGAATATCTGAATATCCGTAGCCCAGGCCTTCAGGCCTGGGTTTTTTTTATTAAAATAATTCTTCTTTTTTAATAATCCCGGTTTTGAGCAGTTCACGGATGGTTAGTTCGGTCATGTCGCTTTTAAAATTGAACTCGTACCGAATGTCGAGAACATAAGCTTTGAGACGGAGCTTGAGGTAGGAGCGACGTTCTTTTATTTCATTAAAAAACACAGCAACAATGGGTTTGTTGAGATAGACATACCGCGACACCTGTGCCGCCTCGATGGCGATTTTGCGCACCAATTCCGTATCGACGTCGATAGGAAGATAAATCTCGGCCACCACCTGGCAGTTTAGCTCGCCGCTATTGGAGTTGGAAACCGAAGAGTTCATCAGCTCGGCGTTGGGCACTGCGACGGTTGAGTCGTCGGGCGTTACGATGCGTGTGGCGCGGAGGCCTATTTCTATTACTTCACCATAATATTTACCGGCTTCAATTTTATCGCCCACCTGAAAGGGTCGATCGATAAGCAGCGCTACTCCGCCAAAGACGTTTTTGAGCAAATCCTGCGCTGCGAAACCCACAGCTATACCTACAGAAGCAGTAACGGCAATCACCGTTTCAAAGGGCGGATTGTAGATGCCTTTGACGATGGCAAAAACGACGATGGCCCAGATAATGATGCGCACAACCGGAATCACGCTCTTGATGGTGATGCGCAGCCTGACGCTTTTCTCACTCACCAAACCCAGAATTGTTATTGATAATTTGATAAGATAATATCCAATGAGCAGCAGGATGATAGTCCAGAAAATTTTGGAGAAGGAGATGGCGTTGAAAACATCTTTAGGCTTGGTGGGTACGTTTTCGTTTAAATCGTTAAGTAGCTTGCGTCCCTGGCTGCGGAGCGTATCGGCCCGTGTAGAATCGGCGTACGCAGTGTCGGGTTTCATTGTTTTAGCTTTATAAACGCTGTCGTTGATGGTTACTTCCACGGTGATATTTTGTGTCGTGTCGGTTTGGGCTTCGATACCAGCATGTGCGATCAGCATTATCAGCAATAAGAAAATATGTCGTGTCATGATATTAATTGATAAAGTTTCGTGATTTCAAAAGATTCACCACCTGCCTAAAGATAATCGGGTTGATGGTATAGGTGTTGTCGGCTTTGGTAAGCAATCCTTTTTCGAGCAGCGGCAACAAAAGACCTTGGGCTTGTGTGGCCGACATGTGGAAAATATCACCATAAGCTTCCGTGGTCAGGCCGTCGTGTACCAGGATGGCATGCAGGGTAAAAAGATAATCGGGAGGCAGTTCTTTTACAAACGAAACATCTATCTCATGTATGGAAGAGATGGTGATGGTGTCGTCGGTGATGCTGTGGATACTGCGCAGCCAGTATAGTTGCGCCAGACTGATGTTACCGTTGGAAAGATGTCGCAGGTTTTCAAAATATTGCTTTTGCAGGTAGCTTTGTTTTTCTTCTTCATTAAGGTTTTTATAGCTTCGTGAAACGATATTTTCGTCAGAAGGCTCAAAAGCAATTTTGTAGCCACTCAGGCTGTTGCGTTTCAGGATAATATTCATAATGGTAATTTGGTCGAGTTGTGTGAGGCCAACCTCCCGCACAAACTGGTCGGAGACGTGAATGGTCAGGTTGAGATAATCCCACGCATGCACCGTGAAGCTGATGATCCAAAAAACCTTGCGGGACGTTTGCATCATCAGCTCAAAAAACAATTTCATACATGCGAAGCCGGTAATTTTTTTCAGATAAAACCGCTGCATGTTCTCCAGGATAATGATCTGCTTTTCGGGAAGGTTATTGAGGTAATCTATTATTTGTCGGTTGTTTTCAAACTTTTCGATCCCCAGCAGGTTTTCAAAAAATCGCAGATATTCATCCACCTGCGAAACCCTGGTTTTTGGCTCTTCGTGGATGATCTTTAGTGCCGGAGCCGCATCGCGCAAGTAATAGTTGATAAACGAGGTGATGCCGCTGCCTTTTTCACCCAGAACGGCTACCGTCACATAACGCTCTTTCTGCCAGTCGTCGAAAGCCAATTTCATTAGGTCGATCTCAGTAAGCCGATTCACAAAAAAACGATCCTCGTCGGTAGGGCGTAATTGATAAAGTCTTTGATAAACAAATGGTAATTTCTCGAGCGACTGCTCCGACTGGCTGATAAATTCGGTAAGCTCGTAAGAGATATGTTTGCGCGGCGGAGCAAAACCTATGCGATGCCGCAGTTTCAGTATCCAGGCGTAGGTATCAGAAAATCTGTTGCGCAGCATATTTGCAGCCTGGGGAGCGATGTTGCGCACCCATTTTACCGCCTCCTGGCGTACTTTCTTCGATCGGTTGATGGCTTTGATGCGGGCAATGCGCAAGTTGAGGTCGAGGATATTGTCGGTATTTTTGAGCGACTGAATCTCGGTATTGAACACGTGCACCGCCTGTCGCAGGTCGGCGTACGGTTGGTTGTAGATATTTTTGATTAGTACTATCGCCTGATTCAAATGATCTTCGGCACGCGCATAACCCTCGGTGGCTACAGTGAGCACTTCGCCGACGGTAACATGTTTTTGATCGGGCAGCATAATGGCCGATTCGAGGCTAAAGTCCGCAACTGTCCCCATAGCCAGTAGTTTGAGCCGGGCGTTTTCGAGCAGCTCGCGCACTTGTGCATTTGTTTTTACAATGGCCTTACGGAAATGGGGCAATGCTTCAAAATGCAACAGCTCACGGGGTGAAATATAGTTGATCTCGCTGTCGCGGACACCTTTTTCATAGTTCATGTTTTTTACAAAGCTCCGCTTATCGGTAACCTGATCGGCCGCAGCCAGTGTTTTGCCCTCGAAATCCAGAATATCGTCAATGAAACCAACCGAGAGCACTTCGATGATTTTAGCCAGTAAAGTATCGATTAACTCATGGTTTAGTTTTCGACGCTCTGCCGGTAGCGAGTCCGACAATTGTTTTAATGTGCTGTCTTCCTTTTTTATCCGGTTTTTCGAAGCCTTTAGGAAACTCCGCAGCTTGTCGAAATCAGGCATCAGGGTTTGCTCAATATAGCTATCTATTTGCCCGCGCAATTCACCGATCCGGGTGAGAACTTTGTAATAAAGCAAAACTATTTCTGCGTCGATAGCCCAGTCGTCGAAAAGTGTGCGATGGGTGTTTTCCCATCTTCTCAATCCGGCGTCAAACTTTTCGATAGCAAGTTGGCGTTGGGCTTCCAGCCGCCGTGGGTTGAGGCGTCGAAGACTTAGGTCAGGGGTGTCAGCGATGGGCAATGCTTTATCCAGATTTGTGGCCGAGGTAGCAAAAATCTGGTTTATCTCCTGTCGGTATTTTGATTCTATTTGTTGCAACTCTTGCTGCAACTTCTTTGTTAGCGCATCGGCTTCCTCCGGATGAAGTGCAGAAGTGATATCCGCTGGTTGAAGGCTTTTGGTTAACAATTGCTGAATAGCTTCGTCGGTTTCATTATCAAACTTCCACAACTGCATCAGTACTTTGTTTATCTCTTGCATAAATTGCCACGTCACCGGAGCCAGCACCTCAGCAAGGCTTGTGTGCAAATATTGCAGAGCCATCAGCCTGAAAGGAACCTTTCGCACACGCCATGTCACCAGATCGTAGGGTTTCATCTTAAAAAGACGACGCAACGGGTTGATGGCTTTTTTGGAAAGGTGTTTAATTTTAAATCGACTATTGATGCGCACTTTGCGCCACCAAACTGCCGGAGTGTCGGTGCGGCGAATGGCATAGGGCTTAAAGATTTCACGTGGCTTCAGCGTACGTGGCATCGTTTTGAGCTGCGCGTCGAGGCCTTGCCGATAGGCGCCCGTTACCTTAGCAGAATCAACCGAAAGCATATTTTGCTGGTGATCCATCAGCAACTTTAACAATTCGGCAGTGAAATGGAGCAAGCATTCAACATTATTGTTGGTTTTGGCTGCGCTTTGCTGAAGGTTGGTGTATTGGTGCTGATAGCTGCTGATGAGGTGGCTGAGATCGTCGATCTTTTGATGATAAAACGAAAAGAGGTCTTCCTGCGCCGTGGCGCCAAATTGATCCCACAAAATAACTACCTGATCATGCTTAAACTCTGTATCTGTTTTCATTGCTCCGCGATTAAACAAGGTAAAAATACCATATTTCGACAAGTGGCAAAATAAAACAAATATTTAGTTTTGCAGCCGATGAAGAAAGTAGCTTCCATATTGCTCTTATTTTTGATCCTAAGTCCGGGAGCGGGTATGTTTTTGTTGATAAAATTACAACAATCCGCCGCCAGGATGAAAATGGAAGAACGCCTCAGGAAGGGGGCGGATGAGGCTGAACTCATCCATTTCGTGTTTCATCGCTACACGCCCAAAGAGGTGCGATGGGTGCATGAGCGGGAGTTTGTGTATGGCGGCAAAATGTACGATGTAGTGCGCCAGGTCATTCAAGGTGATTCAGTTTACATTGCCTGTGTGCACGACCACCGCGAGACGCTCCTGATGAAACATCTGCTCAAAATTGTTAATCCCGGAAAATCCCATCCGGCGGCAACACCTCAAATAAATTCCCGGCTGGCCTACAACTGGTTTTGCAATGATTTGTCGCAACCATTTGCCAGAAATATTTTTTACCTCGTTTTATTGCCTGATGCCGACCGTTTCAGCATCATAACTTTTCAACCCTCCACGGTAAGCCCTCCTCCAAAAGTTTAGTTGGTTTTTTATTTCAATTGATTTTCCGTCTCCTTTTGATTCATTCCTTTGTTATTGCACAGTTTGCTGTAAATCACAAGCATGCATATCTGCTTTACGCAAATACTATGATGTGCTGCATTATGATGCAGCAATAGAAAAAGCGGTGTGGCGGGAAGTATCGGATATTTATTTTTTTAATAAACTAAACTTTTACTAAACTGATGAAAAAATACTTCATTTTGTTTTTAACTATTTTGTGGAGCGTCACTACTTTCGGGCAAAATCTCACCGTAAAAGACAATGTGACGCTTCAGCCACTCGAATTTGTAACTATTTATAGCGCCGCCGGCAGCCATTCGGCTGTAACCAACGTGCGCGGCCAGGCTGACGTTTCGGCTTTTGATGGCGCCACAGATATCCTCATCCGTTTGATGGGATACCAAAGCCTTACCACCAGCTACGCTAAACTGCAGCAGCAGAATTTCGTGGCCATGCTTGACCCATCGCAGATTTATCTCGATGAAGTAGTGGTGTCGGCAAGCCGCTGGGAACAGCATATTGGCGAAGTGCCCAACAAGATCACCACCATTACCCCGGTGCAGGTTGTTTTACAAAATCCTGGCACAGCCGCTGATATGCTGGAACTTTCCGGAGGCGTCTTCATGCAGAAGAGCCAATTGGGTGGCGGCAGTCCGATGATTCGTGGCTTTGCTGCCAACCGCGTGCTGATAACGGTGGATGGCGTACGTATGAACAACGCCATATTTCGCAGCGGCAATCTGCAAAATGTAATTAATGTCGATCCTTTCTCCCTGCAGAGCACCGAGGTGATTTATGGCCCAGGCTCCGTGATTTACGGAAGTGATGCTATTGGCGGGGTGATGAATTTCTATACGCTCAAACCTTTGCTTTCAGTCAACGGAAAACCGTTGGTAAAAGGTGCTGCCGTAGCACGCTACGCTTCGGCAAGCAACGAAACCACCGGCCATTTTGATGTAAATGTAGGTTGGAAAAAATGGGCATTGCGCACCAGCGCCAGCTTCACCAACTTCGACGACCTGAAAATGGGCAGCCATGGCCCCGATGAATATCTGCGACCAGAATATGCTACGCGTATTAATGGCCAGGACTCTGTAGTTCCCAACAGCGATCCTATGGTGCAGGTTCCAACAGGCTATTCCAAATACAATGTGATGCAGAAGATTCGCTTCCAACCCAACAAAGACTGGGATTTTAACTATGGCTTTCATTATTCTACAACTTCTGATTACTCGCGCTACGACCGGTTGATCCGGTATAAAGGAGCGAAATTGCGTTCGGCCGAGTGGTATTACGGCCCGCAGGTTTGGATGATGAATAATCTTGCCATTACCACACAAAAAGCTACCGGATTGTACGATAGAGCTGCGTTTACAGTGGCGCATCAGTTTTTTGAGGAAAGCCGCCACGACCGCGACTTTGGCAAACCCTGGCTAATCAACCGCACCGAAAAAGTGGATGTGGTGACGGCCAACCTGGATTTTGATAAAAAATTCGACGAAAAAAACCGACTTTATTATGGCCTGGAAATGGCGCTCAACAAAGTGCATTCTACCGGCGACGATGAGAATATCGAAACCAATGTGGTGGTTCCAGCCGCTTCGCGTTATCCTGATGGCAGCACTTACAACAGCTATGCGGCCTATGCCAGCTATGTGCGTGCTATAAGCCGGAACGTCACTTTCCAGGGAGGTTTGCGTTATAATCTGATTACGCTCGACGCCACTTTCGATACCACGTATTATCCTTTTCCGTTCACAACGGCCAGCATCACCAACGGCGCCCTAACAGGCAGCGCCGGCATTAGTGTGAAAACAGATAACAACTGGCATTTTGGCGCCAACCTTTCCACAGGGTTCCGTTCGCCCAACATGGACGATGTGGGCAAGGTATTCGATTCGGAGCCTGGCGCAGTGGTAGTTCCCAATCCCGATCTGAAACCTGAATATGCTTATAATACCGAGGTTTCGGTGACGCGCCGGTTTGCTGATTTTCTGGAAGTGGATTTATCCGTCTTTTACACGCTCCTGGAAGATGCATTAGTGCGCCGCGATTACACGCTTAATGGCGCCGACAGTATCATGTACGATGGCGAGCTAAGCCGTGTGGAGGCAATACAGAATGCAGCCAGCGCCTTTGTTTATGGATTTCAGTTCGATGTAGAAGCTGATCTGCCGGCAGGATTCGGATTGGCCGGGCACTTCAACTATCAGCATGGCGAAGAAGAGCTCGACGATGGCACTACCGCACCATTGCGTCATGCAGCTCCCTGGTTTGGGCGCTTTCACGTAACTTACTCGCGTGCACGCTTAAAGGCTGATTTATATACCATCTTCAATGGCGAAGTTTCTTATGACAACCTGGCTCCTTCCGAGCGCGACAAAGACTATATGTATGCCATCGACAGCAACGGAAATCCTTACTCGCCATCCTGGTACACGCTCAATTTTAAAATGCTCTACCAGTTCACCGACTATCTGAGCATTACTGCAGGCGCCGAAAATATCACCGACCAGCGCTATCGACCCTATTCGTCCGGCATCGCCGGGCCGGGAGTAAATTTTATCGGATCGGTGAGATTTACATTTTGATGTTTTGATTTTTTTGTTTGAGAAAACTAAGGAGGACGCAGAGAAAACGAAGAAGGCGCTTGATTAGAAAATTACAGCGACGAAGCGACGAAGCGACGAAGCGACGAAGCGACGAAGCGATGAGGCGATGAGGCGATGAGGCGACGAAGCGATGAGGCGATGAGGCGATGAGGCGACGAAGCGATGAGGCGATGAGGCGACGTAGCGATGAGGCGACAAAGAGGCGAAACGACTCCCGAAACCAAATAAGGCGCAGCTAACGCTGTTTCTTCTCCGGGTTTTTTGTGATTGATAAAAAATGCAAAGAAGAAAGGAAGCCTGCCACGTGGCGGGCTTTTTCTTTAAAATTATTAAAGTATGCTTCACTGATTTTTTAATCGGTGCTAACATAGTAGCTTTGCAGACTTATTTGTTAATTTAAAATCTGAATATTATGAGAAAGAAAATAGCTGCCGGAAACTGGAAAATGAATACCACGCTCGATGAAGGAGTGCAGTTGATAAATGATTTGATGAAAGGTCTGGAGCAAAACCCGCCTAAGCAAAAAGTGGGTGAGATGGAAATTGTTCTCGCGCCACCATTTATTACGCTGGCTGCGGCGGTAGAGCACGTTAAATTTAATCCACAGGTGCACATCGCTGCCCAAAATTGCAGCCACAAAGACAAAGGCGCCTATACCGGCGAAGTAAGTGTGGATATGATCCGATCGATAGGGGCGGAGTATGTAATCATTGGCCACAGCGAGCGCCGCGAATATTTTAAAGAAAATGCTGCTATGCTTGCCGCCAAAGTGGATTTGGCGCTAAGCCGCAAGTTGGTGCCGATTTTTTGTTGTGGCGAGCCATTGGAAGTACGCCAGAAGGAAGGCCATTTTAAATGGGTGGAAGAACAGATTTCACAGTCGTTGTTTCATTTGGAAGAGGAAACCATCAGGAAAATTGTGATTGCTTACGAGCCAGTGTGGGCTATCGGTACGGGTGTAACGGCTACTTCGGAGCAGGCGCAGGAGATGCACGCCTACATCCGTGAACTTTTGACCAAACAATATGGTAAAGAACTTGCGCAGCAAATCCCCATTCTTTACGGTGGATCAGTGAGTGCCAAAAATGCTGCAGAGCTTTTCGCCAATGCAGATGTTGATGGCGGATTAGTAGGGGGCGCATCTCTGAAAGCCGATGATTTCCTGACGATTATCCGATCGTTTTAAATAGGACAAAGTTGCCGGGTTGTTGGATTGCCGAAACCATAGCTGTTTGATTTGATTGCGGTGGTTGCGGTGGTTGAGCTTGTCGAAACCAGCTTGTCGAACGGTCAAATTGCATCTAATGATTTGAAATAGCACTTTCAAAACGGAGGAAATAAAAACCTTATTTCTTAATCAAACGACGCCTTATTACTTTAATAATTGGATAATCGTGGATGCCATCCCTCTTAGCATTAGCATCGCTTGCACTTCCAATCGTGGGAACTGTTGGCTGCCGACTACCCACTTCTTTTACGGTTTGCCGCCCAAAAAAATATTTTTATAAAAATTATGGATAATAATGATGAATAGGTTGTTGATGATTGTGCTGATGCTATTAGCCCAGCATGTGTGGGTGCAGGCGCAGACGGATTTTCCACAAGATTATTTTCGTGCGCCCGTGGATTTCAGGATGCTGTTGTCGGGTACTTTTGGGGAGCTGCGCAGCAATCATCTTCATTCGGGCATCGACATCAAAACCGGCGGCGCTGCCGGCAAGCCACTGCTGGCTGTTGCCGATGGTTATGTGTCGCGCGTGTCGGTATCGGCGGGAGGCTTTGGCAAAGCTGTTTATATCGATCATCCCAATGGCTACACCTCGGTTTACGGCCACTGCGACCGCTTTGCTGATTCGCTGGCGCGGTGGGTGCGCGCAGAGCAATACCGATTGGAATCGTTTGCCGTAAATCTCTTTCCCGAACCGGGACAATTTAAAATAAAAAAGGGTCAGATGATAGCTTTTTCGGGTAATAGCGGAAGCTCCGGAGGACCACATCTGCACTTTGAATTGCGTACTACCGCTGATGAAATTCCGGTAAATCCGCTACTATTCGGCTTCGACATCCGCGACTTTACGCGTCCCACCATGCAACGTATGAAGATATATCCGGTAGGCAACAATAGTTTTGTTCGAGGACGAAATAAAATAACTGAATTTGCTTTGGCAGGATGGGGACTTGATTACCGGTTGAAGGATGGCGACACAATTTCCCTTGCGGGAACGTTTTATTTCGGCATCGATGCCTATGACAGGCTCAATGATTCCGATAACAAGAATGGCGTTTTTGCAGTGCGATTGGTGGTGGATTCCACGGAACAATACAGCCATCGAATGCAGCAGTTCTCCTTTGACGAATCGCGCTATATCAATTCTATGATCGATTACGAAGATTTTTCAAGGCGCAAGGTGCGTTTTCAGAAAACTTACATAGCGCCGGGCAATAAGCTTTCGGTTTATGAAACAACTACAAATAGAGGCCTGGTCTATTTTAATGACGGCAAGTTGCACCGTCTGCAATATGTGGTAGAAGACGCCAATTGCAATGCTTCGGTGCTTACATTTTATGTGCAGGCAGCGGTGCCCGATTTTCGCATTGCGATGCAAATGACAGTTAATCCAAAACCCGTAAGAGTTTTTGAATGGGATACGGACAACGAGTTTTTGGCTGAGAACTTTAGGCTGGAGCTTCCCCGCGGAACGCTTTACGACACGCTTAGTTTTACCTTTTCGCAATCGCCGGCGGGCAAAAGTTTTTACACGCCACTTTATAAGGTTCACCATGTGGGTGTGCCCATGCACGATTATGGCAAAATATATTTGAAGCCGCAGCAACTTCCGGCCAGCCACAAAAGTAAAGCACTTGTGGTGCAAGTGCCACCCAAAGGCGACCTGATTTCGGTTGGCGGAAAGTGGGAAGATGGCTGGCTGGTGGCTTCGATTCGGTCATTTGGGAACTACTCCGTGGTTATCGACTCGGTGGCTCCGTCCATTGCTGCTGTTAATATTGCCAATGGCAAAAATGTATCGGGTCAAAAAAATATCACCTTTCGCATCCACGACGCCCTTTCGGGGATAGCCGACTACCGGGGCACCATCAACGACAAGTGGATATTGATGGATTATGACGCAAAAAATAAGCTGCTCGTTTATACCATCGACGCGCGAATGCCCAAAGGCAGCAGTTTGCTAAAACTGGAAGTAACCGACGAACGAGGCAATAAAAAAACGTATCAGGCTAAGCTGGTGCGATGAAGAAGTTGTCGGGTTATAAAAAAATCGGCTGGTCGGATTACTCCAAAGTAAGACGAAATGAAATACCTTTGCCCGCATTTTTAAAGTGGAAATAATTATTGGATAATTCATTACTGCCATGATCCTCTGGGGAGCTTTTCTGATATTAATTATTTTATTGCTGGCGCTCGATCTGGGTGTGTTCAACCGGCGCGACCATGTCATTAAGGTTCGTGAGGCGCTGCTATGGACAGGCTTTTGGATTTTCCTTTCGCTGGTATTCAACGTTTTCGTGTATTTTGCCTACAGCCACAATTGGTTCGACATTGGTCTGGGCAAGCATCACATAACTTCGGGCAGCGACGCAGCACTAAAGTTTTTCACAGGCTACATCATCGAGAAGTCGCTAAGTCTGGACAATATTTTTGTAATCGCCTTGATTTTCTCTTATTTCCGCGTGCCCTTGCAATACCAACACCGGGTTTTATTTCTGGGCATCCTGGGCGCACTGGTGATGCGTGCCGCAATGATTCTGGCCGGCGTGGCATTGGTGGAGCGTTTTACGTGGATGATCTATGTTTTTGGGGGCTTCCTGATTTTTACGGCCATCCGCATGCTTACCACCCGCATGGATGATTTTGATCCCGACAAAAACTGGCTTATCCGTTTGGCAAAACGAATATATCCGGTAGCGCCTCATTACGACGGGCACAAATTTTTTACGCACATCAATGGTCGCCGCGCCATGACTCCCATGCTGCTGGTGCTGCTGGTAATAGAAAGCTCCGATGTGCTCTTTGCCGTCGACTCTATCCCAGCCATCTTTGCCGTTACCACCGATCCTTTTATCATCTTTACCTCCAACGTTTTTGCAATCCTGGGGCTTCGCTCACTTTATTTTGCCCTGGCTGCGCTCATGGATAAATTCCGTTATCTGAAATTGAGCTTGGTGTTTGTGCTGGCGTATGTTGGTGTCAAAATGCTGCTGTCGCATCTTTATCCCATTCCCACGCCCGTGTCGCTTGGTATCATTGCGGGCATTCTTATTGGCGGCATCTCTGCTTCGGCCATCGTTTCCCGAAAGCAAAAGAGCGGAAAATAAACAAACAGCTTTAAATTCAGAAAGTTGAGGTTTTCGATTTTTAATTTTGATGCAAGAACGTCAAGTAGTTTTGCGTTGATTATTTTATAACTTTGATGCTAAAATTTATCATAGCTATGAAAAACAAAAACGAAAATAACGAGGCAAATGAACCTGTTGTGCAATACAACAGGCCTTTGAATTTTGATGATGTCTGGAAGATGTTTCAGGAAACCGGCGAGCAGATGAAGGAAACCGACCGGCGGATGTCGGAAACCGACCGGCAAATGAAGGAAACCGACCGGCGCATGAAAAAGCTACAAGATCTTTTTACCACCCAATGGGGTAAATTGATAGAATCGCTGGTGGAAGGTGACCTGACGAAATTACTCAACGAAAGAGGAATTCTGGTGCAACGCACACTCCAAAACGTAGATGGCAAGTATGGCGATATCGATTATGAATTCGACATCATTGCCGTAAATGGAAATGAGATAGTAATCGTGGAGGTGAAAACCACGCTCCGTACCGATGATGTAATTCATTTTTTGTCGAAACTTGAGCACGCCAAAACGTGGATGACAGAATATAAAAATCACACAATTATCGGCGCCATGGCCTGTCTGGTCGAACAATCGGGAAGCATGAAGATGGCCATGAAGCACGGTTTGCTTGCCATAAAAGCAACCGGAGGAAGCGCTTCTATTGTCAATAGGCCGGGCTTTGATCCCAGGAAATGGTAGCTTTCAATTAGCCGTTTCTAAATCCCCATCTATTTATCTACCCCGCTGATGCTGCCGGTGAAAATTTGTAAAAGTCAAAAATGCACAAGCGGATGTGCAAAATATTGTATTTTTGCACAAACACTTGTGCTATGTATGAATTACTAAATCAATCAGAACTATTAACCAGTAGGGTATCACTGAAATTCAAAAGATATCTTTTCGATAAAATTAACTGGAACAATCGGCTTATCGGAATCAAAGGTGCCAGAGGTACGGGCAAGACTACCATGCTGCTTCAGTGGCTCTACGAACAGAAAAGAACTTCGAATAAAGCAGCTTATTTTTCGCTTGACGAACTCTATTTTTTGACCAATACAGTGGTTGACACGGTAGCCAAATTTTACAGAGAGGGTGGAAAGACCCTGGTGCTGGATGAAGTTCATAAATATCCCCAATGGGACAAAGAAATAAAAATTATTTACGACCGGTATCCTGATTTGCAGATCATCTTTACAGGTTCATCCATCATAGATATTTCGCGGCAGGAAGGCGATCTTACCCGCCGCGCTTTAATGCATGAGTTATTTGGTTTATCCTATCGTGAGTACCTCGATTTCCATGACATAATAAAAATTGAGCCGATTGATTTTAAAATGATGATGGATACGGAGCAGAAAAATAAATTGATTCTGCCACCTGATTTTCGACCTTTACAACATTTTGACGATTATTTGAAATTTGGATATTATCCGTTTTATATCGAAGACCCGGAGGGATACCTGCAACGTTTGCGCCAGCTCACCCGATTTATTGTGGAATACGACATGGCCGGTGTGCAGGGTTTTGATGTGAGAAACGGAAAAAAAATCCTGCAGCTTCTTTACATTATAGCACAGCAAGTTCCGTTTAAGCCGAACCTGGTAAAGCTGGCCGAAAAAACGAACATACACCGTAACTCACTGACCAACTATTTGTATTTTCTTGATGAAGCAAGATTATTAAAATTACTGTACCCCGCAGGTAAAAGCATTGCTGCATTACAAAAACCAGAAAAAATATTTTTGAATAACTGCAACCTGTTATACGCTCTTAGCAATCAGGAGCCCTCCTCTGGCACATTACGCGAAACGTTTGCGCTGAGCAGCTTGAGCATGGCTCATAATGTGACCTTGCCAAAGACGGGAGATTTCCTGGTGGATGACAAAATTCTTCTGGAGATTGATGGGAAAACTAAAACATCAAAGCAATTGGAGGGTGCCCCCGACGCCTATGTTGTTAGAGATGATATTGAGCATGTGGTTTCCAATGCAATTCCTTTATGGCTGTTAGGATTTCTCTATTGATCCCAGCCTTTCATTAATTCCCTTCACATCTTTTTGTATCTCGCGGATGCTGTCGATGATCTCGGTTTCGGAGGTTCTTTGTCCGGGCAGCTCGGCGCTGATGTAATGTGCAAACTTCCAAACCTCTTTGATCTCGCCAATATGAATGCTGTAGGGGATGTAGATGGTATTGAGCGAGTGTAGTCGCAGCATTCCTTTCTCTGCAATTTGGTTTTCGACGACTTTAAAAAGGATGCCTTCGTTGAGCGTGAGGACGATGCACGCTTCGCCGTTGCGGATGAAGTCCCAGTTTTGAATAAATTCCCCCGTAACGTATGAGCCGGGTGGGATGGGCAACATAGAGTCGCCCTGAATCTGAAAGGTGCGGTATTTCTTTTCTTTTGATAAAAATGGCAGCTTGAAGGTGGGCAGGATGCGGATAAACTCCGGGTCGGCAAAGCCATTGGTGTAGCCGGCGCGTGCTTTCTCGTTCACCAGCTCTATGTTTTCGTCGTTTTCCTGATCCACAGTAGTGGCCAGTACGCGCAGGCTACTGCCGCGGATGTAAACGTCGTAGCCCTTTTCGAGCTGCGAGAGCTGGCTGGGCGTGAGGTTGCGCAGGTCAACTTTGATAAGCGTGTCGATGGCTACACCGAAATAATCCGAAAAAGCCAGCAGGCTGTCGATGCCTGGCCGCGCAATCTGGTTTTCGTAGTTGTTGTAGGTCGAGCGTTTGATGTTAAGGGTGGTCGCTACGTCGTCCTGGGTGCGGCCTTTGCGCTTACGCAATAAGCGGATGTTGGTGCTGAAATACATTTTTTACCTCCAAAATATTTATTAACAACTTGCTGTTGGTAATTTTGATATGTTTATCTTGTAACCGGAATAATGATTAAAAAATAGTCAAAAGTAAAAATATTTTGGAATACCAATAGAAAATTTTAAAAATAAATGTTGACCGACGAAAACTTTTCTGCTTCGGGTCGCACGATTGTCCATCTGGATTTAGACACTTTTTTTGTGTCGGTGGAGCGGCTAATGAACTCCTCATTGGCGGGCAAGCCTGTAATTATTGGCGGCGCCAGCGACCGGGGCGTGGTGGCCAGTTGCAGCTACGAGGCGCGGCGCTTTGGCGTGCGCTCGGCCATGCCCATGAAGCTGGCTTTGAATCTGTGCAGCCAGGCCACGGTGGTGCGTGGCGACATGGAGAACTACAGCAAGTACTCGCGGCTGGTCACCGAAGTAATTGCCGAGCAGGCGCCGCTGTACGAAAAAGCTTCCATCGACGAGCATTACCTGGACCTGACGGGGCTGGAGCGTTTTTTTGGTACGATGAAATGGGCGCACGAGCTGCGGACACGCATCATACGCGAAACGGGACTACCTATTTCGCTGGGCTTGTCGGTAAACAAAACCGTGTCGAAGATAGCCACCGGTGAAGCCAAGCCCAACGGCGAGCTACAGGTGGAGCAGCCGCGTGTACGCCCTTTTCTGGAGCCTTTGTCGATACGCAAAATCCCGATGATAGGTCTCAAAACATATCAGTTGCTACGCTCGATGGGCGTGGCCGACATCCGCACCCTGAGCCTGATACCGCCCGATATGATGGAGAAGCTCATGGGCAAAAACGGCCTCGACATCTGGAAGAAAGCCAACGGCATCGACACCGCGCCGGTGGTGCCTTACTCCGAGCGCAAATCCATCAGCACCGAGACTACTTTCGAGCAGGACACCATCGACGTGCTGCACCTGCGCGAAGTGCTGAGTACGATGATCGAAAAAATTGCTTTCCAGATGCGCAAAAAGCAAAAGCTTACCGGCTGTGTCACCGTAAAGATTCGCTATGCCAACTTCGACACCCATACGCTGCAAAAAACCATCACCTACACTTCGTTCGACCATGTGCTCGCGCGCGTGGCGCTGGAACTCTTCGGACGGCTTTACCAGCGGCGCATGCTCATCCGGCTTATAGGCGTACGCTTCAGCCATCTGGTGAGCGGCGTGCAGCAGCTCGATCTTTTCGACGACACGCCCGAAATGGTGAGCCTCTATCAGGCGCTCGACCGCATCCGCAATCGCTATGGATTTTCGGCTGTAACCAAAGCCATTTCGCTGGTGCCGCAGGCAAGATGATGCGCAGAACGCAAGACGCAATGCGTAGGAGTCGTGACGAAGGGCGTTTAGCTGATTGGAGTTACAATTTCATTTCTGTTGATAATATTGAAATTCGGGCATTAATTAACATTTAAATAACACAGCACACACCTCATTAAGCATCCTCAACCTATTTAAAATTGTTTTAAATAAAGAATTTGAACTGTTATCCAAGGGATTGCTCATTGAAGCATTAATATTATCTGAGTATTAATTAAAAACAAATAAAGCACATGATGGAACTTATCACACTTACTGGCGTAATACTGAGTCAGGCCAACAAGCTTATGGAAAATCCGGCAGTAGGCAAAGCAGTGGATGGCGTAGTGAACTGGATTGGCAATATACTGGGCAAAAAATCAGCTACCGACAAGCTGGAGCAAATACAGCAGCAGGACAACCATACCGAGGAAGCCGTAAACAGCATCAAAGCCAACCTGGAATTTATGCTCGAAGATAACAAGGAACTGCAGGCTCAGTTGGCCGAAAAAGTCGCCGAAGTACAGCAGGTGATGCAACGCGAAGGAATGCAACTCATCACCAAAACCAACACCATGACGGTGACGGGTGACAGTAATGTCTCGATGCAGGACATCAACTCACAGGGAAACATCAGCATAGGTCGATAGATGATGACGATGAACACCAGCAATATTACGGGTGACAAAAATGTGGTTTTGCAGGACATTACCGCGCGCGATGTTATTATTAATATCGCCAACGATCTGCCTCCCGATGTAAAGCTAAAGAAGCAAAGCCTAAAGGCGATGGTGGATACGATGGTGGAAGACCTCTCGCAGCTTAGCCAGCAGTATGCCGCCGACCCTGCGCCTGCAGGTGAGTTTGAACCGCCCGACGACCCGGCGTATGCTTCGGTAAAATGGCGCAAACTTATGCAGGCTTTGCGGCACGACGGCTGCGTATTGTTTATCGGCCCGGAGATTTCTGTCGATGGCCAGGGCAGTTCTTTGCACCGCTCCTTTTATAAAGAGCTTACCGAGGATTTTGACGACATCGAATACATCGAAAACGAAGGCTTTTTTACGCCTGATGCCGACGAAGAAATTTTGTACGACGTGCTGGATTATTACAGCAAAGTATTTCCTGGCAAAAACCAATCCGGCCGGCAACTGCTCGAACAACTCGCGCAGGTTCCTTTTAATTTGATTATTTCGCTTTGTCCCGACGATACCATCCAACAAATCTATAATGACTACGACCTGGATCATATTTTTTTGGCACACGATGGCACCCGTCAGCAGGTGGACGAGGTGGAAGTTCCCATTATTTACAACATACTTGGCAATGCCGCCAGCAACGGGCGATACATTTTTACACACGAAAATTTTTATCATTACCTAAGCAAAGTTTCGATTCCTGCCGGCATCAAAAAACGTATTCAGGATGCCACGCATTTACTTTTTATAGGTTTTGATTTTGATAAATGGTACAACCGTCTGCTGCTTTTTATTCTCGATTTTGAACAGAAGAAAGGTGGCGGATCGCGGATGATTGTTGGCAACAAAACCATCCGGCACGACATAGAGCTTTTTATCGAAAAGCAATTCAACATCACTTTTGTGGATAATGCCTTTGCTTCTTTTGTGCAATGGCTCGTCCAAAATGCTGCGCAGGAAGGCATTTTGCGCAATCTCACTCAGACATTTTTGCAAAATAACTTCCGAAAACTTCAAACCATCAGCAACAAAATAAGTGATGAAGATAAACTTGAAGAGCTGGCAGCAATTGAAGCACAAGCCGTGAGCGTGGGTCAGAAGATAGCGCAATTTAAAAAGCACGCAAAACCGTAATATGGCAACACCACGATATCCGGGAGCTGCGCCTTTCAACAGCCAACAGAGCAGAATATTTTACGGCCGCGATCGTGACATTGACCGTTTGCTGACGCTTATCCGTGTGGAAAAGAAAGTGCTGCTTTATTCGCGCTCGGGGCTGGGCAAGACTTCGCTTTTGGAAGCGGGTATCATTCCGCGGCTACCCAAGGAATATATTCCCATCAGTATCCGTTTATTTGCTTCTGTTAAGGGGGCTTCCAGCCCTGTAGATCGTGTAGTGGAGGCATTGCAAAAAGCTACTACCGATTTTAAAAAGCTCCCCGCTTCGGTACTCGATGAACTCATACAGCAGGGCGCCGGCCAGCATTCGTTGTGGTATTGGTTTAAAAGATTGCAACAAGCCGGATTTGCAAAAGATGCTGAAAGTGGGGAAGAGAAAGTTTTTTTTCTGGTTTTCGATCAGTTTGAAGAGCTGTTTACCTATCCCGACAAGGAAATACAGGAGTTCAAAAATCAGTTTTACGATCTTACCGAGCGGCGTATCCCCGACGAGGTGGCTACTGCCATAGCGCTCACGCGCGAAAGCAAGCCAGACCTGCTGAACCGGCAAACCATCAGCAGCCTGCACCACCCGCTAAATGTTAAGACGGTAATGGCGATTCGCTCCGACCGCCTCAGCCTGCTCAATCATCTCTCCGACAAAATTCCTGACATCCAACAGGTGTTTTGTGTTATAGAGCCACTCGATAAGCAGCAGGCAAGCGATGCCATTGTTAAGCCCGCCCTCGATCCTTCGCCGTTGTTAAGTTCTAAGCCTTTCACCTATCATCCAGCAGCGCTCGAAAAGATCATTTTTAAGCTTACAGATGAAGGCACCCAGCCTATCGAAACCACACAGTTGCAGATTGTTTGTCATCGCATCGAAGAAATTGCGATACAAAAACAGGCCGCAGCGAAAGGTGATGAGTCAGTGGAAATAAGGCAGGAAGATTTGCCGGAATTTAAAAATATATTTCTTAATTTTTATAATGATTCCACTGGCAAACTACCGCCCAAAGAGCAGCCCGGCGCCAGACGACTTATCGAAGACGAGCTGATTCGCAACCGCCAGCGCATCTCGTTGGATGAGGAAATTTGCAAGGATTATATCAGCGAAACATCGCTTAAGATTTTGGTGGATACCCACCTTTTGCGTGCCGAGCGCAACAGTTTCGATCGGTTCAGCTACGAAATAAGCCACGACACGCTGGTAGAACCAATTCTGGAATCGCAGAAAGCTTATCTGCAGGAGCAGGAGCGCCTGCATATGGAAGAGCAGCGGCAACAGGAGCTGAAAGAGCTTCGCGAAAAACAGGAAGCTGCTGCCCGCGAACAGGAGGCGAAGATGGCAGAGATGCAAAAGGAGCAGCGGCGCAAAGAACGTGAGCGGCTTCGCAAGATGCGCCTACAGCGAACCATAATAATTATCGTAAGTATTTCTCTGTTGATTTCGCTGGGATTGGGATACTGGGGTTTCGTCAATTTTTGCGATGCCGCCCGCCAGCGCGATATTGCACAGGGCAAAGAGCAGGAGGCTGTAAGAAATCTGATTGCTTTTAAAAATGCCCAATACAACATCTTCGTCAATAGTGCCACCCGTATGCGCAGGCAGGCTGACTATGACAAGGCTGTGGAGTCGTTTGAAGAGGCCAAGCGATGGCTGCACGCGCAGGTGGCTACTTCGCCGATAAGTGATACTGTGCATTGTAACATTTTTACGATGCTTTTTTCGGGTGCGGATAAAACCAATACTGTTGCAGACCTCGACCTGCAAGCCCTGCGTACCGAGGCATTGGCCGACAGTGTGAAAGATTTCAAAGCGCTGGATGACAGCATCGCAAATTGCCGGCTGCTGGCATCGCGTTCGACAGCAATTCAACAGATATTGGCCGAAGCCAATACGAATTTTGCACAGAAAAAATTTATTGTCGCCCTTGAATTGCTTCGGCAGGCATATCGCGAAGACCCCAATCGTTCGGCGACAGTCGAAAAATTTGACGACGTGAAAAGCGAAGCAATCAGAGCTTACCAAAAAGATATCAAGTTTTATCAGGAAATGAACGATCAGGCAGAGCTCGACAGGGCTACCCGCTTGCTGGAACAAGTAAGGGCGATAAAAATATAATTAGCATGAAAGCAAAAAAAGCCATCTTATTAATTTTTTCGCTACTGGCAGTGCTGTTGGTGCAGGCTCAGAACGACAACTTCGGGCGCAACTTCGACAAAGCCCGCCAGTTGCTCAATGCCGACCCGCCCGATTTCATCAAAGCATTTCAGTATTTTGATAAGGCCTACGAGTGGGCTACCAGTCCTGGCAAGGAGGACTCAGCCATCTATTGGAAAGATCACTGCCGCGAAGCTATCAGGTTACAACAGATGGATCTGAAGCTGGCCAACCAGCAGAAAGCCTCCATCATTGGCGCATTTTATTTTTACGACGGCAGATTAGCGCTGGCTTACAAAGACAACAAGTATGGTTTTATTAATACATCGGGAAAAGCTGTGATCGGTTACCGGTACGACGAAGCCCGGCCTTTTGATAATTATGGCCTGGCACGTGCACGCATTGGCAGCAGGCTGTTTCTGGTGGATACTGTTGGCAACAATTATCAACTTGCCGACGGCTTTGGCACCCTCACCTCCGACACCCGCGCATTGGACATCAGTGGCAAACAGCTCAAAGAGCTGCCGGAAGTTGTTTTTAATAATGCCAAAATCAATGTTTTGATTGCTTCCGACAATGATCTTCAAGTGGTCGCTCAGGGTTTTGATACGCTGCGTGCGTTGAAATTTCTCATCCTTAAACAAAACAAAATACGGAGAATTGAAGCCAATCTTGGGCAATTTACCAACTTGCAGTTGCTCGATCTGAGCGACAACCGGCTGGAGCAATTGCCCGACAGTATTGGCAAACTGCCCCATTTGAATAATCTATTTTTGAACAATAATTTTATAAAAGAAATACCACCACAAGTCGGGCAGCTTGTCGCATTACACACTTTGGATTTGGGAAACAATCTGATTGGGAACTTTGACGATTCACTGGCGACTTTGCAAGAGCTGCGGCAGTTGCGGCTTCACTACAACCAGCTTAGGCGTTTTCCTGAGGTTATCCTGGATTTTTGTCACCTCCGGGAGCTTAACCTTGCCGGAAATTTTATCAGCAATCTTCCATCCGACCTGTCGGTACTTGATCAGTTGCAATGGCTTGATATTTCAAAAAACCAAATTTCTTCACTGCCTGTCGCCATTACCGGGCTTTCACAACTTCAGGCGCTTTCGGTTGGAGGTAATAATTTGAAACAATTGCCACAAGAAATAGGCAACCTCTCGCAGCTTACCTTACTCGATGTTAGCCAAAATCACCTCAGCGTGCTGCCTGATAGCCTGAGCCTTCTCGCAGATTTGTTGGCGCTGGATGTTTCTTCCAACCAACTTACCGATTTTCCTAAGCCTGTTCTAAATCTCGAAAATCTTACCATGCTCCGTTTGGGTGGTAATAATATCACCACTATTCCGGAAGATATTTCGGCGCTTCACCAACTTAATTTGCTCGACGTAAGTGATAACCAATTAATAGCGCTGCCCGAAAATATTACGCAGCTCATCAGGCTCAACGAATTATTTATTAATAACAACAAGCTATCTGCCTTGCCCGACAGCATTGGCAATTTGTACTTTCTCGACGAACTGGATGCCGCCAACAATAAAATATCTACACTTCCTGCCGGCTTTGGCCGGCTCGAAAGCCTTACTTTTTTGAAACTGAACAATAATGAATTGCTCAATTTTCCGGCACAGCTTAAACAACTCACGCGACTGACCAATCTTGCTATGAGTGGTAATAAAATTACAAATCTGGAGCTGAAGGATCATCGGCTACAAAGTCTTGCCATTTTGGATTTGCATCAAAACCATATTGCGGAACTTCCGACTGAAATCGGTAGTTTGACCGGATTAGAAATATTGAATTTGTCGGGTAACCGATTGACCATGCTGCCCGAAACCATTGGAAAATTGGAAAAGATAATCCGGTTAGATGCAGGGCACAACCAAATCAACTCTTTGCCAGCCTCGCTCACGCAGCTCACCCGATTGACAGCACTTTTTCTTAATAATAATAATATAAAACGATTGCCGGATGCATTGCAGGGGCTTAGCGTTTTATCGCGCATCGACGTTTCATACAACCAAATCGATTCGTTGCCACAAGCCATCGCCAGGATGCCTGCGCTCAAATACCTCGATCTGCGTGGTAATCCAAACCTCGACCTCGGATATTTGTGTGAAACTTTTAGTGTGTCGCAGCGCAAGATTATTTTCTCGACGCATGCTGATGTTGCCGATTTCTATCGCGACGAAAATGTAACGCTGATTCGGGTGGATGCAATGGAATCGTTGCCCGATCAGATGCTTCTGATGGACAACCTGCTGGTTTTGGATTTGCACGAAAGTGATCAACTTTCAGCCAATAACATCAGCGGTGCTTTGCAGCACCTGAAGCGCGGCGTTGTTTATACTTCTTCGGAGCAGCCCGACATCAGCCGACGCAACAAGTTGATGGTGATTGTGAGCCCTGCGGTGCTTATCTCAGTGAAGAAAGATGGACTTGCCAATCTTCGGGAATTGGATTTGTCGGGGGGGGACATAACGGATTTTCCTGAACAAATCGCTGGTGCAAAAAATCTGCGCAATCTTGACCTTAGCAATAATTCGCTGGTGAGATTGCCCAATAGGGCTTTGGGGCAGCTCAAAAACCTCAGGCTTCTCGATGTGAGCAACAACCAGATAGCGGCACTCCCGCCGGAAATAAAAAATGCCACCGGATTGCGCGGGTTGATATTGAATAATAATCAACTCACTGCATTGCCATCCGAAATTGGAGCTTTAAAAGAACTCGATCATCTTTTTATCGATCACAATCAAATCGCATATTTGCCCGACCAGATAAGTGATCTCAGTCAATTGACACTCCTATCGGCAGCATACAATCCGCTGGAAAAACTGCCCGATTCGATCACACGGCTGTCGCGCCTGAATTATCTAAGCATAAGCGTAGCTCCTTTGTCGGATATCAATGCAACATTTAAACTCATTGCCCGACTACCGGCACTTACAGGGTTGATGCTGGCCGAAGCAGATTTACAGGTCTTGCCCGATCAATTTTTCGACATCACACAGTTGCAGCGGTTATATATCTCATCGCAGCAAATGACTTCACTGCCTGCGGAACTTGGCAAACTCGTCCGGTTGAAAATGCTTAGCCTTGATATGCCCAACTTGCGGCAGTTGCCTGTTGAAATTAAAAATCTGCAACAGCTTTCCGGTTTACTTATCGTATCGGATGCTCTGTCTGACGCTCAGTTGCAACAGTTGCAGGCATGGCTGCCCGATTGTTCTATAATTCTTCGTGGTTCGACGGATTCAGAAAAATAATCAGCTTATGAAAAAAAGATTTTACTTATCGGTTTTTGTCACTTTTCTAATGCTTTCCTGCTTTAATGGTAAGGAGGTCGTAGCACAAACTTCACCGGAGTTTTTCTCATCGGATGCGTATAAATTATCAATTGCTGAAATAGCAGCCCACTCCAATGGGCGACTTGATGAAAAAAAGGTCTTAGAAATTTTAACTAACGACGGCATGCCCGTTTACAACCCTGAGTACCAGCTCGGCGATACCATTTATATGATTCCCGAAATTAAAGTGGTAAGTTATGATGCTACTTCAGCAATGTTTGAATACGTAATTTCAGAGAATTTTTGGCAGGACTCAATCGTGGTCACTTTCCCCGGCAATCCAAGCTGGATAACAAATCCTGAAATTGATACAATCAATAAATCCATTATAGTCACGATTTCTCCCAATACCACCTTTGCCCCCCGAACGGGCGAAGTAAAGATTTCGGCAACTTCAGATAAAGTTACCCTGTTGTTTTCTTCCTTCATTTTGCAACAGCCTATGCCGGCTCAACTGATCATTGTTTCGCCCGATTATAGCATAGAACCGCCACAGGGAGGATTGTCCGAAGTTTTCGCGGTAACACATATTAATGTGGATGCCTGGACGGTTAACGAAAGTGTTAATTGGCTTCAGGTGCATCAGCCGAGTGTTACGGATGATTCTTTCAGGTTGCAGGTTTCACCAAACCTTACCGGAATGGGCCGCACAGCACTGGTGATTGTGCGCGATGCTTCCGACCCTTCCATATCCGATACGCTTCTGGTCATGCAGCAGGCAGCTTTTATTCTGCTATCGCCTGATTTGAAAATATTGCCTTGTGCAGGAGGAAGTTTTAATGTGGATATTTTTAGATACAATGTGGGCAGCATAAGGGTTTTGTATCGTTCGCAGCAGGCCGCGGTGCAAGTTTTAAGTAACGATGCCATTAATGTTACTTTGCCTGCAAGCAGCCTCCCCGGCATGGCGCGCGATACTGTGGTAATTTGCAGCGTTCAGGATTCTGTAATCACCGACACACTTTTTGTTTATCGAATGCCATGCTCGCAGCCTTATATCCTTTTATCACCACGCATACAGTTTGTAGGTTGGGATGATGCGCAATTACCTGCTCCTTTTATTATTGCCACCCAAAATACAGGCATCTTAACTGCCACAACCAACAGCCCATGGATAACGCCACAACTTATAGGCGACACCGCCCTTCAGGCAGCCATTGATCTCAATACCAATGCGGCGGCGCGGGAAGCTATTATCACCATCAGTGACCCAGCAGCAGGTGTTTTTGACGAAATAAAAGTGGTGCAAGCGGGAGTTGCAGCTTACGTTTTGCTAAATCCCGAATTTACTACAATAAGCTATGCGGGTGGTTTATCTGACGTTTTTACGATCAATAGTGCGAATGTGCCAGTGTGGGAGGTCGCATTACTCGAACCGGCGGAATGGATCATCGATACCATTATTAACGGAAGTACGCTTGTTTTTGGAGTTGCTCCTAATACATCAAATTCGCCGCGGCAAGTTGTTTTTAAAGTTTTTGATGCTACCAATCCTGCTGTTGCCGACACAGGAGTGATTTTTCAAAACGGAGCACCTGTTCCGGCATTGCTGGCCGCACCACGCTTGATGAGTGTTGAACATGCCGGTAGCCCACAAATAGATTTTCAGGTAACTACCGCCAATATCAGCGGTTGGCAGGTTGATGCCGGCGCATTAGCACCCTGGTTAACGGTTTTAGCACAAGGGGGTGAAGTGCTAAGTTTGGAGGTATCACCCAACCAGAGCAATCAGACACGACAGGCGGAGGTAGTGCTTGTCGCCACAGACAATCCGGCGATAGCCGACACAGTTGTGGTGTTGCAATACGCCGCCAACGACAGTTATCTGCTGGCGGCTCCCCGGCAGCAGCAGGTGATGAGCATCGGCAGCGACGCAGTCGTATTTGTAATAAAAGATTTTAACACCGGTGGATGGATCATTGACGATGGGATGCTTCCGCAATGGATACAGCAGCAGCAGCCCACGGATACTTTGCTGCTTTTGAAAGTACTGGCCAATCCCGACAATATTACGCGTCAGGCGCAAATCAAAATTTTTGGTGTTAATGATCCCTCGGTTTACGATTCGGTGCTGGTGGTGCAGGTGGCCGGCGCCGATACCATTTTACTTGCAGCGCCGCGGCAGCAACACGTACTTCATACAGCGACTACCGGGCTTACCTTTGATATTACTGCGGTGAATATCGACCAATGGCAGGTTGATCTATCTACACTTCCCAATTGGATGCAGGTGACAGCATCAGGAAATAATATTTTAGAACTCAACGTGGACGAAAATCCTCTTACCAATACACGCCAGGGTACGGTTCGTCTTCTGGTTCCCGATCATCCCTCCGTCACCGATTCGGCATTGGTATATCAATATTCGGCTTTGGATACCTTTCTGCTGGCTTCGCCCCGCGAGCAGCTTGTAAGTGCTGCAGGCGACACTGCGTTAACTTTCGATGTTACTGCTGTAAATATTTCGGGGTGGATTGTCGATGCAGCCTCGGTGCCTCCCTGGATTGCTATTCAAGTATTTGGGAATGATTTGTTAAAACTGGAAATTGCGCCAAACGACATCGACACTATCCGTCAGGCTGTGGTCTATTTGCACAAAGACAACAACAGCGCAATTTATGATTCGGTATTCATCTTCCAGTATGCTTTGCCCGATACCTTTTTGATAGCTGCGCCGCGCGAGCAAAGGGTTGGATTTACAGGTGCTGCCCAGGTAGATTTTTCCATAACCAGGCGCAACGTTGTAAGCTGGCAAGTTGATGCTTCCACCCTCCCCGCCTGGGTGGCACTAATGGCATCAGGTGGCGACGATCTTCAGTTTTCAGTTGACACCAACATTTTGACCCAAACGCGCAATGCCTTTATCAGGATTTTTTCTACTGATCATCCTCAGTCCGACGATACGATTAAAATATATCAATATTCGGCGCTTGACACTTTTTTGCTGGTGGCGCCCCGCGAGCAGATTGTTCCCTCTACCGGCAGCGACAGCATCAATTTTCTGGTGCAGGCCGTCAACACCGGCAGTTGGCAGCCCGATGCCGCTACCATCCCGGCATGGATACAACAGGATGTGCTCAACGATACATTAATTAGTTTTGACGTAAGTCCCAACGTCGCCTTCCTGACGCGCCAGGCTACTATCCGGCTTATCGATCCTGCCAACCCGGCGGTAATGGATTCTTTACAAATTTTTCAACTGGCTGCTCCTGCGGCTACGTTGCTTGCAGCGCCCCGCGAAATTGTGGTAGCGCACACGGGAAATCCGGCGGCGAGCTTTGTGGTTACCACTGCCAATCTTGCTAATGGATGGGAGGTGGAGTTGCAGTCGGTACCAACAAATTGGATTAGCGTGACCGAAGCCGGTGGCGAAATACTTACCCTCTCTATTTCGGCCAATACAACGCTGGAGTCGCGGCTGGCAACCATTATTTTGCGTGCTACCGACTTGCCGGAAATCATCGATTCGGTGATGATTTTTCAATATGCCGGACTGGATCGATATCTGCTTTGCGCACCACGTGAGCAGCTTGTATCGCATAAAGCCACTGCCGGTGTGTTGTTTACGGTTACTGCTGCCAATACAGGCGTGTGGCAGGTAATTCCGGCCTCGGTGCCTGATTGGATTTCGGTAACGGAGCAGGGTGGGGGATTGCTGGCACTGGAGGTCGATCAAAATATTTCTTACGAATCCCGACAGGCAATTATCCTTGTTGCTGCTATAGATTTTCCCGGAGTCACCGATTCGGTTGCTGTTTTTCAATATTCAGGCCTTGCGTCTTACATTTTGGGTGCGCCCAACGAGCAGGAAGTATCATTTTATGGCGGAGCTTTGATGCCTTTCACCATTACCACCACCAATGTGGATGCTTGGGATTATACAGCCGCCGCTTCCTGGATGTCGGTTCAGCGCGTCGAAGAGCAGCTCATGGTGCAGGTGGATACCAATAATCAACTGGATTCGCGCTATGGATTTATAAATATTTTTAGCGTAAGCGATACCAACGTTTCTGACCAGGTTTCCGTTTTTCAGGCTTCGTCGTCGCAACCATATTTGGCGGTGCTGCCGGCGGGACTGACCTCCATTGAGGCTGATGGTGCTCAGGTGGAGTTATCGTTGTTTTCTAATATTTTAAATTACGCCATCGAAAAAGTTCCCGGCAGAGAATGGTATCAGCTAAGCGATACCACAGCTTCAGGAAATGATACAATTTTGCTTACCATCAATGAAAATGAAAGTTCATTTCTTAGCCGCTCTTCCTACCTTACCTTCCGCTCGGAAGATGGGATTGCACAGCAATATTTCTATTTTCAGCAAAAGAAAAACAGTGCCAATTTTATAAATATCTCCGGCAAGGTATTGATTGATGGCCAGGCCGGCACGCCTGCTGATGGCGTTACGATCTATATTGGCGAAGATTCAGTTTACACCCAGGGTGCCAATGGTGGCAAATACTCGTATCAGGCTGCCTATGGTTGGGTTGGAGCCATCACGCCGCGCAAAGAGAATTTTTATTTCGAACCGGCCAGTTATACCTTCGAGACAGAGCAAACGGACAGTGTCCATGCTGATTTCACGGCCGTGCCTATCGATCCGAAGATAATATTTAGTAACGTCTCAGATACGCTTGCCATTTGTGCTGGTGGAGCGCTGGCTCCCGGTGATTTGAACTATCCTCTTGTTAGCATCACCGGTACCTATGGGCAGCGTGGCTTCCGCTGGCTTTCGCAGCCTGTGGACACCGGCCTCAGTTCCGACTCATTGAGCGTTTTTACCCAGCCCATTTTTTCGCCATTGGTTACAACCAACTACGCGCTGGTGATGTATAACTATGGAACTACAGATACAGCATTATTCACTTTAAAAGTCAATTCATTGCCACCGGCGCGCGACTTCGATGGGATGATGCAGGTGTGCAGCCAACAGGCTGGAGTGATTTATTCGGTAACGGGTGCTGCTCCCGGCGAAACTTTCAGATGGCAATTGACGCCTGATGCCGGCACTCTTACACCGGTGCTCGATGGTTCGGTAGCAATTATCGACTGGAGCAATCAGCCGGGTGATGTTACATTGTCGGTAGCTACCATCAGCCGCTTTGGCTGCGAACAGACGCCGATATTAAAAACTATCAGCATCAGCAGTGAGCAGGCTCCCGAAAAAGTGACTGTTACCAAAAAAACCGGCGACAATATGTTGCTTTGTTCCAGCGCCGATGCCGATCGCTACGAATGGGGCTGGTACCCGATTATCAACGGCTATCTTGGCCAACGGTACATCATCCCACAGCAGGGCGAATGGTATTGCCGGCTGCCGCATCCTTTCGATCCGGTGCAGTACAAATATTTTGTGATTACCTGGGACGACCAGGCAGTGTGCGGTTCGCTGTCATTTTTCAATCCGCCCCTTGCAATCGGAGGGGAAGCCACCGCCAAACCTTTCAGGATATTTCCCAATCCGGCGCATGACCAGTTATTTATAGAGATCGGGCAGGCGCTATCGACAGGCACAGCCGATTTTGAAATGGTTAGTCTGTCAGGGCAAAGGATCATACAAATAGAGAATAAGCCGTTGATTAATAGTATTAATGTCTTCGATATTGGCCGTTTACCGGCAGGTGTTTATGTGGTTCGCATCAGGATAGGGCAGGAATATTATCACGAAAAAATCATTATCCAATAAATACTGTCAGCCATCATGAGATTATATTTTTTGATAACAGTTTTGATACTAATCTTTTGCTTCGCTAATCTCTTTGCTCAGGAGCAACACCAGAAGGTGCAAAGTGCTTACGATCTGATGGATGAGTACAAGCGCGCTTCAAGCCTCTCTTCTTCGGCTGAAACGGGTATTGATCCCGCCTGGGAAACATTATTCAGAAACTGCTTTTCGACCAACGACATCATTTTTGACATCCCGTTTAAAATGCCGGAAACCGGGACCGAAGGCGGGCAGAACCCACAGAGGTTGCATCCTTTTTTTGGTAATTACGTCTCGCTCGACAGGTATCTCAACGAGGTACGGCTGATGATGCTGAAAAATGACATACCCGCAATCAACGCACATTTTTTTATAGATGGAATAGATACTGCCCGACTTGAGGCCGAAAATAAAATCACCTTTTCTGTTATCCGGCAATTTAGCGAAAGCAAATGGTGGCAATCGGCCGAAAACGCTTATCTGGTAGAAGTATCTTTTGAAGGAGCAACTCCCGCCATTTCAGCCATTAGAACACATAATGCTGATTTTGCCAGGAGCGAGGTGGTGATCACGCTCATCGATGCGGAGTTGCGCAAGCGGCCGGAGCATTTGCGTAAGCATTCCAATAGAATGTATGCGGATGTTACCATCGACTTCAGCGAAAACATTTACGATCGCACGGTCACTGAGAAAACGGATGCTTCTGATCAGATCAATCTGGGGCTGATTGCCAATGATGCTGTCATTCGTATCGATTCGGTTTACAATGATTTGGATGTAAAATATCAAGTTGCCGATCAGTGGAGGCGAAGCGGTATGAAAGTGAATCAGCAACCGGTAGGGGGTTTTCGGGTGCCGATAGTTCCTTATGTGTGGTATGGTAATGCGTGGCAGATTGATGCTGGCGGGGGTATGATAATTCCCGATGAGGTTTCGCCCGACAACTATTCTTCCGATAGCCGCTTCAACAGCAAGCCAGGCTACAGCGTAGGAGCGGGTATTACCTACAGCCATTTTTTTAATGCTTCGCGATGGCGTATGCCCGGCAATGCTATGATTTATGGTGCCGGCATGGGTACCCGATTTTATTATACTGCTTTCAAAACTACTTCCGATGGCTTTCGCCAAAATCCTTATCCTTTCATCGATCGCAGCGGCGATAGCTGTCTGGTGCTTTTCGAAGGTGCCAACTTTGAAGAGTCCCAAACGATGTTTATGATCAAAATTCCCGTATTTGCAACCATCCGAACAAAGGCTGGTACGGGCAAAGGAGTTTTTCAGGGAATGTCGTTGCAGGGCGGAGTTAATTTTATCATTCCGGTACGCGCCACGTATCAGGCCAATGGCGTGTTCTCGCGTAGCGGCAGATACCCGCAGTACAACGATCAGGTAATCACCAACGATGCTTTTTATGATTATTATCAAAATAAAAATAACTCTTATTCCGAACCGTTGGATTTGCATCCGATTATGGTGGAGGCCATGGTACGCCTGAATGGCTATTTTAAAATTTCACCCAAACAAACCAACAACACTTTTGTGGCCGGACTGGTATTTGCCATGCCCTTTACTTCGGCAGCCGATGCGCTTACCGAACAGGATTTCCCGGCCAATAGTTCCGGCGACTTTTCCAGTGTGGCCTATTCGCGCAAGCATGTTTATCAGTATTATTTCGGGATTAGCCTGGGATACAACTTCATAAAATACACATACAACTAAAAGTATGGATTTTAAGGATGAGGCCGGAGGTGGAATAAATCCGTGCAGAAGCACTATTTTAGCCACCTTAAATATTGTGCATAATTATGAAAGCAAAACTTATCTATCTATGGGAGACCATCCAAACCAGTTTTTGGTTTGTGCCGCTGCTCCTGGTGCTTGCCGCTATTGGTTCGGCCATAGGATTGATTTTTCTCGATAGTACCATCGATTATAAACCTTCCGGAGCGATTGGTTATCTGTTTTCGGGCGGAGCCGAAGCTGCCCGAAGCATCCTTTCGACGATCGCCGGCGCCATGCTCGCAGTAGCCGGAACTGTGTTTTCGATTACGCTTGTTGCCCTTACATTGGCCTCGTCGCAGTTTGGGCCGCGGCTGCTGCGCAACTTTATGCACGACCGGCTTAATCAAATCGTGTTGGGAGCCTACATTGCCACTTTCATTTATTGCTTGCTGGTGTTACGCACCGTAAAATCCGACAACGATCTGGATTTTATTCCGAACCTCTCCATTTTGTTTGCCATTATGGTGGCTGTGGCCAATATCTTCCTGCTGATTATTTTCATACATCACATCTCTTTAGGAATACAAGCGGATTATGTGATTTCGGATAGCTACAAGATTTTAAACAAAAATATCAACAGACTTTTTCCTGACCAGGATGAAGAATCGGATTCGCAGCAACTGGCAAATCGTGCACAGGAGATGCTAACTATTAGAATAGTGGCGGATGTGGTGAAAGCGCATGAAGACGGCTATCTTCAAATGATTGATTACGACAGGCTTTTGGAACTGGGGAAAACGCATGATCTGCTAATCAGCATCAAAAGCCTTGCTGGTGATTTTGTGGTAAAGCAACAGCCGCTGGCAACAGTACATGCGCGGAAAAAAACAGGGAAGAAACAATTGGATGAAATTCGCGGCAGCATCATCATGGGTGGCCAGCGCACACCGCTTCAAGACGTTGAGTTTGCCATTCACCAAATGGTTGAGGTGGCGGCACGGGCGCTTTCTCCGGGCATCAACGACCCGTTTACAGCCATCACTTGTATAGATAAACTTACTGCAACACTCTCGCATCTGACACGCGCTCGTTTTCCGGAGAAATACCGCTGCGATACCGACGGAGTGCCCCGTGTGGAGGTGCGGCCAGTAAACTTTGCCGGCCTCATCGACGCCTCTTTTAATCAAATCAGACAATACGGGGAGAGAAGCCCTTCGGTACTGATCAGGCTCATGGAATCGCTGGGCACGCTTCAGGCTTTTGCCCGCGCCGACGATCAACGGGAAGCTATACAACGCCATGCCGCCATGGTTTTGGAAGCCGGCGAGGCAGGAATTACCGTAAAAAATGATCTCGATGATTTGAAGACCCGTTACGAAAGTTTTCTGAAAATCAACGTCTAAACTTAAATATTTAACACCGCTAATCGAAATCCTCGTAATAATAGAAAAATAAACCATCCTCGGAAACCGGATATCCATCAGTATCATGCTCTAAATTAAAGCACCTTGGCTCCCCATTAGGAACTTTTATGCTATCATCTTCGTAGGTAAATGACTGAAAACCGTTTAAGGTATTTGATGATAAGATTTCCACCAGGCTAATTTCACCAATTGGGAGGTAATATTTTGGTATGCCATGATGTTCGAAAATTCTGTGCTTATTTGTGAAATAATTTTCCGTTTCGGAATAAGGATATTGTTCTTCAAATCTAAAGCATATTCTCCTAAATACATTTCCTGAAGAATCACGCAAATACAGCCTTTTGTCAGGCATTTCAAAATTATAATGGCGAATATAACCGTACTGAATTATGGAGTCAACTGATGGATACACAAATTCGTTGAAAAAACTCAGCTCAAAGTTTTCATTTTCCAGGCTCTGCTCGTATGTTGATATTTTTGTAAACCTACCTTGAGAATCATATTCAATATCATCGTATTTCCTTAAAGTACTGTCTGGAGCTAATAGCTTTATTCTCGTGGCGTTTCCTTTAATATCATATTCAAACAAAACGAAACCTGCAAGTTGGTTGTGATCAAAATCCCTGAACAGATATGATTGTACATATTTCTTTTTATCATACTCGAACTCTACTTTTGTACCTGAAGTACCCATTCCAATATCCTCAAGATAAATGGATTTCAAATACCTTCCTGCTGGTTTTTCAGGATAATCTGGCTGAGCAAAGCTGAAATGGCTTTCAGGGTTTTGTTCCAAGGTATCTTTACGGCACGAAAAAATGGAGACAACCAATAATAAAACAAAGCCGAGCGTAAAAGCTCTTTTATTGAAATCCGAAAACAACTGCAAAACCCAAAGATCAATTTTCATAAGAATTATTTTTACAAAACTAATGAAAAGATTGAACTTATCCTCCCCCTGTACCATAGCGCCAGCCAGCGTGGTAATCGGTAAGCCTTGTTTTTGGTTCTCAAACTTAGTCGGGCAGAAGTTTACACCGCCAGCACGATCCACCATATTCCGATAACAATGGCTGCTGCCCCACCGATGATACGCAGGAGGTTATAAGTTTTGGCTCTTTCCGCCATCGAAGTCTTTCCTGAAACAAATCCCAGTATTGTCGCAAAAAGCATCATGGCTGCCAGCGTACCTACGCCGAAACCGATGAGATATAGGGCTGCATCCAGTTTGGTGGGCAAGGCAAGGGTGGGCAAAATTGCCAGCAGATGCGACACACCTGCCAGTCCGTGAAAAATCCCCACACCCAGCGATGCGCGCAGATTTTGCCGATGATGCCGTGCGTGGTCATGACTGTGCGCCTCGCGTGTATTATGACCAGAATTGTTATCGTGCTGGTGATCGTGAAGATGTACGTAAACGTCGCTGCCTGCAGCATGCGTGTGAAGATGTGAATGCCGGCGGCTGCGCTCTTTCACAAATACTTTGCTGATAGCCCACGCGCCGATAAATATCAGCATAATGCCCACCAAAAGCTCGCTGTGCTCCGAGATACGTTCTACAGGGATAACCTCGCGAAACAGCAAAAACAAGATACCGATGAGCAAAATCCCCAACGTATGTCCTGCACCCCATGCCAGCCCGATGCTCCACGCTTTGCGGCGGCTTTCGATGGCCAGCGGCGTAACGGCTGCCAGATGGTCGGGGCCGGAAAGCACATGCGCCGCAGCCGCTGTAAGGCCCGTGATAAATTGAATCATTCTTTGGCGGAGTTAGGATTGGTTTCGATTGAAATACCGTGACCAATAAGCTCAGCAGTGCGATGTCCGGCGCAGGGCATGCACAAGTTGCTTTCGTTTTGATGAATGATGCGCGAAGCCATCACCGGTTCACCGCACTTATCACAAACGATGCTTTCGTGCACGGGTGCATAAGCCGGAATTTTTACGGTAACTTCCTCTACGGTAAATAATTTATCAAAATCGAGCGCCAGCGTTGCAAACGCTTTTTCGATGCCGGTAACCTTAAATTTCACCACCACCTCTTCGCTGCGGTCATTTTCGGCAACTACTTTTTGGTAGCTTTCGCTAAATAGGGGAGAAGCCTGGCGCATGTATTCTATGGCGTCGGCGCGCGAGGCGATGCGGTAGCCTTTGCCGTCGCGGCGGGCAAGTGTAAAAGCTGTTTTGCCAATGTCTTTAAAAATTAATCCATTGTTGCCAAAGCTGCAGCCCGTCACATATTGAATGCCGTCGGTGATGCAGTTGTTGGTTTCTGTGATGGCGAGCAAATCCTCAAGGCCGTCGGAATTGCTGCGCATCAGTTGCATGGCGCGGGTGGCCATCATCACGCCCAGAGCCAGGCCCGGGCAAAAGTGGCCGTGCATGCGCGCGGCATCCAGCATCAGACGGTCGGTACGGTTGGCCCAAATATCCGAAAAGACCTGCTTGCGCGGATTGTTTTTCCGGCTGTGGATTTCGGCTCCAGCCACCTCCTCCTCGGTTAGCGGAATGTGCATTGGTTTGATGTCGAGCACCGGCGTGCCGTCCAACGCGTCGAGGCCTTGCACCACCAAAGTGTTGCCCCGGCGTTCGATCAGTTTTACCAGCGTACTTCCTATTTGTGACGGGCGGCGCGGACTGCGCGTGGCAAAAACGCCTTTGTAATCGCCGGTGTAGGTGTAGGTTTGAAGATCGTAAGAAGCCGCTTTATCAAAATGAAAATAGACCTCCAGATAATCCGACAACTCTATTTTGAACAATCCATCAGCGTAATCCTCAAAAATCTCAATTACACTTTGCTCCTCGCGCATAATGCCGGGATTGGCAGGCTCGGCAAAGCGGCTTTTTACTGTTCCGATGTAGGGTATTTGCAAGCTCATTATCGTATGTTTTTTATTTTGAAATTAGTTAGTTTTTGGTAATTATTTAAGTAGTTGTGTGATTTCCCAAATCATTCAGACCCCATCCCCAGCCTCCCGATAATTGGGACAGGCATTCTCCGCCATGTGGCGGAAAGGGGGTCCAGCCGCACATGCCACAGCAGTGGCTGGTGCGCTGGCATTCTCTCCGTCGGCTGACGGAGGAGTTAGAGGGGGTCTTAGAAAGTGGCTAATTTTACTAAACCCAAATTGTTATAGTTTTTGTCTGTAATGTCGTATTTATTTGGGCTAAAGCCCACTGAGTTTTTTTCGTCTTTTAGCCCCGGCATAAATGCCGGGGTTAGTGATCATTTGGCTATCTCAGCGCCATTTCAAATGAAAAATTATTCCATTGCCAAAGATGCAGGAACAATAAATGGCTGACTGCCATTTTCGATTATCCGCACTTCTACTTCATAAAGTTTCCGGATGTTTTCGGTTGTAAAAATTTCGTGATTTCCCTTAGCAAAACATCGCCCCTCATGCAGCATGACGAATTGATGGCAATGGCCGGCCGCCAGATTCAGGTCGTGAACGGCTATTGCGATGGTGATTCCATCTTGCGCAATTCGTTGCAGGATCATCATCACTTCGAGCTGGTGCCGCAGGTCGAGGTTGGCGGTAGGTTCGTCGAGCAACAAAACCTGTGGCTGCTGAGCCAGCGCGCGCGCTATAATCACACGCTGGCGTTGTCCGCCGCTAAGTTCATCCAGCGGGCGGTGGGCGATGTCGTCGAGATGCAGTTGGCGCATGATGGTTTCTACTACCGCGTAGTCATTTCGCGAAGGCATCCATCCAATGTAGGGCTTTCGTCCCATCAAAATGGTATCGAGTACCGGCACCGGAAAGGTATGGATTTCCTGCTGCGGCACATAAGCAATGTATCTGGCTCTGCGTCGTGGCGAAAGCCGGTGAAGCGGCTGCTGATCGATAAAAACAGTACCATCATAGCCTTTTAAAATTCCTGCGCAGCATTTTAATAAAGTGCTTTTTCCTGAGCCGTTGGGACCTAAGAGCGCGGTAATTTTTCCAGGCGCAAAATCCAACGTAATGTCGTGCAGGACTTTGTCATTGCGATAAGCAAAACTTAGCGATTCTGTTCGTATCATCGTCATAGCATCCTCCTGCGGCGTTTGATGAGCAAATACAGAAAGAGCGGCGCACCGATGAAGGAAGTGAGAATTCCCACAGGAAGTACCATAGGCGCCATGATTGTTCGCGCAAGCGTATCGGAAAACAACAGGAAAATGCCGCCGTAGAGTGCCGAAGCCGGGATAAGAAAACGCTCGTCGCTGCCGGTGATGGCCCGGACGATGTGCGGTACCACCAGCCCCACAAAAGCAATGATGCCAAAAAACGACACGGCGATGGCGGTAGAAAGTGAGGCCACGATCATGCCGCCGGTGCGGGTTGCGTTGATGCGCACGCCCAGACTTACGGCGGTTTCGTCGCCGGCATCCAGCGCGTTGTAGTTCCAGCGGTTGTAGATAAAATAAATAAGCGTGGGAATGGCCACGGCCAGCATCACCCAGAACTCGCGCCAGCCAGCACGCCCCAGGTCGCCGAAAGTCCAGAAAACGATGGCTGCAATCTGCACATCATCCGCTACAAATTGCAGCGCCGTAGTTCCGGCAGTAAACAACGAGCCTGACATGATGCCTGTGAGGATAATGGTTTCGGGGCCGGCATTGCGCAGCCGCGTTACCGCCAGAATGATGAGTGTTGCCACAAGGCTGGCGGCAAATGCACAAAGGGTGATGAGATAAGGATTGTCGATAAGGATGGCGTCGGTGCTGTTGCTGTGGGTGGTGCCCGCGCCAAGCAGCACCACGGCAGTGGCGGCACCAAAGGCAGCAGCATTGGAAATGCCCAGCGTAAAAGGCGACCCCAGCGGATTGCGCAAAAGACTTTGCATGGCGGCTCCGGCTACCGCGAGCATCATCCCCGCCAGCACCGCCGACAAAACGCGCGGCAAACGGATGTTGGTAATGATTTGTCGGGCAACAGGCTCTCCTTCGCCCCGGATAACTTCAAAAATCTGGGCTAAGCCCAAATTAGCCGTGCCTGACACGACGCCGGCAGTGGCTAATATCAGCAACAACACCACCCCCACAGCCAAAAAGATGCGCTTGCGGAGTAAATTCTTTCGGTAGGTTTGCAATGGCTGTCGCATCATCCTTCGATATTTATTTGCTGACAGCAAACACCAAATTTATTTTGCATTTCATCCACAACATCGGCACCCAGAATTGTTTTATAAATTTCGCGCGCTTTCTGTTTCGGATCTACGTCGGCAAATTGTTCGGGATAAAGCAGTTTGCCAATGTAATAGCTGTTGACCAGAATGGTGGAGTAGTTGGTGGTGTACCAGTTGTAAGGCCAGAGCGAATAAATCTTTTGTTGTTTAACAGCATCAAGAATCTTAATCCACGGTTCGTCGCTAAGTTTTAATGTGGCGGCGCTGGCATCCACAAAGATGTATTCGGGATTCCAAAGGATGAGTTGTTCTTTGTCGATAAAAGCATTCTGAACAGTTTGGCCACCTGCCCGCCAGACGGGTGGCAGCTCCTGCGCTACATTTTTTACATTCACCAACCGGAAAGCCGGAAAGCGTGGCTCGGTAGAAGTGATGCCATGCGATCCGTGCCACGCGATGCCGCCGGCGTACACGCGCGGACGCAATTCGGTGGAAACGCTAACAGTGCGCTGGTTCAAATCTTTTAGTGTGTGCCGGATAAATGCAGTTACCTCTTCGGCTCTTTGCGTGCTGTGGAGCAAAGCCCCCAGCAGGTGCAGGGTTTTAAAAACCGTAGCCGTATCATCATCAAAGTTGCCATAGTCGATGGCCACCACCGGAATCCGGGTGCGCGTTTGCAACTCTTCGGCATCGGCATGGGTAAGGTAAGTGCTGATGATGAGGTCGGGAGCGGCGGCGGTGAGCAACTCCATGTCGTAGAGATTGCCGGAGCCAATGATAGGCTTTTCGCGCAGTTCGGGATGCGCATAAAGATAAGGCACCGCGCGCTGACTTTCGTTACCTTCGACGGCACAGATCACATCGGTAGCATCGAGCCAGGTGATAAGACGCAGCGTGCCGGCGTTGAGCGCTACGATCTTTTGTGGGTTTGCCGGTACGATTACTTCGCGGCCGAGCATATCCGTAAACAGGATTCCCGGTTCAGACGCTTTGTGATGGCTGCTGCTACAGCTCGATAGCGTGAAGGAAATAAGGAGGGTGGCAATGCAAATGCGCTTATAGCTTATCTGCAGCATCCCATTAACCCTGCCCTTTAGGGCTGGGTCGGATGACCCTGTCAGAAACCGGCGGGCTTTAGCCCGCAACAATTTAACATCAGTACCTTTCCACGAATTTATCATCACCTACTTATTATTTGGGCTAAAACCCACTGAGTTTTTTGTCATGTACCCCGGACATCAGGGGTTAGTGATCGGTTGTCAACAAAATTTGTTTTCAGAGCCATCTTTTTCTATTTTGAATTTTGTTTTTTGAAATTTAGTGGGATATGTTTTTTTTAGTGCTTCATTTCACGTGCTGCTCATCACCAGCTTACCATGTTTTATTCCCTTGAGGGCAATTAGCTGGTTGGCCAACGCTTGCAGTTGTGTGGCTTTTCCTTTTACGGCTATTGTTTCCAGGCAGTTGCTGTGATCGAGATGTACATGCTGCACTGAGAGGATGAGTTCGTGGTAATCGTGTTGGATTTCGGTAGAATGCATCTGTAAATCTTTTTTGTGGTGGTCGTACACCAGCACGATGGCGCCGGCCACCTCCTGGTCGTCGAGCCACAACGATTCGGTTTTAGATTGTGATATCAAAAAGCGGATGGCCTGGGAGCGGTTGGGAAACTTCCGGTTTTCGACAAGTTGATCAAGGTCTTCAAGCAGATTTTCTTCGAGCGAAACGCCAAATCTTTTCAATGTCATAAGTAGCACCTTTTTAGATTTCGTGCCACAAAAGTAGTTGCAATTTTTTGGCGAAAGCCATTGGAGGTAAAATTTAGAAAGGATTTAAATGCGGGGCGCTTAGCGAAAAGGTTAGAGTGCTTAGTGGAAAGAGCGGAGAGCGGAGCCTTAGCGCATAAAGCCTATCGCTACAAAACGGGAGTCTATTCTGGTGGAATGGATTCCCGTTCGTTTGCGTACGCTATTTTATCACCGCCATTTTCCGGGCATCTGTGGTTTGCCCGTTGATGCTGATGGAATAGAAATAGACACGAAATAGCTGTGGGAGGTGCAATAACTAAAGCGTCGTTCTTTACTTCACCATATCATAAGTGGTGAAGCCTTTGGGCGGCTTTCCGTTGAGAGCTTGCTGCGGCTTGTGGTACTCTTTGCTTTCGTAGATATATTTGAGTAGTTTGTCGCGGCATTCGGGTTGTGCCAGATGTGCTATGCCAACAGCGTGTTCGGCCAGGTTGAGGCCGCGCGGGTCGAAGGCGCCTTGTTCCGTTACGATTACCACCGGGTCGGCGGCAATGGCTGAGGTGGTAATACCTTCGGGACATTTCATCATTATTTTCGATTCTCCTTTTGAGGTAGTCGATTTCATGGCAATGATGGGCACGCCGCCTTTGGAAAGATACGAGCCGCGCAGAAAGTCGGCTTGCCCGCCGATGCCGCTATATATGCGTGTGGCGTTGAGTGAGTCGGCCCAGACGTTGCTATGCAAATCCACACCAATGGCGCTGTTGATGGCCAGCATTTTGGGCATGCGTGCGATGGTGGGCACATAGTTGGTAAAATCGGATGGGCGGCTTTGTATCGAGCTGTTGAAGTTCATCCAGTCGTAGCCGTATTTGTCGCGAGCCAAAAAGATGCTGCCGGTAGAAAAGTTGAAGTCGAGGTATTTGTTGGTGACGATACCTTTTACGACGAGTTTGCGCATGGCGTCGGCAAAAAGCTCGGTATGAATTCCCAGGTCTTTAATGCCCTTGTCGATGATAGCATCGGTAACGGCTTCGGGCACTTCGCCGATGCCGTACTGCAATGTGCTACCATCCTGGACGTAGAGTTCGGTGATGATGCGTGCAATGCGGCGGGCGCGCTCGTCGGGTTCGTGCACCGGACTTATGGGCAGGTGGTAATCCGTGTCGATGAGGTAGTCGATTTCGCTTTCGTGCAGGGTGGTGCCAAGTACAAAGGGCATCTTGGCGTTGCGCTCCACGATGATGGTACCTTTGCGGGCGCGGGCTGCGTCCACGGCACCTTTGCAACCTTCCACGGTGGTGCCGTAGCTGTAGTTGCCACCGTTGTCGGGGCCAGCCACCGAAAGAAAAACTACGCCGGGTTTTACAAAGTTGCGCATCTGGTTGCCGATGTCGGAAAGATGAATCAACTGATAAGAGGCGCCACCGGTATTCATTGCTTCACGCGAATGGGGTCCGTTAAAGATTACGCGGTGGGTAATGCGGCTGGTAACTTCCGGATCGAAAAGCATCCCTACGTTGCCCAGCAGCAATACGCTCAGCACCTCGATGTCGCGGATGGTGGTGTCGGCGGCAAGCTGCCGGAGCAACACCTGTGGCGTGGCGGCATTGCCGGCAGTGTAAATAACGCTGCCCGGCGGAATGGTTTCGGCATTAACGGCCTGTTCGATCTTCTGTACTACTTTCATTTTTTTATTGACATTGAAATAATTACTTTAAAAAACCAAAAGTAAATCAGTTTTTGGTCTTTCGGGGCATCTTGTGTGAAATTGTGAATAATGCCGTCATTGGCTCGTTCGATCTTGTATTTATTAAATCAAATGTTTCTATTCTATCTCCATAGTGCAATTTATGAGTGTAGTATAAAAACTCAAAAACTTCTGATTTTTAGTACTTCTTCCGCCAGTTGGCGGATCTGGGGTAAAAAGGACTAAAAATCAGAAATTTGGAAAAGTCCCCTTAAGGGGATTTAGGGGTCTTATGGCTTTTTAGACTGGACTCATTTATTATTTTTACACCGATTTTGTAACCAACATTTTTTGTAATCCTGGCTTTATCATCCAACAAAATACACGCTGCGTCAACCCTCATGCAACACACCTCTATAGCACAGCCTTCCTCTGAAGTAACCCTTAACCCTGCGCAATGCGAAAAAATAGCCGCCATCGTGTCGGTGATGAAACCTTCGGCAGCATTTTACCAGCGGCCCTACCTGCAAGGCGCCGGCAATCGCGAAACAAGGTTCCGGATGCACTTTTTTGCCGTGGCTATTTGTCATCAGACCTATCATCTGCATCACAAAGGGAAAAACCTTTTTGGGTGGGATTTTATTGAAGACATTTTTTTGCAACTTGCTGCTGACGATTCGTCGCTTTTGCAGCCCCACTGGCTTGCATCAGCATCTTTAGATAAGATCATTGCGTTACTTTCGGCCGCCTTTGCAGAAGGCAGCGATTGTTCCCTCGACCGCTTGCCCGAACGCGCGCATCTGATGCAGCAGGCTGCTGAAATACTGAATCTGTATTTTAGCGGAAGCGTCCAAACACTCTTCGACTTTAGTGCAAACCAATTGATTAACGAAGATGAAACAGGATTGTACCAACTGTTGCCGCGCTGTGAGGCTTTTGCTGATCCACAGCAGAAAAAAACTACCTTCCTGGTGAAACTGCTCGAAGATGCAGGATTGATAAAAATTGCCGACCGTGAAAACTTTATTCCGATTATGGACTACCACATGCAGCGCGTGCTGTTGCGCACCGGCTGTGTGGAAATTGCTGATGTAAAACTCCGCCACCAGATTCTGCATCAGCAGTCTTTGCCCACCGACGAACCCATCCGCGGCCTGTGTATCGAAGCCATGCGCCGCATTGCTATCCATAGCCAACAATCCATCACGCGCATGAACGACATCTTTTGGGCGCTGGGGCGTAGCTGCTGCCACCAAATACTGCTTTGCCGCGACCGCCATTGCGAAAAATCACCATGCACGCTTACGCAGATTTATGCAATCGAAAACCACAGCCAGTGCGTTTTCCAAAAGGTATGCAAAGGCGCTGTTGATGCCGAATACCAAAATCTGTGGGAGCCGCGGGTGGAAACACACTTTTACTAAAAACAAAAATTGCCTGTGATCGTTGGCCGGCTGATCCATAGCGGTAAAATATTTCTTTATCTTTGGCCAGGATTTTTATGGTTGGAAAATGATATGTTTTAAACTAATGTGCCATTTCAATAGCCCCATCCCCGACCTCCCGACAATCGGGACAGGCATTCTCCGCAGGGTGGAGGAAAGGGAGCTTACTGTCGTGGCAAATATGGCTGATGCCAAAGCGATGTGCTTCGTTTGGTAATCTCCCAGGATGCCCGGCAGAAGTGCTCCCCTCTCCAATTGGAGAGGGGTCGGGGGTGAGGCAAAAAGCGGAGCACATTGCTCATAAGTTACAGCCACAACACTGCATGGAAGTGAGGCAAAAAGCGGAGCAAATTGTTAATAAAAACAGACGTAAAAACCAGGCGAGAGCGTTCCAGTCCAGTTAGAGAGCGGCGGGGGTGAGACAAAAAACCAAGCATTTAAACTACATAAATAAAATTACGATCGAATGAAAAAACTATTTACATTTTTGATGGGCATGGTTGCGATAATGATGGTGCTTCCGGCAAGCAGCCAAACCGACCCTGCGGAGTATTACCAGAAAGATTTCGTGCGAAACTCCAACTACATCTACAAAGATTATATTCGCACAGTGCTGGTGCATCCCGACGGCGCGCCCATGGCGAAGCCGGTGGTGCAACTGGGTATGCCCGAGCATATTGTGTTCTCTTTTGATGACCTTTCGAACGATTACAAAAAATTTGGCTACACCATGATCCACTGCGACGCCGACTGGAACGAATCTGATTTGCTGCCAAGCGAGTACCTGGAGCCTTTTCAGGACGATTACATCGAAAATTTTTCCTATTCCGTAAATACGATGCAACCTTTTGTGCACTATGAAGGCATGATTCCCAACGAAGACATCGCCTACAACCTTTCGGGCAATTATCTGCTGAAAGTGTATCTGGCCGACAATCCCGAAGAGGTGATGTTTACACATCGGTTTTTTGTAAGCGAGCCGCGGGTAAATGTTGTCGCGCGCGTGCGCAAGCCACTCGATGTATCTGAGCGCGACTGGCGGCAGGAGGTGGTTTTTAACATCGAAACCAGTGGGCTGACACTCAACGATCCGCGGCAGGAAATCAAAGTAACGCTTCGTCAAAACGGCCGGTGGGACAATGCTATAACCGACCTGAAACCACGCTCTATCACCGGTACCAACCTTTTGTACGATTATGATGGTGTGAATGTGTTTGATGGTGGCAATGCTTTCCGCTATTTCGATCTGAAAAGTCTGCGCTATAATTCCTTTAGGATAAAGGAAATCGACTACGATCCGATGGAAGGGTATCAGGTTTATTTGCACCATGACGAGGTGAAAAATAAAAATGTTTTCGAATATGTTCAGGAGAGTATCAATGGTCGTTTTTTGATAAAGACCGACGACATGGAGGTTGATAATACGATGGCCGACTACGCGCAGGTTCATTTTTTCCTGCCTTACGACTATCCGCTGGCCACCGGAAAACTGTATCTGATGGGCGGATTGACGTATTGGCAATTCATACCAGAAGCCGAACTGCAATACAATTACGACAGGAAAGGCTACGAAGCATCGCTGCTGCTCAAACAGGGATTTTACAATTACCAATATCTTTTTTTGCCCAACAATGCTACCCAAGCTGAAGCAGAACTTACCGAAGGCAACTTTTTTGATACCAACAACGAATATACTTTTTTTGTCTATTACCGTCCTATTGGCGGACGTTACGACCGGCTGGTCAATGTTACCACCATTCTTACCTTCCCGGAATAAAACGGGCACATTTTATTAAACCACAATAAGACAAAAAACAAAAACCAAATAAATCACAACATTGAAATTTTAATGATCAGGCCCTTCATAGGCACCTGATTCTGGATTTTTGGAATGTATTTGTTATTTGTTGTTTGGAATTTGGTTTTTGTCAAAAAGGCTTTTTAAACCAATAGCTTATCAGGCTACTTTGTAAATATGCTTGCGGAAAAGTATTGCCGAAACCACCGTCATGGCGGTGCCTATTAGCACCAGCATGGCCAGGCTTAGCGCAATATCCATAAATCCGGCATTGCGACCCAGCACATCAAAAAATCCTTGTATCGACCAGTAGTTGATTGTCACCACCGCCATCTTTTGCATAAATGCCGGCATAAAAAACAACGGGATCATGCTGCCACCAATGGCCGACATGATGAGGATGACGATGGTAGCCAGCCCTTCAGATTGTTTTCGGCTGCCACTAATCGAAGCGATAAATACCCCGAAGCTGGCGCAGGCATAGGCAGTGGTGATGATGAGCAAAAAGGCGTAAAAAAGATTGCCGTTGATCTCAAGCCCCAGCACCCAAACGGTAAATGTGAGCATAACGATAAGCTGAACAGTAGCCAGTAACATGCTGTAGAGCATTTTGCCAAACAAGATTTGTAGCGGATTCATGGGTGCGTAGAGCAAGCGTTTGAGGGTTCCTTCTTCGCGCTCACCCAGCAATGAACTGCCGATGGCCGCCACGCCAAACAACAGCATCATCACGGCAGTGCCTGCAAAACTTTGTATCAGCGCCCAGTCGATGGATTTTTTGCGCGCCAGCGGCGACACCTTCAGTGAGCCGATCTGCGGACCAATGGTAGTTGCTACCGCTAATGTATCTTCCTCGTTTGAAGCCGGGCTAAACTGCAAATCTATTTCATGGGTGATGTCGGCCAGGGTAATGCTGTCGATGTCGGGAAAGCGCTGATTAACTGACTTCAATATCTTTTTGCGGATGCTCTGGCTGCCCATAATTTCCATCAGATTAGAAATTAGCGCGTACTGGATGAGGCTGGCTTCGAGTTCGCGGGCGTCGTCATAAAAAAGTTCAACAGGTTCGGCGCCGCCGTTTTCGAGCGAGTCGGCAAAGCCCTGATAAAATACCAGCATTGCCAGCTTATTGCCGCTCATTACGTTTTCTTTACCAGCTTCAAAAGCGATATGCGTTAGCGCGATTTCATCGAGCGAGTCGAGTTTTTGGATAATTTGGATACTGGCAGTGCTGCTGTCGAGGTCGGCTACATAAATATTCGCCGGACGGTCTTTGGCCGAATTGCTCGCCAATCCGCCAAAGGCAAGACCAAACAGGGAAATTAAAACGATGGGCAACAAAAATGAGAGCAACAACCCCTTGATGTCGCGTAGGAAAATCCTGATGTCTTTGAGCGCTATTTTTATCATTATTCTCTTAATTTACGACCAGTTAAACTCAAAAAGATGGTTTCGAGGGTTGTGTGTTCGATGGTTACATGGCGAATTACCAAGCCTAAATCAGCGGATCGGGAAATCAAAGGTGGCAGATCAGCAGCAACGTTCCCGGTTTTATAGCTTAGCTTATCGTCGGCAATTATTACGCTTTCGCTAAATTCTTTTCGCAACATCTCAAGCTGATCCGGCAGGATATTTTCAAAAGTAACAACAATAAGCTGGCTATCGCCCGAAAATGCGCGAAGCTCGGCCAGTGTGCCGCAGGCAATAATTTCACCATGGTCGATAATGCCGATGCGCGAACAAAGTTTTTCCACCTCATCCATGTAATGTGTGGTGTAAATAATGGTGATGCCCTCGGAGGCAAACTGCGCCAGTACCTGATAAATTTGGTGGCGGCTTTGTGGATCGACGCCAACGGTGGGTTCGTCCATGAGCAAAATTTGCGGGCGGTGAATCATGGCGGCGGCTATGTTGACGCGCCGTTTCATCCCGCCCGAAAATGTCTTTAGCAGGCTGTTGCGCCGATTATCAAGCTCGAAGAGCTGCAGCATCTCCAGGCTTCGCGTGGCTGCCTCTTCGTGGGGAATGCCGTAAAGCCGGCCCCAAAACATGAGATTTTCGTAGGCAGTAAGTTCGCTATAAAGTGCCAATTCCTGGGGTGCCACACCGATGAGTTGCTTGCACTTCGCTGCATCGCGCTGCACGTCATGCCCGTCGATGGTTATCGTTCCGGCATCAGGTTTTAGCAAAGTACTCAGGATGTTGATGGTGGTGGTTTTGCCGGCGCCATTGGGGCCCAGCAATCCAAAAAACTCGCCTTTAGAAATAGCAAGATCAACACCGCGTATCGCTTCCGTTTTGCCAAAAGATTTTTTTAATCCTTTTATCTCAATCATCTTTTAAAAAAATAAAAATCAGAAGCGGCAAATGTAGAAAATCGTCCGATACCGAAAATGTAAACGTGCAGTGCGCAGCAACATTCATTGGCGCCTGGAGGCAGAAAATATTTTAGAAGTGTCATTCCATGGCGGTAGAGGTTTGTTTGAATTTTCCGAATATCCTTACCCGGCCGTAATCCAAAAAATAAAAAAGACAGAATGCCGGAACATCCTGTCTTTTTTAAAGTGACCTTTCCTTCTCTTAACTTTTTAGCATATGCTTCCCAAAGCAAAGCGAGGAATATGCTTGTACATCAATCACATTTCAAAACCGTTTTAAGTTCGTACTCCGCGTTTTGTGCAAACTGGCCGTACTTGGCATTGTTGAAGGCTTCGCAGGCAGCATTGTTGTTGCCTTGTGCTTTAAGCGCGTTGCCTTTTTCGTAATAAAACTTAGCTTTGAAATCAGCGGTTTCGCTGGCAGCTACTTCCAGGCCTTTGTCGGCAGCAGCTATGGCTTCGTCATATTTTTTCAGGCCATTGTTGGCCAGGGCGATGTAATAATAAGTTTCGGCATTGTCGGGTTCAAATTCGGTGGTGGCGTTAAGGCACATCAGTGCGCCGTCCCAATCTTGCGCCTGGAGTTTCTTGGCGCCTTCCGACTGCAATAGCTTGCTGGCGTTGGTGCGCACTTTCTGCGCCATATCCGTGTCGCCTTCGGCCTCGGCCAACTCCAATGCTTTGCCGAAAGATTCCTTCATTTTTTTGGTATCATCAGTTTTGTTGTACACCAAGGCCATTCCCCAATAAGCGCGGGAATAATCGGGTGCCAGCTCGGCTGATTTGCCAAAACTTTCCAATGCTTCCGTGTATTTATCGTCGCTATAGTAGCTGTTGCCCTGCGAATAGTAAAGTTTGGGGATGATGTCGGTGGCTTTGGCAGCGGTTTCGGGGTCGTTGTATTCGTTAGCATATTCGATCGCTTTTTCAAATTCGCCTATCGCCTTGTCGATGTTTTTATCTTTATAGTCATCAACACCTATTTTGTAATAAAGCGATGGAATCTGGGTTTTGGCTCCGGCTACGATTTGTTCGCCTTCCGGCCCAAATTGGGCAGCCATATCCATAGCCTGCTGGTATTTGTCGATAGCCATTTGGTAATTGTTGTCTTTTACAGCCTGGTTGCCCTGATTGAAAATGTCGGCAGCCTGATTAACGTCTTGCGCCGTTGCTGCAAATGCCAGCATCATGGTGGCCAGCATGAAAAAACTTTTGATCTTACTAAAATTCATAACGATTTGTTGTTGATTAGTTTAATTATTAAGTATTAAAAACTGAATTCCTTTGATAAACGCAAAAAACCTGTTTTTGTTAAAAAAAATACCGTTTCTCCGATTGCATCTGGCAGATGGATAGTTTGTTGCATTTTACAATAACGACTTTTTTGTAACAGATTATTTTTTAAAATATTTTGTGAAAACAGCACAACGACAAGTACGGTTCAAAGCGGGTCATTAATTCTCTCCTTTTTTCAATCCTTCTACCATGAGCTTGGCTGTGCGTGCTGAAGCGCCGGCATTGCCCAATTTTTCGCGCAAAGATTTATAATCTTCCAGTATCTGTCTGCGCTGACCGTGGTCGAGGAGTTTTTTGAATTCATCGATAATATTGCCTTTGGTTAGCTCATTTTGTATCAGCTCCTTCACCACGGGGCGATCCATGATAAGATTTACCAACGAAATATATTTTATGTCCACGATGCGTTTGGCAATTTCAAAAGAGAGCATGTTTCCGCGGTAGCAAACCACCTGCGGCACGTCGAGCAAAGCTGTTTCCAGCGTGGCGGTGCCGGAGGTTATCAGGCCAGCCCAGGCATTGTGCAAAAGGTCGTGTGTGGCGCCGAAGATTATTTTATAGGCGGCTCCGCGTGCAGCGTGCTGATAAAACTCAGGAGCGATGGAAGGCGCGCCGGCAACCACAAACTGATATTGCGGAAACGTGTCGGCGGCGCTGAGCATAAGCGGCAGCAAGCGCTGAATCTCTTGCTTGCGGCTTCCCGGCAATACCGCCACAATGAGCCGGCGATCCAGATTGTGCTGTGCGCGGAAATCGGCGGGAGTGTGAAAATTAACCTTCTCACGCTGCAAAGCATCCAACAGCGGATGGCCTACATAATCCACATCTACACCATAATTTTTATAAAAGCTCTTTTCAAAAGGCAGGATCACAAACATTCGTGTGACGTACTTTTTGATTTGCTTTACCCTCGATTTTTTCCAGGCCCACACCTGCGGAGAGATGTAGTAATAAACCGGGATATTTTGGTTGGCGGCAAAAGCAGCTATGCGCAAGTTAAAACCGGGATAGTCGATAAGCACCACCACATCAGGTTTCCAGGCGAGGATGTCGTGTTTGCAAAAGCGGATATTCTTTAAAATAGTATTCAGATTACTAAGTACCTCCGCAAAACCCATAAAAGCCAGATCACGGTAATGCTTCACCAGCGTTCCGCGTTGTTGCTCCATCAGGTCGCCACCCCACACACGAAATTCGGCCTCAGGGTCTTCCACAGCCATATGGCGCATAAGATTGGCGCCATGCAGGTCGCCCGATGCTTCGCCGGCGATGATATAGTATTTCATGATTAGGAAAAAAAGATGAAAAAGATAACCAACAGCGCAAAAGTTGTGGCAAGGATGCCCTCGCCGGTGTGGGTCATTTTTATCGACACCAGGTAGTAGCGCATCAGCAGCAAATTGGCCGAAAGCGACAATAGGTAAAGATCGGTCATGCTATAATGTGGCAGATGCAGCACACTGCTGATCAATATCATCAGGTAATAGAACAGCAGCAGGGCAATTATGGGAGCGCCCAATGCCAGCAGGGCGCCAAGTTGGTAAGAATTTTTTTTAAGCGTTTCGGGCATCAGAACTAAAAGCATTTTTATAACAGCAATTGGAATTAGTGGGTTGTTTGGTGCTGTTTGTTGTTAACTTCCTTTGGCTCAAAATCAAACTCGCCGATAAGTTTCAGTGCATCAGCAGCCGTAAAGTCGAATTGCGTTGGCACCACGGCTATGTAGTTGTCTTCCATGGCACGGGTGTCGGTGCCTTCGGTGTTGTCGGCATTACTAAATACGCCTGTAATCCAGTAGTAGTCCTGTCCACGCGGGTCGATCCGTTCGTCGAATTCTTCTACCCAAGTTCCGCGTGCCTGCCGGCAAACCACTGCTCCTTGTATGGGTTCGTCGGAAATTTTGGGAATGTTGACATTCAGGGACACACCTTCGGGAAGTCCGCGTTGCAGCACCTGAAGGGCGATCTGCCGGATGTATTCTTCGGCGTGTTCAAATACGGCTTTCGCCGAATAATCGTTGAGCGAGAAGCCGATAGCCGGGATTTTATCTATCGATCCTTCAATCACCGCCGCCATGGTTCCCGAATAGAGCACGTTGATGGAAGCATTGGAGCCGTGGTTGATGCCCGACACCAGCAGGTCAGGATTTCCGCGCAAAACGATTTTAGTGCCCAGCTTCACACAGTCAACCGGTGTGCCGTTGCAGCTAAATTCGCGGTAGCCTTCGGTTTCTTCGATCAGCTTCAGGCGCAGGGGCATCGACACGGTGATGCTATGGCTCTGTGCCGAGCGGGGGCGGTCGGGCGCCACCACCACTACGTCGCCAAGTGTGCGCATTATTTTTATCAATGTACGGATGCCCGGGGCGTTGATGCCATCGTCGTTGGTAACAAGTATCAATGGTTTTTTATCTGACTGTTTCATGTATTGAGGTTTTATAGTTTGGTAACTCCCGCCGAGATAATATATTTCATCACATCGGTGGCCGAGGCATCGATGCGCGTGACGTTTTCGACGGGGACGATGAAAAGATTGCCCGACCAGGCATAAGAGTGTGGAAGATAAACGGCTATTTTGCCCTCCGCAATTCCGAGTTCCGAGAGGTCTTCGTTGGTAATAAAACCTATCTTTTCGAGTGAGCCGCTGCCACCTATGCGCACCAGCACCGGCTGATTGAAGCGGCGCTTGTTTCCCACGAATGCCGAAAGCAAATCTTTTACAGAAGTGTAGATGATTTTGATAAGTGGTGCCCGGCTGATCATCCTGTCGAAATAGGTGATGAATGGCTTGAAGAAAAACAGACTTCCCAGAAACCCTATCAATGTGATGAACAGCAGCAGCGATACCAGACCCAGCCCCGGTACTTCAAGCCCCAGATAATTTTCGAGGTGATGGTAAAGTAACCCGTCAATCCAGAAAAAGGTGATGCGTACCGCGTAAATAGTAACGGCCAGCGGACCCAGAAAAAGTAAACCCTGGAAGAAATAATTGATCAGGCGTCGGAAAGTGTTGCGTGTCTTCATAATTTTTTAGTCGGCAAAAGTAACAAAACCGCTAAAATGAATTACGACTGTCGATTGACGATTTACGAATGAAGAATTTCTCCGGCAAGCGTAATGTGAAGTTTTCTGTGCAGAAAACCTGACATTTTAATTCTGTCCCTGCCACCCGGCAAAAGCCTTTTCTAATTTTTCTTCGGTGGATTTCATTTTTGTTCAATAATTTGCCAATAACCTGTTTTTCTGCCACCTATTCGTTCTAATAGCTTTTTGGTCTTTAAGGTTTCAATTTGATTATCTATAGTAGTTGTACTGGTTCCAATATGTTTTGCCATAGCACTTTTGGTAATGTGCTTATCTTCACTAATCAGGTTCAAAATTTTTATCTGTGTATCTGAAAGTTCTTTTACCAACCCTTTTACCAAGTTTATTACCAACCCTTTTACCAACCCATCGACCAACCCATTCTGACTGTCTATTGCACCCCTATTGCACCACCTTTATCAGTAACTTTTATAGCTTTATTTAGAGCAACCATAAAACCACCATCTTTTTCAAGAATAGCAGGTTCAGGAAGACCATGTTCTTTACAGGAATTGTATATTTTTAGCGTGCCACGTCCCCTTGTATCAATATATCCGGCCATGAAACAATCTTTGGCAATTTTGGGGTTGCGTGGTCGTGAATTTTGCTCTCCTTTCAATTCTTCCACGGTTAACCCAAAAGGCAAACCCCTTCATTCCATATCGAAAGTTTGTCGTCATGTGCACGCAACTGAATATGTGCTCCCATGTAGGTTCTGTGTACTAATGCATTGAGATAAAAGCATATTGGATATGCTTTCGAAAAAACAAAATAATGTAGAGGTACGCTTAATTACAAATCCAAAAACCAAAATACGACAAACTGATATACAAAAATTCAATCAGCAATATCCCTTGCTTAGCATTGATAATTCCGATAAGATACACGACCGTTTTGATAGTTATCTATTAAAACAATGTCGGTTTTCGCCTTTTCAATTAATTCAATGATAAAACTAGTATCTCCTACCGCCGTGTTCACTTGAGGTAGCAACTTGTGACCTCAAGATTTTTTTATTGCTATCAATTTTTAAGGTCACAGTTTGTGACCTCAAATTATCATATTCATCTTTGGTAAGTTGAAATCTAAAATCATCAGGAAATCTATTGAAATTTCTTTTAACTGCCTGATTAAAAACCTTCGTTTCAACTTCAAATAGTTCAGCCAAATCATTATCAAGCATTACTTGAACATCCCTAACTGTGTATATTAAACCATTTACATTCATAGCCTATTCAGTTTTAAAATTAAGGTCAATTGCATACCCCAACTCTTTAAATACGGTTAGTAAATCATTTTTGCTTTGTGCTTCGGCTTTCAGCAATTCGGCAAACTCGGTTTGCAGGGCTTGCATTTTCTCGTCAAAATCAATGTTCTCGTCACGATTTACAAACTCATTATTTCTTTTTTTGCCATTTCAGCCCTAAAATTTAAAAATCCAAAGGTACATTTATCAATTGGCGCATCGGCAAGAAAACAGCTCTTTTATCCTGTATTTATTTCCATTCTACCTAAAACGCCTTAGGGCTTCGCCGCCACCTATCTCTCTCCAGCCCAATATTTACAGCATGCTTGTTGTGCAGAGAGTTCACCCAAAATATTTTGGCATCATGAGGAAATGTTGAGCGAAGCACCTTGACCCATCGGGGAAATTCTGCCCGGATGGCTAATCAAAACGACAGTTGCTTAAGCGCTTACCCTGAATAATTCGTCACTTGCAGCAACAGAGCAACAGAAGACTGTTCCGTCCACGGCCGGACAGGCGACACAAATTCTACAACCTCTCCCTTCTAACTTCTAACCTCTCCCTCTAACTTCTAACCTCTCCCTCTAACTTCTAACCTCACCCTTCTAACTACTAACCTCTCCCTCTAACTTCTAACCTCACCCTTCTAACTTCTAACCTCTCCCTTCTAACTTTTCTTCGTGTTGCTAAAAGATTTACTTTCGCAGGCTGTATTCTATGAAAAAAATGAACATCATAATAGCCGGCGACGGCGAAGTTGGCTTTCACCTGGCCAGATTGCTGGCCAACGAAAACCACGACATCACGGTGGTTGATCCGCACAGTGATTTGCTCAAGCTCATCGAGGCACACACCGATCTGATGACCATCCCTGGCGACAGCACCCACATCAGCGTGCTCGAACGCGCCAACGTGAGGCGTACCGACTTGCTCATCTCCGTGGTACACGACGAGCAGATAAACCTGATGACGGCGATAATTGGTAAGAAGCTGGGCGCCAAACGCACCATTGCCCGCGTGAACAATACCGAATATCTGGAGCCTAAAAACCGCGAACTTTTCAAGTCGTTGGGTGTAGATCATCTGGTATGTCCCGAGCGGCTTGCTGCCGAAGAAATTGTAAACCTCCTCGAACAGACTGCTGCCACCGAGACCTTTGGCTTTTCGGGCGGGAAGCTTATCCTCTTTCTTATCAAGCTCGACGAAAATGCTAAAGTGGTGGGCAAAACCCTCGACAACATAGCCTCGGAGTTTCCGTATCTCGATTTCAGAGCGGTGGCCATTCATCGCAATTCACAAACCATCATCCCACGTGGCAACGATTCGTTTAAAACCGGCGACCTGGCCTATGTGGTTACCCGCCCCGATGGCATCAAGACGTTGCTGCATCTGGGGGGGAAAGAGGAATTTGAAATTAATAAAGTGATGATTGTCGGCGGTGGACGCATTGGCCGTAAAACTGCCGCACGCCTGCAGAACATTTACGACCTGAAGCTCGTGGAAATAGATCGCAACAGAAGTTTGATGCTCGGTGACGAGCTGCAGGACGTGCTGGTGATAAACGGCGATGCCCGCGACATAGAACTTCTGCAGGACGAAGGCATCGAGGATATGGATGCATTCATCGCCGTTACCGACAACAGCGAAACCAATATCCTCACCTGTCTGCATGCCCGTAAGTTTGGCGTTAAGAAAACCATCGCCCTGGTCGAAAACATCGACTATATCGACATTTCCCAAAATATTGGCATCGACACCATTATTAATAAAAAAATAATAACGGCAAGTTACATCGCCCGCTTTACGATGGGTTCGGAGGTGCTGTCGTCCAAGGTTCTGCACGGCATCGATGCCGAGGTGTATGAGTTTGTGGTAAAGGCTGAATCGGAGGTAACCAAGAAACCTATCCGCAAGCTGCGTTTTCCGGAAGAGGCCATCATTGGAGGCATTGTTAGGGGTGAAGACAGCTACATCGCCGTGGGGAATTTCCGCATTCGCGAAGGCGACAAAGTAGTGGTTTTCTCGCTGCCATCAGGGGTGCCAAAAATCGACAAACTTTTTAACTAACGGCGATGTCGCGCACGCGGAAAATAAATTTCGACATCATCCTGCGCGTCCTGGGGATTCTGCTCATCATCGAAGGTAGTTTTATGGCCACAGCTTTGGGATTCTCGGCATGGTATGGCGGGGAAGAAGCCTTTGTGTGGAGTTTTATTGATGGCCGGCACGACTTCTGGCCTATTGCGATAAGCGCTTTATTTACACTTCTGGTGGGATTGCTGTTGTTTTACCTGCCCGGAAAAGAAACCAGCAAGATAATTGGCAAACGCGAAGGCTATATTATCGTTTCTACAACCTGGGTAGTAATTTCACTTTTCGGTGCGCTGCCGTTTGTTGTTAGCGGCTGCATACCTTCCTACACCGATGCGTTTTTTGAAACCATTTCCGGGTTTACCACTACCGGTGCCACCATCCTCACCGACATCGAATCGGTTCCCAAAGGGTTACTGTTCTGGCGCTCTACCACGCACTGGATTGGTGGCATGGGTATCATTGTGCTGTCGCTTGCCATTCTGCCTTTTCTGGGTATTGGCGGCATGCAGCTTTTCATTGCCGAGGTGCCCGGTCCTACACCCGACAAGTTGCGCCCGCGCATTACACAAACAGCCAAGCGGCTCTGGGGCATCTATGTGCTGCTGACAGTGGTTGAAACACTGCTGCTGATGTTGGGAGGCATGAACTTTTTCGATGGCATCTGCCACGCTTTTGGCACCATGGCCACCGGAGGCTTTTCTACAAGGAACGCCAGTATTGCCGGATTCTCTCCCTACATTCAGTACGTCATCGTCATTTTTATGATCCTGGCCGGCACCAACTTTACGCTGCATTATCTTGCGCTGCATGGCCGGATAAGAGAGATTTGGCGCAACGAAGAGTTCCGTTATTATGTTTACACTATTTTAATTACCTCAGCCATTATTACCATTGCGCTTACAGTAAGCAACCTCGGCAGCGATGTTGAGCAGGCTTTTCGCGATAGCATCTTTACGGTGTCATCCATCATTACCACCACCGGTTTTATCACCGTTGACTATCTGAAGTGGCCGGGAGCTATGTGGTTTTTGATATTTATGCTAATGTTTGTGGGCGGCAGCGCAGGTTCTACGGGGGGCGGCATAAAGGTGGTGCGACAGTTGCTATTGTTTAAAAATAGCCTTCTGGAGTTGAAACGGCTGATGCATCCGCAGGCTGTTATTCCCGTGCGTATGAATGGCCGGCCCGTGTCGCAGGACATTATTTTTAATGTGCTGGCATTTTTCCTCATCTACATCATCATTTTTGCAATCGGCACTTTTGTGATGTCGATGCTGGGGCTTGATTTCGAAACTGCCATCGGTTCTGCTGCTACTACATTGGGAAACATAGGGCCTGGCATTGGCGCTGTAGGTCCTGTAGGAAATTACGCAGCTATTCCCGACCTCGGCAAATGGTTTCTTTCGTTTCTGATGCTCCTGGGACGCCTTGAGCTTTTTACGGTGCTTATCCTCTTCTCGCCGGTATTTTGGAAAAGATAATCCCGCTTTCGCGGAAAAATAATCATCGGCAGAGTGTCGATAACGAAAGCATTCACCGTCGCCGTTCGAAATCTTACAATAATGCGCTATCAGTAGCCTTTTGGCAATAAAAATGAGAATTCTTGTTTCTAATCTTTTATTATTACAAATGATATTAATATCAAATCATTCTTTTTGAAACTTTTTAAAGCAAATAAACTGCCTTTAGCGTCGGTGCCTTCTTATGGCAAGATTTGGAACCTGTCGTACCCAATTATTCTTAGTTTGCTTGCGCAAAATCTCATTGCCCTAATCGACACGGCTTTTTTGGGCAGGGTAGGGGAGATAGAATTGGGTGCTTCGGCCATCGGTGCTTTGTTTTACTATTCGATATTTATGCTCGGCTTTGGCTTCGGTACAGGAGCGCAGATATTGATGGCGCGTCGCAATGGCGAAGGCAATTACCGGCAGGTTGGGCGCATCTTCGATCATACCATGTACATTTTTGTGGTAATGAGTGTGGTGCTTATTGCTTTGATTTGGTTTTTGGCGCCGCTATTTCTGGGCGCTTTCATCACTTCACGGGCTATCTACGAAGCCTCTATCAGCTACCTCGACTATCGGGTGTGGGGAATTTTGTTTGCTTTTACCAATGTGGCCTTTCGTGCTTACCTGGTTGGAACTACCCGTACCGGTTTGTTGGGCATCAGTGCAGCTATTATGGCTGTTGCCAATATTTCGCTCGACTATGTGCTGATATTCGGACATTTTGGGTTCCCTGAAATGGGCATCGCCGGCGCCGCCCTGGCATCGGTGATATCTGAAGGAATCGCTGCGCTGTTTTTTATTGTGGTCACACTAAGCAGCAAAGTCAGCCGGAAGTACCACGTGTTCCGGTTGCCACGGTTCGATTTTGCTATCATCCGCAGCACCTGGAACCTCTCTGTTTTTATCATGCTACAGAACTTTGTTTCTATTGCAGCCTGGTTTTTATTCTTTATGGTTATCGAGCGCCTGGGCGAGCGTCCGCTTGCAGTGTCCAACATTATCCGGAGCCTTTATATGCTGTTGATGATTCATATCTGGTCGTTCAGCACTTCGGTAAATACGCTTGTGAGCAATGCCATTGGCGAAGGCCATCAGGATGCCGTCATCCCCATCATCCGCAAAGTGAATAAGATGGGCATGGTGATTTCTTTTGTGGTGATAGGTCTTGCACTGCTCATCCCCGATTTGCTTATCCGCATCTACACTGACGATCCGACACTCATCGCCGAAGCCAGACCGGTGTTGCTGGTAGTAATCGGCGCCATCGTTCCATTGTCGATTTCCATCAATTGGTTTAGTGGCGTATCAGGCACCGCCAACACGCGCAGCGCTCTGGCCATCGAAGCTGCTACCATCAGCATTTACCTCATATATGTAACGGCGCTAACCTACTTCCATGCCTCGCTGCCCGTTATCTGGACGTCGGAGTATGTGTATTTTGCCATCATCGGCATTAGCTCCTGGTACTACCTCAAATACGGCAACTGGCAGAACAAAGTGATTTGAAAGTTTTTAGATTCAAGATTCCAAATTCCAAGTTCCAAATTCCAGGTTTCAAATTCCAAATAAGTTCCAAACTCCAAGTTGCAAGTTGCAAGTTCCAAATCAGCACATCAGCACATCAGCACATCAGCAAATCAGCACATCAGCACATCAGCACATCAGCACATCAGCACATCAGCACATCAGCACATCAG
>SABY01000203.1 GCA_009928785.1 Clostridia bacterium | reverse complement strand
GAAGTGATGCAGTTTGGCGTGTCGCAGATCGACGGCGGCACCAAGCTCGAAATTGGCAGCTACTCCGACTCACTCAACGAGGAGCAAAACCTCAACCGCGAGCAATTCAAAATAAACGATCCCCGCTCGCTGGGCGAAGTGGTGGATGAGCTACTCGATCATGGTTACCTGCCATCGTTTTGCACGGCCTGTTACCGCAAAGGACGCACCGGCGAGCATTTTATGGAGTTCTCGGTGCCGGGATTTATCAAACGATTCTGCACCCCAAACGCCATCCTCACCCTTGCCGAATATCTCGAAGACTACGCCAAACCCGAGGTGGTGACCAAAGGCTGGAAGGTGATCGAAGAAAACAAAAAAGGACTTTCAGGCTTTGCACGCCTCGACGAACTCAACGAGCGTATTGAGCGCATCAAAAAAGGTGAGCGCGATCTTTATTTTTAATGGTTGATATAAAATGGATTTTGATAATTTAATAAAGAACTGATTGTAAATGAAGCAAACCAAGATTTTAGGCATCCTGATACAGGATCGCATCAAGGAGGCAGGGCGCACACAGCAAGTGCTTTCCAGGCACCACCACCTCATCCGCTCGCGGCTGGGATTTCATGAGCTAAGCGAGGCATCGTGCAGCCGGGCTGGTATTATCACGCTGGTACTTCACGATATGCCCGGCGAATGGCGGGCGTTGGAAGAAGAGCTGAAAACCATTGGTGGAATAGAAGTTCAGGAAATGTTGTTTCAATATTAAAATAAGCGCTATGGAAATGATCGAAATCTTAGGATTGTATGTTGGCAACACGGTAGCCGACAAAAACCCATTGCAGCAGGTGCTTACGCAATATGGTAACGTCATCCGCACCCGGCTCGGACTTACCGTAACCAGCGGCGCGCATGGCATTATTCTGCTTGAGCTTTCGGGTGATAGCAAGGAGATAAAAAACCTGAAAGCTGCCTTGTCGGAAATTGACGGCTTGCAGCTTCAGAAAATGTCGTTCGAAGCCTGATCGGGTTGTCTGTTGATTAAAACAGGTGGAAGCCTGTAAATATACATCGGACGAGGCACAACCTGTCTTCCGCACTATTTTGAATTTTTATCATCAAATCGTAAATTACACCAAAACAACCGTCAGCAGCCGGTGTAAAACAATTTCAAAAAAATTCCAATTATCAAGATTCAATAATTCAACCCCGGAGCGAGGTTTTGATAATTGTTTTTTGGGGTTTATTTGTGGTTTGCTTTATTGTCTTTTGGTATTTATTAATGAATTGCCACATTTGAGTTAAAAGACAAACACCAGGTAGTTTCAATTTCAGCGGTTCTATCCCCACCAGACGCAAAACACGTTGCGTTCAAAAAAACCTCCGCACCTTCTATTTTTCTGTAATAATGAAACCTTGTCTGCGTTGGCTCAATGGTATTAATTTTTTTAATCAACAATTGCGGCATCGCCCTGTAGCGTTGGAAAACAAAAAATTTACAACACAGAGCTTGAGTGGACTTTGATTATTGGTGAAGGATGATGCCGTTTTTAAAATTATTTTCGCAGACAAAATAAAAGCGTGCAGCACGTCAGGTGGTTTTAAGACCACATGCTACAGGCTGCAACTTATTTTTAGAAGAATAAACCGAAGAGATAAATTATGATCACATTGCTCAAAAAAGAGGTGAGCACCTTTTTAAGTTCGCTGATCGGCTACATCGTCATCACGGTGTTTTTGCTCATCAATGGCTTGTTTCTATGGGTTTTCGCCTCCGATTTCAACATCCCTGATTATGGCTATGCCAGTCTGGAAGGGTTATTTATGATAGCGCCGTTTGTGTTTTTGTTTCTTATCCCGGCCATCACCATGCGGTCGTTTGCCGACGAAAAGCGCAGCGGCACCATAGAGTTGCTGTTTACGCGTCCGCTGAGCGACAACAGCATCATTCTGGCCAAATATTTCGCCGGCGTGGTGTTGGTATTCTTTTCGCTTTTGCCCACGCTCATCTACGCCTGGTCGGTGTTTCAGTTGGGAATGCCCAAAGGCAATCTCGACACTGGCGCAATGTGGGGTTCGTACGTCGGGCTTCTTTTTTTGGGCGCCACCTTCGTGGCCATCGGGCTGTTTTCGTCGTCGCTCACCAGCAACGTCATTGTATCGTTTATCATCGCGGTGTTTCTTAGTCTTTTTTTCTATGTGGGTTTCGATTTTATCCACTCGCTCGAGTTGTTTGGTTCGGTTGATTTATTTGTAAAGTCGCTGGGCATCAACACGCACTATATCTCCATGAGCCGCGGCGTCATCGATACGCGCGATCTTATCTATTTCGTCAGCATCATCGCCTTTTTTATTCTTATCACGCGCATCTCACTGGAAAGCAGAAAATGGTAAAATCAAAACAAAAAAACCCAACTTTGGGCAATACCGGGCAACTGCGACGCAACAACCTTACGGCGCTGGTGCTGGGGCTTGTCATTATTATACTTGTTAATATCATCAGCGGGCGCATTTTCACGCGATTGGACCTTACCAGCGAAAAGCGCTTCACACTTTCGGAAGCTACCAAAGATATGCTTGCGCAAATTGACGATCTTGTATATTTCAGGGTTTATCTGGAAGGAGAATTTCCGGCAGGTTTTAAGAAGTTGCAACGCGAAACCATCGACATGCTCAACGAGTTTAGGGCTTATAATGCTAATATCGAATACGAATTTATAAATCCCACAGCCAGCAACGATGCCACCGAGCGGCAGCGCATCTTCAGTATGCTGGTCGAAAAAGGGTTGGAGCCAACCGATTTGCAGGTAAAGACGAAGGAAGGCACCAGCAAGACAATGATTTTTCCCGGCGCCATCGCCGCTTATCAGAGCCGCGAAATGGCGGTTTCGCTCCTGACTTCACGGCGTGGCGTAGCACCCGAAGAGATACTCAACAGCTCTATCCAAAATCTGGAGTTTGCCCTGGCCGACGCCATTCGTAAGCTCATCGACAACAAACGCCCGGCAATTGCTTTCTTAGAAGGTCATGGTGAGCTTAGCGCCGAAGAAACCGCCGACGCCTATCGGGCTTTGAGCGAATACTATAGCGTGCAACGTGTACGACTCGACGGCAAACTCAACAGCCTGAGCGAGCGCGAAAGCATAGATTCGTTAAATACCCGCATCCGCAATAAATATCAAACCATCATCATCGCACAACCCGACAGTGTTTTTTCTGACAAAGACAAATTTATTATCGATCAACACGTCATGCGCGGCGGACGCGTGCTGTGGCTCATCGATCCGGTGGCTGCCAGCCTCGACAGCTTGCAGTCCAGCACCCAATTTATTGCCATGGCCAGAGACCTCAACCTTACCGATCTGTTTTTTAACTATGGATTTCGGATCAACAACAACCTGGTGATGGACCTGAGCGCCCTGCCAATTCCTGTAAAAGTGGGCGAAACCGCCGGGCAACCCAAGTTTGATTTCTTTCCGTGGTATTACTTTCCCATGCTCACTCCCAGTGGGGACGATCCCATCATAAAAAATTTAAATGCAATAAAAACGGAATTTATCAGCAGCATCGACTTTGTGGAAACTACTGCCGACCTGCAAAAAGAAGTGCTCCTTACCAGCTCACGCTTTGCGCGAACAGTGAACACGCCGGTGCTCATCACCCTCGAAATGTTGGGCAAGCCTGTGGATGAACGGCTTTACAGCAAAGAATTTGTGCCGGTGGCAGCGCGCATCGAAGGACAATTCAAGTCGATGTACGACCAGCGGATGCCGCCGGAAATATTGCAAAGCAAAGAAATAGATTTCAAAAATGAAAGCCCCCCCAACAAGATGATTGTGATGGCCGATGGCGACGTGATCCGCAACCAACTGCAGCGCACAGCGGGCAAACTAATGCCATTGCCACTGGGCTACGATAAATATACCGGGCAGCAATTTGGCAACAAAGACCTGCTGCTTAATATGATGAACTACCTCACCGACGACTCAGGACTGATCTCTATCCGATCGCGCGAACTAAAAATACGCCTCCTCGACCAGGCCAAAATAGAAAACGAACGTCTTTATTGGCAGGTGCTCAACATCGGGCTGCCCATTTTGCTGGTGCTAATCTTTGGAATTATTCAGGCCTGGCTGCGCCGTCGACGCTACACCAGGTAGTGGTTCTTTTATTTAAAAATTTGAAAGCTTAATCAAAAGAAGGAAGGCGAAAGGCAAAAGATAAAAGGCAAAAGATAAAAGGCAAAAGATAAAAGGCAAAAGATAAAAGGCAAAAGATAAAAGGCAAAAGATAAAAGGCAAAAGATAA
>SABY01000068.1 GCA_009928785.1 Clostridia bacterium | reverse complement strand
CCACAAAGCCACCACGGCACAAAGAATAAATGTATTGTTTTTCTTATTTGTTTTCCTCTGTGTCTTCGTGCCTCGGTGGTTATTCTTTTTTTCACCACAAAGCCACCACGGCACAAAGAATAAATGTATTGTTCTTGTTATTTGTTTTCCTCTGTGTCATCGTGCCTCGGTGGTTATTCTTTTTTTCACCACAGAGTCACTATGGCACAGAGGTTAAGAAGGATTTACTTTCTGATTTCCTCTGTGCCTTCGTGCCTCCGTGGTTATTCTTTTTTAGAGGAAATGTTTTTTAGTATTTTCACCGCCCAAAAATCAGGACATGGCAGCACAGGAAGGATTCATAAAAAAACACAAACGTACCGTCAAAGAATTCATTCGCAGGCACCGACTCGACGCGCTTACGGACGTGGCTTTGTTCGTTGTCATTACGCTGGTGATTCATTACAGTTTTCGTTTTTGGGCCAACCAGTTGCATTTTTATCCTGTCAAAGAACTTTATTTCGGCCTAAGCTCCTGGCTGTCGGAACAAGTGTATGTGCAAAGTATCTGGTTTGTGGAGCATGTGTTGAAAATTCCCTTTACCACGGTGGATCAAACCCGCACGATGTATTTTTCCAACAGCGGCTATATTGCCGTCAACTCGAGTTGCTCCGGCTTTAAGCCAATGCTGCAATTTGTGCTGTTGATGATGATTTATCCGGGGCCGTGGCGCCACAAGCTTTGGTTTATCCCCATGGGGCTTTTCATCGTCCATCTCACCAACTTATTCCGCATCACCGGACTTTCGGTGGTCATTGTGCAGTGGCCCGACTACTGGGATTTCAGTCATGACTATATGTTCAGGCCATTTTTTTATGTGGTGATTTTTATGCTCTGGGTATGGTGGGTGGAGCGATTCAGACCGATGACCAAAAAAACAAAGGCAACATCGTAATGCTGCCTTTGCCGGTAAAATATCGTGGGAAGTATTCTCTATCTCAATTCAAATGAGCTTTCACCGATGATCTGCCCATCCATGTAAACGGAAACAAGATAGCGGCCTTCCATTGCGCTTTCGTCCGAATCTTTTTTATCCCAATACACACACAAATCCATCGACTTGCCTTCGTATTTCACGTCCCGTTTGATGGAATATTGCAATTTGGTGTCGTTGGCCATAAAGGTGTATTCATCGCCTGTGTCGTACACCAGTACAATGCCGTCGGGGCGTGAAATGCGGAAATAAACCGTTTTGGTTCCCGGCTTCACCAGCATGTTTTCGCCCAGGGTAAAACATACCTGCACACGGTCGGCGCGGTTGGCTTTGTCGGTTTCCTTTTGCCGTGAGCCGCGCTGGCGGATGCCGGTGGACTTGATATTGTAGGCACGGAGCACAGAAGCGTTTTGCACGATGGTTTCCAACTCGGTGCGCTGCTCCTGCAGCGTCACGTTTTTCACCTGCTCGGTTTTAAAGTTTTCGCGTATGCGCTGATTTTCCTGCTTCAGGTCTTCGTTTACACGATAGAGCGAATCCATCTGGTTTACGTAACCTTTGGCCACATCGCGCAGGCGATCCAGTTTTTTCTTTATCTGAAAATATTCCCATTTGTAATTCAGGAGCTGCTTTATCTCCGAAGCATTGGCTTGTATCAGGCTATCGCGCGAAGCCAGCGTATCCGATAAGCGGCCATAGTTGGTTTTCACCTCGTTGTGTTCCTGCAGCAGCGCGTTGAGTTCGTTTTGCAGCTCGGTGCGCATCATCTCTTTTTCCACCGTCATATCTTCCACCTTGTTGGCAGTGTTGATGTACATGTATCCCAATAGCAAAACCAGGAACAGAAGTATTGCCAGAAGGATGATGTAGATGATCGGTTTCTTTTTTTTAGGTGCCTGTTCAGTCATTTTTTGATATGCTTTATTGAATTTAAAAAGTCAAGTGGTTAATTAATATCCTCTTATCGCCGGCAAAATTAGCAAATTTTGTATTGCCGAATTTCGATGCAGCTATTAAAAATGCTTTCGCCGGGCAGTTATTGCATCAGCACTATTTTATAACAGGTTTTGTAAAAGATTTCTCATTAATAAACACTACTGTCCGGCTAAAATTTGCAGTTTTTCATTCCGCTCACAGCGGCATTTTTTAGATTTTTGAAGTAAAACAGATTTCCTGCCACATGGGCGGCATCGTACTTACACGACCGGCGCAGGCTGAGGGGTCGGAAGGTCGGGCGCTGCGCGCCCGACCTTCCGACCCCAACACTCAATATAGTCTGTCATTTCGACTGGAAAATTTGCAGGGCAAATTTGGAGGGAGAAATCTAATTCAAACAAACAGAGCGGTGGATTGCTCCGGCCGCTCTGTTTTTTTAATTACTATGATAAAAGGGACAGCTTAATGCGCGCTGCCTTTCACTTTTAGTTTATCACCCGTTTCGGTTACGATTTGGCGGTTGAACTTTTCGCCATAGCCTGGCTGGCTCACATTGGGATTTTGCTGACCGGGATTTGGTGTCTTGATGTTGCCATCCATAAATTTCATAAAGAGATGATGGTAAAAGTCTTGCCATTCGTTGGTAACTCTGTTGCCGGTGGAGGTAGAGTAATCGGTGAGATAAGCTACTGCCAGATTGGGGTTTTTCTCGTAAAGTGCTTTGGCTTTCTCGTCGATCATGGGTGTAAGCGCTACAAACTCCTGTTCGTAACCATCTATTTTTTCTTTCACTTCGGGATAGATAGCATTCCAGCGTGTGTAGGCAAAATTAGAAACCTGATTAAAAACCCAAAAAGCAGCATCCGACGACCAGCGCATCAGAGCGCCGTTGCCGCGCTCCATTGTGCGTGGCGCACGGGTTATGCCGCAATACATGGGCATATAAACACTACAAGAAGCATCGTCGAGGCCAAACCAGATGATACCACCAATGGGATCGGGCAGCCAGTTGCGCATTTGCGACACAAACGAAAATCCGGTTTGTTGGGTGGCGGTGGCCCGCTCGTTGCAATAGCTCACGCCGTCCACTTCGAAGGTAAGCGGGCGCCAGCGATAGGGAACTCCAAAAGCTCCGGCACCAACATCCTGGCTCATGTCCAACTCGGTGCCTTCCAGGTGGTCGCGCATAAACTCAAACATGTCAAGCGGGCTGATTTTCTTGTTGGGCTTAACCCATAGCGGCATCCGGTTGGTGGCGTATTTATCGGTGTTTTCGTCGCCATTGGCCAGCTTTTTACCATGCTCTATGTTTCCCTTTGCATATTCCCAATAGTTATTCATATCGTCGGTTACATCGTTGAACATGCTCCACACGCGGATTTCGCAGAAGCGGGCTCCGCCAAAGTCAACGGGAGCATACGTATCGGAGAAGCTAAAGTTTTCGTCTTTTCCTTTAAAAAATCCTTTTTCGCGCGCAAAGCTGATCACGTCAGTGGAATAGATCGTTTGTATGTTTTTGTCTTTCATAAAAAGATCAAAATTGTCGGAAGTAACGGAGGTTTTGCCGTCGGCTTTGGGGAAAGTGGTGATGCGCGCCTGGTTGGCGTGGCCGCTCACATACCCATCGGGCACCATGCGTGCCACCCACACAGCGCCTTTTTGTCCGTTGCCTTTTCCGATAAGTTCCAAAATCCAAACTTCGTTGGCATCGGCAATCGAAAACGACTCGCCGGAGCTGTAGTAGCCGTAAGTGCTGGTAAGCTCGTGATAAATGCGGATAGCTTCGCGGGCACTGCGGGCGCGCTGCAGCGTAAGGTAGATAAGGCTGCCGTAATCGATAATGGCGCCTTCCTGGCTGCCCAGCTCCGGTAATCCACCATAAGTGGTTTCGCCTATCGAAACCTGAAACTCGTTGATGTTGCCCACTACATTGTAAGTTTGGGACGCTTGTTCTATTTTTCCAAGATATTTCCCGGTATCCCATTCATAAACATCCATCAGGGTTCCTTCGGGCCAGGTGCCGGCAGCCCAGTGATACAACTCGCCATACAAAACGTGTGAGTCGGCAGCGTAGGAGATCATTGTCGATCCATCCACCGAAGCGCCTTTGGTGATGAGATAATTGGTGCAGGCACGGGCACTGAAAATTCCCGATCCGGCGATAAAAAAGGTAATCAATAAAGCTGTTAGAATGCGATTCTTCATAGTTTTCTAAATATTAGTTGATATAGATTATTAAAAGTTCTTTGTTAAAAAATGACAAAAATAGAAGATTTGAGCAATTGCTACAAACGAAAATGTAATTGTAAGGACGGGTGCCAAAAGTATTACCTGCCCCCCGGCTCCACATGTTCCATCAAATAATTTCGCAACAGCGAAAACACATGCCGGCTTGTGTTGGCGCCTTCGTAGATGCCATGCGAGCGGTTGGGATAAGGCATCACCTGAAACATTTTGTTGTGCTTCACCAGCTCATTGATGAGTGCTTCGGTATTTTGATAATGAACGTTGTCGTCGCCGGTGCCGTGAACAATCAGCAAGTCGCCTTCCAGGTTTTTGGCATAGGTGAGCGGCGAACCTTTTATAAAGTCGTCCAGATTTTCTGTTTTCAACCCCATGTAGCGTTCCTGATAAATATTGTCATAATAAAGCTGGTTGCTAACGGGCGCCACGGCCATCCCGGCTTCATAAATTTCGGGATAGCGGAACATAAGATTTAGCGTCATGCTGCCGCCGCCGCTCCAGCCCCATACGGCGTTGCGTGTAGAATCCACAAAAGGCCATTTCATAATTTCGTGCGCAGCCATGGCCTGATCATGCGAGTTGATAATGCCGATTTTGCGGTAAATACTTTTGCGCCACGCGCGGCCTTTGGGCGACGGCGTTCCACGGTTGTCAACAGATATTACCAAATAACCCTCCTGCGACATCAGGCGGTGCCACATGCTGGCGGCATCCCACTGGTCGGTGGCCGTTTGCCCCCACGGTTCGCCATAAACATGGAAAAGCACCGGATATTTTTTAGCGGCGTCAAAGTCGGGCGGCTTTATTATAAATCCTTCCATGGTGACGCTGTCGGTGGTGGTGACAGAAAAAAATTCGATCGGAAGCAAATTGAGCTTTTGCAACGATGCTTTTAATCTTGAATTGTCAACCAAATTGCGCACAACCTTATGATCGGGCAGACTGATAAGTTCGGTAACGGGAGGTGTATTGATGGTGCTGTAGGTATGAAAAGCGTATCCGGCGTCGGGCGCAATGTTGTACTGATGCGTGCCAGGCTGATCATCGGGCGTGATGCGCTGCGGCTTGCCATTGCCATGCATCACCACCCGATAGAGATAGCGCTGGGTAGGATTGTCGGGCGAAGCAATAAACCAGGCTTCATTAGTAGATGGTACGATGGCTTCGATAGAAACCACATCGTAATCGCCATGCGTGACGAGCCGCTCCTGATCGCCGGTTTTTGAAACAAGATACAAATGGCGCCAGCCATCTTTTTCGCTGAGCCAGGTAAAATATTTGTCATCAACCCACTGCCAGTCGTCCACCACATCGAGCCAGGCTTCATCACGGTCGGTGTAAACATTGGCGGCCAGGCCGGTTTTCGGTTTGCAATACCACACCTTATTAATGTTTTGTTTGCGGTTAAGCTGCTGCACCAGGAAGCCGTCGGAATCCTTGGTCCAGAGCATACGCACCAGATAATGCTCGCGCGCATCGCCCGGAATTTTCATCCACACGGTTTTGCCACCCGCAACTGAAACGGCGCCAATACGTGCCGCTGACGGTGGTTCTCCAACTTTGGGATATTCCACCGGAATGGTAAATGAATAAAGTGAGTCGGTGTTGTTGATCATCAGGAAGTCGCGAATTTCCGAAGCGTCGATTTGCCAGTAGGCGATGGTTTTTCCGTCGGGGCTAAAGCGGAATCCGTCGCGGCAAAAGAACTCTTCTTCGTAAGCCCAGTCGAAAGTACCATTTATCAAATCGTCGGTGCCATCGCTGGTAAGCTGCACGATTTTTCCATTAGTCAGATTTTCCACATACAGATTGTGTTTGCTCACATAAGCCACCTGGCTGTCGTCGGGCGAAAATTTGGCAAACATGAGCGATGCAGCCGGTAAGTCTCCTCCGAGTTTCTTGAGTTTCCTGCTATCCACATCAAGCAGCCAGTAATCGCCACGCGTATTAAGCCGCCATACGCGACGGGTGTTAGTAAAGATCAGCAGCATTTTGCGATTGTGCGACCATTCGTAATTGGCGACCCACAGGGGGCTGTCGGCATCCTTGGGCGTAAGCAGCGCTTTAGATATCAACACGCTGCTTTCGCCGGTGGCGGTATTATGTTTTACGATTTCCATCGCTCCGCCCGCCAATTCCAGCGTGGTATAGCTTTCGCCACCATCAATCCAACGCGGCTGGTTGAAGTAATCGCCCCGAAACTCTCCTGAGAGGAAAATCCGATCCATCGAAAGCCTGGATGAATCTTCAGCTTGCTGAGCCACACCCTGTTTGCTGCAGAAAGTGATGGCCAGCAAAAGGATTGTGCCGGCCATTTTTAAATTTTTAAATTTCATTGTTTTAAAATTTAGTCTTAATAATTTTACATCCGGCTCCACACCGCGCCTTCTTTGGTATCCTTTACTTCGATGTTGATGCTTTTGAGGCTGTCGCGGATTTTATCGGCTGTAGCCCAATCTTTATTTGTCTTGGCATTTTGACGCAGGTCGAGCACCAGGCTCATCAGCCCTTCGGTGGTATGATCGTCGCTACCAGCGGCTTCTGCTTCTGATTTCAATCCAAGAATATCAAATACAAAGGTGTTGAATGTGGCTTTGAGCGATTCAAGATTTTCGGTGTCGATGCTTTCTTTGCCATCATTCATGGAGTTGATGATACGCACAGCTTCAAAAAGATGGGCAATTACGATGGGGCTGTTGAAATCGTCGTTCATTGCTTCGTAGCATTTATCAGCCAGCGAGGCAATGTCCACCGTATTGTTGGCGGAAGGCTTAAGTTTTTGTAAAGTGTCAGCAGCGGTGAGCAACCTGTCGAGGCCTTTTTGGGCGGCTTGCAGTGCCTCGTTGGAGAAATCGACAGTGCTGCGGTAATGTGCCTGCAGGATAAAAAACCGGATAGTGATTGGGCTATAAGCCTGGTGCAGTCCCTCGTGCTTACCCGAAAAAAACTCGTCGAGGGTGATGAAGTTATTCAACGACTTGCCCATCTTTTGCCCGTCGATGGTAATCATATTGTTGTGCATCCAGTAGCGCACATGGTCGTGCCCATAGGCCGCCACCGCCTGAGCTATCTCCGATTCGTGGTGCGGAAACACCAGGTCCATCCCGCCGCCATGAATGTCGAAAGTTTGCCCCAAATATTTGCACCCCATAGCGGTACATTCCAGGTGCCATCCCGGAAAACCTTCGCTCCAGGGTGATGGCCAGTGCATGATGTGCTGGGGCGTAGCTTTTTTCCACAAAGCAAAATCCACCTGGTTTTTCTTTTCATCCTGCCCGGCAAGCGTCCGTGTATTTTCCAGCGTTTCGTCTATTGAACGGCCCGACAGCCTGCCATAGTTGTGGTCGTGGTCATACTTTTTTACATCAAAATATACCGAGCCTTGATTTTCGTATGCGTATCCCGCCTCAAATATTTTATTGATCAAGTCGATTTGCTCGATGATATGTCCCGAGGCGTGCGGCTCGATGGACGGAGGCAGCACGTTGAGCTGCTCCATGTTTTTGTGATAACGGTTGGTGTAATACTGCACAATCTCCATGGGTTCGAGCTGCTCAAGCCGCGCTTTTTTGCCCACTTTATCTTCGCCTTCGTCAGCATCATTTTCCAGATGCCCCACATCAGTAATATTGCGCACATAGCGCACTTTGTAGCCAATGTGTTGCAGATAACGAAACACCAGATCGAAGGTGATGGCCGGGCGGGCATGACCCAAATGCGCATCACCATACACCGTTGGGCCGCAAACGTAAAGCCCGACATGTGGGGGATGAATGGGTTCAAATTTTTCTTTTTTTCGCGTAAGCGTGTTGTAAAGCGTGAGATGCTGCTCCATGATATAAAATTATTTTGAGCAAAAATAGTGCTTTTGGGGTTGGGCGCCATAGAAAATCAGGCAGGCAGAAAGTCTCCTGCTATTAAGGCAAACTTTTGAAAGAGTTTGTTAAATTTTTACTAAAGAAACTTGCTTTGATAGAAATAAATCTACATTTGCGATCACCTTTTATAACCCATTGATAATGCAACCCCTGCATGTTTTCGAAGTTCAGTTGCCAATGGTTCACCCTGGCTCGGCTCTCCGGAGGTGATGATTTATGGCTGTATTTACTAATGATTCTATTATTCTTGTGAACTATCTAAATCACTAATTATGTATTACAAAATACTATTTACACTCGTTGCTTTTTATTTAAGCACTTACGCTACAACCGCCCAATGGCAACCTTTGCAGCCCGCCGCTACTGCCGGTAGCGCACCAGAAGTAACCCTTTTGAGTCAGGATGCGTCAGGGGCGGTACTTCAGATTACCCTCCCCGGATTTGAAATCAAAACATTCGAAACTGATGGCGCGCAATACCAGCGCATCAGCATCATGGGAGAAACCTATACCCACGAAGCAGGTCTGGCCGAAGTGCCTTATCTTGCCGAAATCCTGGCCGTTCCCGACAACGCTTCCATAGAGGTGGAGGTAATCGAAACCGGTGAGGTAAAAACATTCAGAGATATATCCCTTCCGCCTGCCCGCGAGAGTTGGTGGGAAGGCGATGCAGAAACTCCCTATCAGGAAAACCGAGCGGCTTACGCCAATAACGCACTTTATCCCGCAGTGGCTGCCCAAACAGAAGCCCCGGCGATATTCCGCGATTTCCGCATTGTGCGCGTTTCTATGTTCCCGTTCCGCTACAATGCCGCCACTAAAGAGCTGCGGGTAGCCACCACCATGAAGGTGCGGGTAACCTTTGGAACCGGCGAAGCCATCAATCCAAAAATTTCTGCCCGTAAGCCCATAGCTCCTTCCTTTGGAACCATTTACCGAAGTTTTATTTTTAATTATCAGCAAGTGCTCAACGAACTTTATGGCGGCCGCGAAGAAGGCCATGAGCTGATGCTGTGTATCATGCCCGACGAGTTTACCACCAGCTTTCAGGTATTTGCCGACTGGAAACGTCAAAGCGGAACGGACATCCATATCACCAAATTCAGCGACATTGGCGCCAACGCCAACAACCCCGATATTATCAAAAATCATATCAGCGATGCCTGGTACAACTGGGAAACACCACCCACCTATGTGCTCATTGTGGGCGACGAGGGGGTGTTTCCACATAAAATTGTTTCCTACCCAAGCTATTCGTTTCCTAACGAAGATTTTTTTGTGGAAGTAGAAGGCAACGATTATTTTCCGGAGATGATGATTGGCCGCTTTACCAACCAGGCCGACTATCGCATGCAGGTAATTATTAATAAAAACATCCTTTACGAAACAGCACCCTACACCGACGACGAAACCTGGTTCAGGAAAGGTACCTGCTGCTCCAACAACGACTATGATTCACAAGTAGAAACCAAACGTTTCACTGCTGAAGCAATGCTCACTGATGGCAATTTCCTTCAGGTAGATACCCTGATGAGTGATGGCAGCGGATGGGGCTACAACTGCTCGATGGATGTGGACGACATTATAAACGCTTTAAATAATGGCCGCAGCTACCTCAACTACCGCGGCGAAGGCTGGTACAGCGGCTGGCAAGCCAGTTGCTATAACTTCAACACCGATGACGTATCGTCGCTGAACAATGGCCAGAAGTTTACCTTCATCACCAGCATCGGCTGCGGCGTGGCGGGATTTCACAGTAATGGCGGCAACTGTTTTGGCGAGGAATGGCTGCAACTTGGCTCGCTTACGGCACCACGCGGAGGGGTTGCTTTTATAGGCCCGACCTCCAACACGCACACTACCTACAACAACCGCATCGACAAGGGGATTTATGAGGGAATGTTTCGCGAAGGCATGGACACACCCGGGCAAGCCCTGTTGCGTGGTAAGCTCTACATGTATAATGTTTTTGGTAACGAATATTATGTTGAATATCATTACAAAGTGTTCACTACACTGGGCGATCCTTCCGTTCATATCTGGAAAGATACGCCGCGTGCGGTTTCGGTAGTTCATCCTGAGATGATTCCTGTAGGAAATAATGAGTTGGCTATCGTTATTACCCACACAGGCACCGGGTTGCCGGTAAATAATGCACAGGTAACCATTACCAGCCCCGATATATTTGTGAGTGCATTTAGCGACATCACCGGTACCGCCCATCTCAATCTGATGCCCCTGGCCGAAGGAGCACTTACCATAACAGTACGAGGCGGCAACGTGATCCCTTATCAGGCTACAATAAACGTAGTACAACCCGACGAGCTGGTGGAGCCGGAAGGCACGCCCGAAGTTACCGATATGACGGGTAATGGAGATGGATTTATCAATCCTGGCGAGAATTGCAGCATCTCTGTAAACCTCAAAAATTGGGGCACGCTCACCGTTAATAATATCCAGGCAACGCTATCGACTACCGACCCCGAAATAGAAATTATTACCACCGGAGCTATCAGTTATGGAAACATAGCTCCTAATGCCACAGCCTCGGGCGAACCATTCATGTTTTCGGTTTCACCCGCCTGCCAGGTGGGTCATGATTTTCAGTTGCAACTGGATGTAACCAGCAGTCTTTCGTCGTGGACATATTACTACACGCTGAAGGTGCATGGTTGTCAGCTTATGATGGACAGCTTTATCCTGCAGGAAACAGGTGTTTCCAACAGCAACTATCTTTTTGAACCCGGAGAGACAGCCGAGATGATGATGGCAATCGAAAATTTTGGTGACGACATTGCGCCGGGCGTGATGGGTATGCTCACCACCACCGATCCTTATCTTACCATCCTGGACGCAGAAGCTGCTTTTGGCGGGGTGGTCATCGACGGCCAGGCAATTAACGAAGATGATTTCTTTAAAATTTCTGCTGCCGCCAACTGCCCTACAAACTATCTGGCCAATTGTTCGCTGCGACTTTTTACTACCAATGGCAATTATCCTTACGAAATTAGTTTGCCAATACAGATTCCTATAGCCAAACCGGTAGCCCACGATTACACAGGCCCTGATGCTTATGGATACTATGCCTATTCGAGCACCGATATTTTTTACGACCAAAGCCCTGTTTATGATTGGTTGGAATTGTCGGGGATAGGAACCCCGGTAATTATTCCCGGAGTGAGCGACTATACACAGGCGGTAACTTTGCCATTCAGCTTCAAATACTATGGTGTAAATTATAACCAGCTTCGCATCAGCACCGACGGATGGATCGCTTTTGGCAATGGCAGCCAAACGGCTCCGGTAAATCAGCCACTGCCGGCCTACGACAATGTGAATGCTATGACGGCAGCTTTTTGGGACGACCTTTACGATATAGAACTTGCCGAAGGCAAACTGCTCTATTATCATGATGTGGATGAGCATCGTTTTATCATTGAATGGGACAGCATTGCGCACAACGACGCCGGCACCGAACCCAAACGCGAAGTGTTTCAGGCGGTGCTTTACGATCCGGTTTATTATCCCACAACCACCGGCGATGGCGAGATTGTAATGCAATACAAAAAAGTAACCGATGCGCTGAGCAACACCATTGGCATCGAAAACCATACGCAGGACATAGGTTTACAATATGTTTTTAATAATAACTATGCGGCTACTGCCAACATCATTAAAAACTATACCGCAGTAAAGTTTACCACCGAACCACCCTTTGTTTCACTCATGGTGGGTATCGGCGATCACGTTGGCGGAGCCTCATCGGCATATCTATATCAAAATACGCCCAACCCGTTCAGCACGAGCACTACTTTAAAATATGAACTGTCCCGGTCAGGCCAAATATTATTACAGATATTCGATATCAATAGTGCTTTGGTAAAAACCCTGGCACAGGGCAAACAAGCTGCAGGGATGCACACGGTAGTTTGGGACGGAACCACCAACACAGGATCGCGCGCAGGCACAGGCATGTACTTTTATCGTCTCCAAACCGACGATGGCGTTCAAACTTTAAAACTTATGCTTAGCAAATAAAATAGCATTTGCGTTTTTATGTATAGTTTTTTTCTGCTGCTCGCCATCATTATCCTTGCGTCGATAGCCGGTGTAATCGAATACCGCCGGCATCAGCGGCGTATTTATTCCATTCCGATACGCATACATATCAATGGTACCCGTGGCAAATCGAGTGTGACGCGGCTGGTGGGTGCGGGCTTGCGCGCTGCGGGCATCAGCACACTCACTAAAGTTACAGGCACTTTTCCGCGGCTCATCCTCGAAGATGGCACCGAAACGTATATCCATCGCAAGTCGGCGGCCAACATTATAGAGCAACTTTCGATAGTAAAATTCGCCGCCCGGCGCAAAGCACAGGCACTGGTGATGGAGTGCATGGCGCTGCAGCCGCAATACCAAACCATCACAGAGCGCAAGATGATTCATTCCAACGTGGCTGTGATGACCAATATCCGGCTCGACCATGTGGACATCATGGGGCATACGCTGCCCGACATTGCCAAAACGCTGGGCCGCACCATCCCGCGCAATGAGCATCTTTTTACCGCCGAATACCACATCACCGACCTGCTGCGCAAAATGACCGAGCGCCGAAAATCGGTTTTTCATCTTGCCGACGAAAACCAGGTGACACCGGACGAAATGATGGGCTTCAGCTATATCGAGCACCGCGAAAACGTTGCGCTGGCGCTCGACATCTGCAATCATCTTAACATCGACAGACAAACAGCGCTGCAGGGAATGTATCAGGCCATTCCCGACGAAGGCGTGCTGCGCCGCTATTCCGTTGAGGCTTTTCAGAAAACGATGATTTTTTATAATGGCTTTGCCGCCAATGATCCCGATTCGACGATGATGGTGTGGGAAAAAATTAAAAAAGAAATGGGCTGGGACGGCATACGCATCATCCTGCTCAACACACGCCAGGATAGGCTCGACAGAGCAAAACAACTTGCCGAGATGACCGCCAAAAAAATGGCCGACGACATCGACTACCTCATGCTCATCGGACAATCTACAGAAGTGGTGGAAGCCATGGCGGTAAGATACGGCATGCCACGCAAAAAAATAATAAATGTGGGCTGGACAGCTCCGCAAAAGGTTTTTGAAAAAGTATTGTCGGTAACCAAAAAAAGCTCCGTAACGCTGGCCATTGGCAACATGGGCGGCATGGGCGCCATCACAGTAGAATATTTTCACAATAGAAGTACCCTGTAATTATGATCGAATTAGCCATTACCATCGGACTTGTTTTCAGTCTGCTTTCGTACGAAGTGTTTGGCCTGGCTGCAGGCGGCATCGTGGTGCCGGGATTTGTGGCGCTACAGCTTACCCATCCCGACCGGCTTTTGGGGATTTTGGGTGTGAGCCTGCTCACTTTTCTTATCATCAAAATCCTTAGCAACTATACCTTTTTGTATGGCCGGCGCCAAATGGTGCTTAGCCTGCTCATTGGTGTGGTGCTGGCCAATTTTTCGCGCTATTTTTTAAGTATTAATATTGCCTCCACCTCGCTGGAATTGGCGGCGGTGGGTTGGGTTATTCCCGGACTTATTGCGCACTGGTTTGCCAAGCAGGGTATTTTCCAAACCATCAGCGTGCTGTTTGTTTCGTCGGTGCTGGTGCGCCTGTTTTTGATTCTGCTGTTTGCAGGGGCTTTGTTGCCGGATTAGAAAAGTTATAAATGTTGATATAAAATTCTGGAGCCTTTGGCTCACTAATCCTTGCCTTTAGGCCGGGGACAAAAAAGACAATATAATTTCAGTAAGCTCTATCCCAAATAAATAGAAAGTTACCAAGTGGATTACGATTATTAATAAAAAATGAAATTTTAAGAAAGAGATGTACAAATTCAGAGCGAAATCCACGGCAGCGTTGAGTATCCTTTCGGTGCTGGCATTGCTGGCATTTGTGGCTGTGGAGCAAAGCAAGATAGACGTAAAAAAGGAATGGTACAACGAAAAACTTGAGGCGGCACAACTTGCACAAAAAGCCGAGCAGGTTCTCAAAAACTACCGTGTCGAAAACAGCATTTTCATCGATGTAGTGAACGACCCCAACCAAACGGCGCTCATAGGGCAGGAATACACGCTGGTAACCACCGACCGCGGCGACATCGACGCCAAACTTTCTACCACCAATCCCAACTTTGCCGCCGTGGTGGTTCAGTTGCTCAAGGATGCCGGTGTGGAAGCCGGTGATAATATAGCGGTAGCTTTATCAGGATCGTTTCCCGGACTGAACATCTCGGTGGCAGCAGCCATCGAAAGCCTAAGGTTACATCCTATTACCATTACCTCGGTGGGAGCTTCCAACTTCGGGGCTAACGATCCCAATTTTACCTGGCTCGACATGGAAACGGTGCTTTACAATTCGGGGCTTATCCACCACCGCTCGGTAGCGGCTTCCGTTGGCGGCGGCCACGACATAGGCCGCGGCCTCAGCCCGCAGGGACGCAACCTGATAGAAGAAGCTATACGGCGCAACGGCGTTACTTTTATCAACGAAAACCATATCGAAAACAGCATTGAGCGGCGCATGGAGATTTACGAAAAGTATAGCAACAACAAGCCCATCAAAGCTTTTATCAATGTGGGCGGAGGTATCGCCAGCCTGGGCAACACCATCAATGGCCGCCTCATAGATCCGGGACTGACCCTGCATCTGCCAATGCGCAATTTTCCGGTGCATGGAGTAATCATTCAGATGGGTAAAAAAGGAATTCCTATTATCCACATGCTCAACATTAACCGGCTGCTCCGGGATTTTAACCTGCCCGCAAGCCCGGTACCTCTGCCGGAGCCGGGCGAGGGAGGCATTTTTATTCACAAACAATACAACGTAACCATCACCGCCATAGCTACAGCGCTGCTGGTGCTGGTGATTTTGCTGATTTATTTTAACGAAAAACGCTACAACCGTCTTGGCGCCAGCATAGTGCCGGCAGCCACACCCATGACTTACGAATCTGATACGGACGACTTATTATAATTAAAATAGAAATGAAAAAACTATTACTTGCTCTTCTTCTCATGGCTCTCAGTCTGCCTCCGCTGATGGCGCAATCTTCCAAAACAAGATCAATAAAACCCACTGATTTTCAGCAAAAGGTGGTTACAGTTATTAATAAAAAAGACCGAAGCTATTACCAACTTGACGCCACGCGGGTATCGGTGGTACGGGTGCAAGGGCCGGGACACCTGCGGGTAATAAGCCGGGCGATATTTGCAAAATCTGCTGGCGATAAAACATCCTACTCTATACAATATCAGGTGGATGGCGGCGAGAAACAAACCAAAAAATTCAGTGGCGTACAGCACGCCGCCAATGCAATCTATAAGGATGCCTCTATGGGCAAACCCGGCGTTGGAAAAGATTTTGAGATTGAGCTGGGACGCGGTGATCATACCATTCGCTTTGTAAATAATACGCCGGCACAACCTGTGGCTATGCGCTATATTTTTGTTCCCGGCAAAGCCAAAAAGCGCGATTGGATTTCCTTTACGCCACTGAAACCAATGGAGCCTGTCGCTCTTATTTCGGGCGAATCGAGCGTCACCTACTATCGGTTTTCAAATGATAAGCCTTTGCAGGTAGAGGTGATAGGCCCAACGGAACTGCGGGTGCTCTCGCGCATCGAAAACCATTACAACATGCGCGGACGCATCGACTACCGCTTGCAGGTGAGCGAAAACGGAAAAACCATCAACACCTACCTGCTTAGCAGCACCCGCTCCGAAGTAACTACCTACCAGGACAATTCAAAACTTATTCCCGGCAAAGGCTGCGAATTTGTGATAAACGTACCCGACGGCAAACATACTTACAACATTACACTACTCGACCAAAGCGACCAGTCGGTACTCGGACGACTGCTGTTACCAAAAAAAGATGTTGGTTTGGAGGAGTAGAAAAAGCAAAGAATCGGTCATAATATCAAATACCAAAACTGATGAAACTATGTATGAAAAGAACCTGTAGCATTTTACAGCCGGCCATCCTGCTCCTGTTAATGGCTGCTTTGATGTGGCCCACTGCGGTTCAGGCGCAGAAGAAGAAAAAGAAATCGAAAGGTTTAGAATTGGAAGCTGACTTTGGCGTGGCCACCTTTTACGACGACAACATCCTGAAATATTCAGAAAAATACCTGAATCAATTTATTAATAATGAAGACGTAGGACGTTTCCATATTAATACCTACGACGACGTGGTGGTGAACCCTGCCCTGGGGCTTTCGGCAACCTATCGCCTTTTCGGCAAACGAAAAACGGAGGTCGATGCCGGTGCCAGCATTAGTTATTATATTGTAAACGACATCAAAAACTGGCAGATTTACAATGTGGCCATAAGCCAGGAAATAACACGCCGGCTTAGTCTTAGCTTTAGCTACAGCTACATTCCTGATTTTTACGTGCGACATTTTCGCGACGACGATTGGACCGCTGTGGTGGGTTATACCCCCGAAAGCTTCACGGCTTATTCTTTTGCCAAAAACAACTATGCTTTTATTGGCGAATACACTTTTTTTAAAGATACGCGCGTGCGGTTTTATTATTATTACATGCAGTATTATCATAACGAAAACTACACCGAATACGACAGCAAAAACAACATGTACCGACTCCGCTTAACGCAGCCTTTTTTAAAGAATTTTGAGGCCGACCTGTCTTACCAATACGAAACTTCGGATGCCAAGGGCTACGACCAACCGGGTGAAACAAAGGAAACTTCCGACGATAGCGACGCCACTTTTGAGGAAAACGGCCTCAACGCTGGCCTGGCGTGGAAGATGCCCCGCATCAAAGATCGTTTCCACAGCCTCTCGCTCGATATGGTGCTTTTCGACACATTCTATCAAACCGACAAGCCCGTGCAGATCGACCCGCTGCACGCCGGCCGTGTAGATCATAATCTGCGCTTCTATGTAAGCTACTACCTGAGCGTGACCAGAAATTTTAAGTTCAAAGCCTTTTACAATTGGTATAACCGCGATTCGGGCACCACCTCCAAGCTTAACGAGACATATGTTTCCGACGAAAAAGACTACCGCCAAAACCAGGTGGGAATAGAGCTAATTTATAGATTTGATATTTTAAAATAAAACAATAATAGCTGATGAAAACAAAACCATTGTACCTGATACTACTACTGCTGACCAGCCTGGCGATAAGCTGCGGCAAACCCAAAGATGCCTTAGTACTCGAACCCGAAAAACCCGATACCGGTGGCTATACCGTAGTGGCGCGCTATACCACGCCTGCTTATGCGCAGGATGTAGCGCTCAACGACACGCTGCTGTATGTGGCGCAAGGCGAAGGTGGTCTGCTGATTCTGGATGTTTCTGACCCGGCTCACCCTGAGCAGGTATCTATTGTAACTGAAAATGCACGCGGGTATTCTTTAAAGGTAGCTTACCGCGACAGCGCCGTTTATCTGGCTGCCGGCGCTTTTGGCGTCACCGCCATCAATGCGGCTGATCCTTACTATCCCTACGTAACGGTGTATAACCTGCAAATGAAACCGGCCCGCGATATACATTTGATGGGCGACTACATGTTTACGTCCATCAGTGAGCTGGGTGTTAAATTTGCTGCCATCGACTACCCGATACAGCCCGACGTGCGCGCCGGGATAGAAACTTCGGGTTATGCTTACGGCTGCACCACTACCGCCGACAGCAATTATCTGGTGGTAGCCTGCGGCGAAATGGGCATATCGGTATTTGATATTTCTGATTTTCAAAACGGGCAGGGCAACTATGAGCGCGTCAACTGGTGCAACACGCCCGGCTACGCGCAGTCGGTGGCTTTGTCGCCCGACGACAAATATGCTTTTGTGGCTTGTGGCATCGAAGGCCTTTCTATCATCGACATTTCCGACACCACCAACTACCACATTGTGGGCAGCTTCGATTACAACGGCTACATCAAGTCGCTGGTGTACCGCGACGGGCTGGTGTATCTGGCAGCCGAGCTTTACGGTTTGCAAATTGTAGATGTCTCAGATGTTACAGCACCAAAACTCATCGGGCAAATAGAAAGCTCTTATGCCCTTGATATGGACATGGACGACCATTACATTTATGTGGCCGACGAAGTGGAAGGAATCATCGTCATCGCAAAACCCGGTGTTATTATCGCCAACTAAACCGACCAATAGAACCTCACTGCGCTGATCGAAAAAACAATGTAATCTTTTGGTTGCAATCTAATTTTTGAATCTTAGTATCTTTGATTTTAACAAATTAGAAAATAAGCGTATGAAAAAAGAAAATGCAATCGTTTTGTTCCAAGACCAGAAAGTACGGGTACACTGGGATGCCGACAACGAAAAATGGTATTTCTCGGTTATTGATGTAATTGCTGTTTTGACTGAGAGCGACAATCCAAGAAAGTACTGGAGTGTCATGAAAACCAGACTGAAAAAGGAAGGAAGTGAAGTGGCTACAAATTGTAGCCGTTTGAAATTACTGGCAGTTGATGGTAAAATGCGCCTCACCGACGTTGCCGATACAGAGCATTTGCTGCGTCTAATACAATCCATCCCATCGCCAAAAGCTGAACCTTTTAAAGTTTGGTTAGCCAAAGTTGGATATGAAAGAATTGAAGAAACCGAAGACCCGGAAAAGGCTTTTGACCGCGCAATGGAAACCTACCTGAAAAAAGGCTATTCAGCAAATTGGATTAATCAACGATTAAAGAGTATTGAAGTTAGAAAAGAACTAACGGATGAGTGGGAATCAAGGGGAGTGAAAAAAGGACTTGATTACGCGATACTTACCGATGAAATTACAAAAGCATGGGCAGGTTTTACAACCAAAGATTACAAAGAATTTAAGGGATTAAAGAAAGAGAGCCTGAGAGATAATATGACCAACCTGGAACTGGTGCTGAACATGCTGGCAGAAGCAACTACAACTGAAATTTCTAAAGAAAAGAAACCAAAGACATTTCCTGAGAGTAAAACAATTGCAAAACAAGGTGGAACAATCGCTGGTAATGCGCGAAAAGAAATTGAAGAAAAGACCGGGAAGAAAGTAATCTCATCATTCAATGCAAAAGAATTAGAAAAACAATTGCCCGAAAACAGTGATGATGAATAAACAATCCAACCACCTAAATAATTAAAAGATATTGTGAACATTGCCACACCGCCCAAGCAGCGTTTTTTGTTCATCGACCAGTTTCGTGGGTTCATCGGTGTGCTGATGTTGCTTGGCCACAGCTCCTATTATTTCAACGCCATCTGGCATCATCTCGATCCGGGCGATCCGATGTTTCCCGACTGGAGCCAGTTTGCGTTGCGTTATGCCGGTTATTTGTGTGCCCCGGGTTTTCTGGTGATGAACGGCGCCATGGTGTGGTGGTCGTATCAGCGGCGCACCGCCAAAGGCAGCAAGCCGCTCAGTGTGCGATGGCATCTGATGCAACGCGGCATTTTTCTGGTGCTTGCGCAAATGATTTTTGTAAACGCTTCCTGGGGCGGCTTTGCGGAGTTCAAACCCTGGCATCTGGGCATCATCTCTACCATTGGTTTGTCGATGATTTCGCTTACGCTGATAGTGCATTGGCGCTGGCAATGGCGATTGCTGCTGGCGCTGGCATTGTTGATAGCCCATGTGTTTCTGTTGCAGATAACCTACAGCCACGACGTAATATGGCAGCAGGTTGTGATGCAAACTTTTATCGATTCGGGCGACTTTAATAAATACCCGCTCATCCCGTGGCTTGCCTTGGGCATTCTTGGCTCCGTGATGGCCAACGGCTGGCTGGATGTAAAGAAAACCTACGGCCAGCGCATAGTACTGGGCGTGGTGGTGGCAGGTGCAGCTTTCGCGCTGGCCATCGTGCTGCGTATGCAGCGCGGCTGGGGAACCACTTTCGATTTTTCAGATTTTGGTACTGTATCGTTTTTTATCGATCAAAAATATCCGCCCAGCCTGTTTATGAATTTGTGGTCGTTTGCGGCGGTGGTTACCGGCGTCACGCTTTTCATCGCCATCGACACTTTTGCTCCCGCCGTGCTGCGCATCTTCACCATCCCCGGAAGGGTGCCCTTGTTTTTTTATGCGGCACATCTGGCCATCCTCGGAATTTTCGTCAAGCGCCTGGATTTCTTTTATCGCGAAGGGGGCGTCGCGGCTTCACTTATCGGCTTGGCTGCCATGCTTGTAGTGATGTTGCCGCTCTGCTGGTGGTTTTATGGCGTGAAGCGGCGAAGCAAAAACTATTTCATCCAAATGATATGATGCGCATGAAAGCTCTTGTTAAAAAATACAATTTCTTTTTTATGCTCATGCTTCCGCTGTTGTGGTCGTTGGCGGGTTGCTGGCAACACAAGCCAATCGACATTTCCACCCGGAACAATGACAGCACTTCTATCATTACTTTGTGCCGCAGCTACAGCAGCGAAACCTGGCGTAGTGAAGGTACTGCCCGTGCTTTTCCGCTCTTCGGCGATGACGATATAAGGGCAATTTTCGATATTAATCATTTGATTGCCGATGGCTTTGTCCGGCCACAAATATTTCACATCGAATGGCTCGACAACGAAAACGATTTGCTGTATCGCAAGCAGGTGGATTTGCAGCCCGGCGACAGCACACGGTGGCTCGAAAGTTCTATAAGCGTATCGCCACAAACGCGCAAGCCGGGAATTTATCAAATAAGACTTTATCACTTTCGTGAAATGGTGGCTTTACAGAAATTTGAATTGCTGCCAATGGACAGCATCATCGAAACATGGGTGCCGCAGTTGCAGCCCGAAATTATTCTTTACAACAAAACAAGCCGGAAAACCGGAGAGATGATTGGCGTTGGCAACGAGTTTGAAATACGCGAAAAAGGCTATGTGCGGGCGCAGATGATATTAAAAAAAACCATAAAACCTGTAACCCATGAGCTACAACTTGCGGTGGATTGGATGGATTCGGGCGACAGCTCTTTTTTCCGCAAAGATATTACGCTTTATCCCGGCGACAGCCTTACCGATATCAGCAGCTCCATCAGCATCCCGCCCGACAAGCGCACACCCGGAAACTACCGCTTGCAGCTCTGGCTGTTTGATACTGTTGTAGCTGAGCGTGCATTCAGATTGATTGAAAAAACGCAGAAAGCCGAACTGAGTAAGCAGAATAAAAAAAGTAGAAAAAAGTAGGTAACAGGTGGTCAGCAGTTTTCAATCTCAGAACTCCTGACCCAGCGTAAAAGTCATGTCGCGATTTTGTAGTTTAACACCATTTCAGTACCCGGATATTTTGTTTCGGTTTCATTGAGCAGGGTG
>SABY01000067.1 GCA_009928785.1 Clostridia bacterium | reverse complement strand
AAAATTCTTTTGCCAAACCTGGCGCCTGCCCTGAAGTTCAGCTTAGGCTGCGCCTAAGCTGCATCTATTCTTGCAGGCTTTGCCTGCTTTTTATGAAATGGACGCTACCAATTCCCTACTGCCGACTGGGAACTGAGGGCCGAGAGCTTAGCACTGAGAGCTGAGAACCGAGAGCTGAGGACTGAGAACTGCGGACTGCGGACTGAGAACTGAAGACTGAGAACTGCCAACTGAGGACTGAGAACTGAGAACCGAGAACTGAGGACTGAGAACTGAGAAATGAGGACTGAGGGCTGAGAACTGCCAACTGAGGACTGAGAACTGCCAACTGAGAACTGAGACCTGAGGACTGAGAACTGAGACCTGAGAGCTGAGAACCGAGAACTGCCAACTGAGGACTGAGAACTGCCAACTGAGGACTGAGAACTGCCAACTGAGAACTGAGAACTGCCAACTGAGAACTGAGAACTGCCAACTGAGAACTGAGAACTGCCAACTGAGAACTGAGACCTGCCAACTGCCTCTGCCCCCCGATTAAGAATATTTAACAGCACCTCCCATCTCACCAAAAAATGGCCGCGCCCTTTTTTGTCTAAATTTGCAGAAATTAAAAAATTGACAACTTATGAATTATGATCTGATAGTAATAGGAAGTGGCCCCGGCGGTTACGTAGCTGCCATCAGAGCCGCTCAACTGGGTATGAAAACCGCTGTGGTAGAAAAAGAATCGGTAGGCGGTGTATGTCTCAACTGGGGGTGCATCCCTACCAAAGCACTGCTCAAGAGTGCACAGGTTTTTAACTACATGAAGCACGCAGCCGACTACGGTTTGAAAATAGATGGTGAACCAAAAGCCGATTTTCCGGGTGTGATAAAGCGCAGCCGTGATGTGGCCAATGGTATGAGCAACGGAGTAAATTTCCTTTTTAAAAAAAATAAAATCGACGTCATCAATGGTTTTGCAACAGTAAAACCAGGTAAAAAAGTGGAGGTGTCTAATGATAAAAAGGAGACCACTACCTACGAAGCCAAACACATCATCATCGCCACCGGTGCCCGCTCGCGTGAGTTGCCGGCATTAAAGCAGGATGGTAAAAAAATAATAGGCTACCGCAAAGCCATGTCACTCGACAAGCTACCCGAATCGATGGTAGTTGTTGGCTCCGGCGCCATCGGATCAGAGTTTGCCTATTTTTATAATTCCATGGGAACCAACGTAACCCTGGTGGAGTTTTTACCGGAGATTGTACCGCTCGAAGACGAAGAAGTTTCTAAACAACTGGCGCGTTCTTTCAAAAAAGCCGGCATCAAAGTGATGACTTCCGCCGAAGTGACCAGCGTGGATACTTCTGGCAAAAAGTGCAAAGTGATCATCAAAACACGCAAAGGCGAAGAGGTGATAGAAGCTGAAGTGGTTCTTTCGGCGGTTGGCATTGCCACCAACCTCGAAGGCATCGGGCTGGAAGAAACCGGCATCGAAACAGCTTCCAACAAAATAAAGGTTGACGACTTTTACCGCACCAACGTGGAAGGTTATTATGCCATTGGCGACATAGTGCATGGCCCCGCACTGGCACACGTAGCCTCGCACGAAGGCATCACCTGTGTCGAAAAAATTGCCGGACTCGATGTACATCCCATCGACTATGGCAACATTCCCTCCTGCACCTACACCGTTCCCGAAGTGGCTTCGGTGGGCATGACCGAAAAACAGGCACGTGACGCCGGTATCGAAATTAAAGTTGGGAAATTTCCCTACAGCGCTTCGGGCAAGGCCAGCGCAGCAGGCAACAAAGAAGGTTTTGTAAAAGTGATCTTCGGCGCTAAATATGGCGAGTGGCTTGGCGCCCACATGATCGGCGACAACGTAACGGAGATAATTGCCGAAGTGGTAGCCGCCCGCAAACTGGAAACTACCGGCGAGGAGGTCATCAAAACCATCCATCCGCACCCCACCATGTCGGAAGCGGTGATGGAAGCTGCCGCCGCAGCTTACGGTGAAGTGATTCATCTGTAGAATCGAAATATTTAAAACTACGCTTCCTGAAACCCCGGCCAACGAACTAAGTTGGCGGGGGTTTTTTATGACAGGATTCCTGTAAAAGGTGAAGCAATTAATTAGATTTTTAAAATTATCCAAACTAAAAATCTGCCCTTTTCACAGGCTTTTGGTGTTTGTAATTAGGAATTATTCCTACTTTCGTTGACTGATTACTTTCTATAACTGAAGTGAAAAAAAAGCCACATTTTATCTGAGCCTAAAGAATTATAATCTGCGAGATTCATAAAACAAACAAAAACTGAATAACATGGAAACTTTTGATTCAACAAAAACCAGCTTGTACGAACTGCTTAAGGAGGTCGGTAAAGGCAAAATTCAACTTCCCGACTTTCAACGCGGGTGGGTGTGGGACGATGACCGAATAAAAGGCATCATAGCAAGTGTGGCAAAATCATTTCCTATTGGTGCTGTAATGCTGCTCGAAACTGGTAACGAGAGTATTCGCTTTAAAACTAAACCTGTGGAGGGCGCTATGGGGGCAAATGGTTCTATTCCTGAGTTACTCATTCTGGATGGGCAGCAACGGCTTACCTCGCTTTACCAGGCCATTATAACAAATAAGGTAGTTAAAACCCGTAATGCGAAAGGTTATGAAATATTCCGCTGGTACTACATCGACATGCAAAAAGCAATGGACAACGGTTTTGATCTGGAAGAAGCTATTATTTCTATCAATGAAAACAAAATCGTTACGGAAAACATCGGTCGCGATGTAGTTCTGGATCTTTCGAATGAAGAATATGAATTTCAAAACCTCATGTATCCGGTTTGCATGGTGGATGAATATGACGAGTGGCGTACAAAATTTTCGGAATATTGGGATTACGACAGGGAGAAAATTAAGTTCTGGAATGAATTTGAACGAAACATTATTAAAGCGTTTACCGGATATATGCTTCCGGTGATCATCATGAAAAAGGCTAACCCAAAAGAAGCCGTATGTCAAGTATTTGAAAAGGTGAATACCGGCGGGGTATCCCTTTCAGTTTTCGAATTGCTCACAGCCTCATTTGCTGCTGATGATTTCGATCTGAAGAACGATTGGAAAAAGATTGATCAGGAATTTAAAAACTTTAAGGTGCTTGGCAAAACAAGTAACATTGACATCATTCAGGCAATTACTCTTTTTGCAACATACGAACGTCGTATAAAATTTATCTCACAAGATGAAAAAGAAAACCTGCCGGCAGTAAGTGCCAAGCGAAAGGAAATGTTGAATTTAACACTCGATGATTACAAGAAATACCGGGATAACATTGTAGCTGGCTTTATCAAGGCTTCAAAGATTTTGGTAGAAAACCATATCTTCAACTCACGGGATATTCCTTATAGCACGCATCTGGTACCAATGGCTGCAATCCTTGCTAAACTTGGCAACGACATCGATAACTTTGGTAACAAGAAGAAGCTGATGCGGTGGTTTTGGTGTGGAGTATTCGGCGAATTGTATGGCTCTGCGAATGAAACCAGATACGCGCTGGATATGATTCAGGTAGTGGATTGGATTAAAAAGGATGGCGTGGAACCCAAAACAATTTATGATGCAAATTTCTCACCCTCCCGTTTGCATACGCTTCGGACAAGAAACAGTGCAGCATACAAGGGTGTTTATGCTATTATGATGAATGAAGAAACAAGAGATTGGCTTTCGGCTACAAAAATTGATTTCAGCACTTATTTTTCCGAATCTATCGATATTCACCATATTTTCCCGGTAGCATGGTGTAACAAGAACGAAATTCCACGTGATAATTTTGATTGCATCATTAATAAAACGCCGCTATCGGGTCGAACCAATCGTATTGTTAGCGGAGATGCACCTAGTAAATATCTGGAAAGGATACAAAAGCATGCAGGAGTTCCTGATGAGGAATTTAAAACCATACTGCAATCGCATGTAGTTAATCCGCAATTGATGTACAGCGATAACTTTTATGGTTTTTTCAGCGACCGAAAAGAACGCATTCTGCAAAAAATTGAAATTGCTATGGGTAAAACTATCGCCCGCGATCAGCAAAATCAGGAGGAAGGGCTTTTTGTCGAAAACCTCTTCGACGAAGAAGAGATTTTTGTTGAACATTGATTACTATTATTGTAGAGGGTTGTTTTACGATAAATAGGAAAGACATTTTCTACAAATATTTCGCGGCGCTGCCGCTGACAATAGAATCTGAAAAAGGAGGGCGAGTTATGTTTATGATGGCGGCGGCAAGCTTGAATAATGAATTAATAAAAAGGTTCTCGTCTGTATGAAGGCGCCCCGCGTCTTGCATCCCGCGCCCTGCTCCCAGCGTCTTTAAAAATCCAGCGTAAGCTGAACTCCGGCGGTGGCTGTGGGTGTGTTGAGATTGGAGATGCCAAGCCCCAACAAACGGATACCCATTGGCGGAGGTAATATTTCGGTGGTGAGTTCGACGGCTAATTGCAGCAACGTTTCGTCGTCGCGGATGCACTGGCTCTGGCTGCGGCTTCGCGTGATCTGTCTGAAGTCGGCATACTTGACTTTTAGCGTGAGGGTGCGCCCACAAATATTCTTCTTCTGCATCCGTTGGAGCAGCTCTACGGCAATCTGATGCACGTGTTCGCGGATTTCTGCCGACCCGGTGAGGTCGGTGTCGAAGGTGCTCTCGGTGCTGATGCTTTTGCGTTCGCGGTCGGGGGTCACCGGACGGTCGTCGGTGCCACGGGCGATGTGGTAATAATAGTTGCCCGATTTGCCAAACCATTTTATCAGGTCCGTCAGTTCGTGGCTGCGCAGCTCGGCGCCATTACTGATACCGCGTTGCAGCATCCGTCCGGCGGTAACTTTGCCAATACCAAAAAACTTGTAGATGGGAAGTTTGTCGATAAAAGCAAGTGCATGTTGCGGGTGGATGAGGAACTGTCCGTCGGGCTTTTGATAGTCGGAGGCGATCTTTGCCAAAAACTTATTGTATGATATGCCAGCCGAAGCAGTGAGGTTGAGCTGCTGTTTGATTTCCGCTCTGATTTTGCGCGCGATTTCGGTGGCCAGCGCTACAGATTGTTTGTTGTGCGTAACGTCAAGATACGCTTCGTCGAGCGAGAGCGGCTCCACCAGGTCGGTGTATTGAAAAAAAATCTCACGAATCTGTTCCGACACCTGACGATAGACTTCAAAGCGCGGTTTTACAAAGAGAAGCCCCGGACATTTTCGAGCCGCTGTAATGGAAGGCATGGCGGAATGCACCCCAAAGCGACGTGCTTCGTAGCTTGCTGCTGCCACCACGCCGCGTTGCCGGCTTCCGCCCACGGCTACAGGTTTGCCGCGCAGCGACGGGTTGTCGCGCTGCTCCACGGAAGCATAAAAAGCATCCATATCAATGTGGATGATTTTGCGCCACGGAGTGATGATAGAGGGGTTGTTGTTGCCGGCGGCCATTCTTGTGTTTAATCGTTACAATTGCAAAGAAACCCCAATTTAGGTTAACCGCAGAGGGCGCAGAGAACACAGAGGGAATTATTAAAAAGAACAATGTATTCATCTCTGTTTCTTTTGCGGTTTCTGTTTTTGAATTGTCGGAAGCTAACCGCAGAGGGCGCAGAGAACACAGAGGGAATTATTAAAAAAAACAATGTTTTCTTCTCTGTTTCTTTTGCGGTTTCTGTTTTTGAATTGCCGGAAGCCAACCGCAGAGTGCGCAGAGAACACAGAGGGAATTATTAAAAAGAACAACGTCTTCATCTCTGTTTCTTTTGCGGTTTCTGTTTTTGAATTGCCGGAAGCCAACCGCTGAGTGCGCAGAGAACACAGAGGGAAATCCAGGAGAAAATTATTCTTTGAGGTAGTATTTATTGATTAGCCTTACGATACCATCTTTCAGAAGCTTCTCATTAAAATTGATAAGAAGTCCAAGCTTATTGTTGTTTAGCTTCAGATAGGTGAGCATCTGAGCTGTATGAATATCAGTGAGGCTTTTCACCGATTTTATTTCTACTATGATTTGTTTTTCAATAAGAAAATCAACTCGGTATCCAATTTCCATAATGACGTCATAGTAAACCACGGGCAATTTTTTTTCCTTCTCAACAAACAAACCCGTTTTATTTAGCTCATAAAATAAACATTCGCGATAAACAGATTCTAACAAACCAGGCCCAAGCTCCCTATGAACTTTAATTGCAGCACCAATAATCGTCTTTGTAAGTGTGTTCTCTTCCATAACTTTGCGTTTTTTCAGACAAAGGTAAGAAAGTTACAATCGTATTTATTGAAATTTGTGGTTTCTGTTTTTGTTACCGGATGTTAACCGCAGAGTGCTCAGAGAACGCAGAGGGAATTATTAAAAAGAACAACGTCTTCTTCTCTGTTTCCTCTGTTTCCACTGCAGTTTCTATTTTTGAATTGCCGGAAAACAACCACAGAGTGCGCAGAGAACACAGAGGGAATTATTAAAAAAGCAACGTTTTCTTCTCTGTTTCCTCTGCTTCCTCTGCGGTTTCTGTTTTTGAGCCGGAAGTTAACCGCAGAGGGCGCAGAGAACGCAGAGAACGCAGAGAACACAGAGGGAGTTATTAAAAAAGCAACGTTTTCTTCTCTGTTTTCTCTGTTTCCTCTGTGGTTTCTATATTTGTTTAAATTTGAAAATCGAAAATTATAAACAATAGCGATGAAAAAGGCCAACGTGGGGTTTGTGTTAATTGTGTGGTTGCTGATGACGAATTTGTTTGCGTCGGCGCAAACGGGTGATCCTGGTGATGGCACCCGCTACCGCATCATGTTTTACAACGTCGAAAACCTCTTCGACCCGCTCATTGATTCGACGAACTGTGATGAAGAGTTTACCCCCGGCGGTGAGCGCCGCTGGACTAACAAGCGCATGTACGATAAGATCAACAAGATTTACAAAGTAATCATGGCGGTGGGCGAATATGATCCCCCAGCCATTATCGGACTTAGCGAAATCGAAAACCTGCGTGTGCTCCAAAAGCTAATTTACGAAACGCCCTTAAAAAATTATGGCTACCGCATCATCCACCACGAGTCGCCCGATTGGCGTGGAATTGATGTGGCTTTGCTTTATCGTGCCGACCTTTTTCAGCCTTTTGCCGACAGTGCCATCGCGCTCACCTTTGCCGACGATACCAGCTATCGCACCCGCGACATATTGTATGTGAAAGGTCTGGCCATGGGGCGGGAGATGCTCCATATCTTCGTTAACCACTGGCCGTCGCGCTATGGCGGCTATATGAACACCATTGCCCGACGCAACGATGCTGCCGCCCTGTTGCTGAGCCAGGTGGATTCGCTTAAAACTGCCCTGGCTTCACCCGCTATTATCCTCATGGGCGATTTTAATGACGATCCTACCGACGAAAGCTTTGCCAAAGTGCTGCAAGCAAAAAAACCTGAGCACCCCTTCAATCCTGATGCACTTTATAATTTGATGCTGGCTCCTGATCCGGAATGGCCTTTCGGTTCATTGAAATATCGCGAAAGCTGGAATCATTTCGATCAACTCATTGTGACTGGGACTTTACTGGCCGATACACTTCAAACGCATGTAAAACAACAGCGTGCGCATATTTTCCATGCGGATTTTTTGCTCGAACCCGACGAAACCTATCTCGGCCAAAAGCCCTACCGCACCTATCTTGGATTCCGCTATCAGGGCGGTTATAGCGATCATTTGCCGGTATATTTAGATTTGGAAATTCGGCCTTGACAGAAAAATATTTTGTTAAAAAAGAGGGAGTTATGTTTTAGGTGTTGGATATTAACTATTTTTAACACCGCAAAATAACCCTCATTTTCTGAATAGATATGTTAAACATCAACACACATCAAAGCAGCAAAACCGGACTTCCGATGATCGATCTGGCCTCACTGACAGCCACTGATGGCGGGGCAAAACACCGCGAGTTGGTCGGGAATGTTAGCATAGGCTTGTACCTTACCGAGCATGGAATTATTAAGCTCATAAATCAATCAGCGGCAAGGATGTTTGGTTACGAAAGCCACGAGCTACAAGGAAAGAAAATCGGTGATTTATTACACGCGGAAAAAGCTGTAGAAATCGAAAATATTATTAATACAAAAATTATCGACAACTACACTGCGCCTATAGAGCTGGAATGCCAGCGCAAAGACGGAACCCTTTTTTGGGCAGAGGTGAGCATATGCAGCAGCAGTGGTAACGTGCTTGGCGCTATTTCTGATATTACATTGCGCAAAGCTCTGCCCTATGTGCATAGCATAAACGAGAAGCGATTGGCTCTGGCATTGCAAAGTACAAAAGCAGGACTGTGGGATTGGGATATGAAAACAGACGAATTGGTGTTTGATGCCCGCTGGGCTGGCATGATTGGCTATACAATAGATGAGCTGGAGCCGTTTTTGGCCACCTGGAAAAATATGATTCATCCCGAAGATATGACGCTGTTGGAAACTGCACTCGAAGATTATTTACAAGGGCGAAAACCACTTTACCGATGCACCTTCAGGATGAAAACCAAAACCGGTGAATGGGTATATATCCTGGGCAGTGGCATGGTTACTGACTACGACGAAGCTGGCAAGCCTATTCGGATGGTGGGGACGCACCAGAATATTAACAAACAAAAAAATACAGAAAAGCAACTGCGTGAGATCAATGCTACAAAGGACAAGCTTTTCTCTATCATCGCCCACGATTTGCGCAGCCCATATAATGCGCAACTGGGATTTCTGGAAACACTGCTTGATCAGGAAAGTCCCTATTCGTCCGAAGAACGAAAACGCATTATCCGAACCCTATACAACACCACACGGCAGTCGTTTGCCCTGCTCGACAACCTGCTGATATGGTCGCGCTCCAATGCAGGCAAAATAGCTTATAAGCCTGAAGTACTTCTTGTGGCGCAGCTTTTCGAAGATGTAACAGAGATGCTGCGTTATTCGGCGCAAGCCAAAAATATAACCATCGAATTTGATTTGCCTGACGACAATATGGAGGTTACCGCCGACAGTGAAATGACCAGCACCATCCTGCGCAATCTTGTGAGCAACGCCATAAAGTTTACCTCCGAGCATGGCAGTATTACGCTTTCAGCATTGCAGCACGACCCGCAGCAAACGATTATTTGCGTTACCGATACCGGTGTGGGAATTCCAGCCGATCAGATGCCGAAGCTCTTTGAGGCCGAAAGCACCTATTCTACCGTGGGTACCAAACAGGAAAGAGGTACCGGACTGGGGCTGATTGTATGCCGGGAATTTGTAGAGCGCAACGGCGGCAAAATATGGGCAGAAAGTACGCATGGCAAGGGCAGCACCTTTTATTTTACGCTCATGTCGGTGCTCGGCAATCCGGTGTGCCACCAAAACTGCATTCAAAACTTTAGTGAAATTTTTCAAAATCTTAATGCTAATCAGCAGCTCTATCAACATTTCCATCAAAAGCTGATTCCACATTTCAAAATTTGCCACAAGCATGGTTCGCCTGAGCTTATCCGCGAATTTCTCGACATGTTGCAGCAAACGGCAACGCTTTATAACATCGTTCCTTTCCGAACATTTTGCGCGGTAATAGATGAAAGCCTAAATACGGATGATCGCAATCAGATCAATATCTGTTTTACGGAATTCGAGCGGCTGATAGATCAGATGGAGCTACTGATGCCGGATTTGACTTAAAACTGCAGAGGGGGTTGGTCGGGAGCAAACCACAGAGGGCGCAGAGACCACAGAGGAAAACATCAAATAAACAGCAGCAGACTTACTGCCATTACAGCCATACCTATTATTAGTCCACCGATGGCAATGTGGTGCTCGCCGTACTCTTCGGCGGTGGGTAGTAGCTCGTCGAGCGAGATATACACCATGATGCCCGCCACACCGGCAAAGATGACCCCAAAGATGGACTCATTGAAAAAGTGCAGGAGGATAAAAAAACCAAGCAGCGCACCCACCGGCTCTGCAAGCCCCGACAGAAACGAAAGCCAGAAAGCCTTACTGCGGTTTTTGGTTGCATAATAAATAGGCACCGACACAGCCACCCCTTCCGGAATGTTGTGGATGGCAATGGCCACCGCGATGCTCACACCGAGTGTAGGGTCGTTTAGGGCGGCCATAAATGTGGCCAGCCCTTCGGGGAAGTTGTGGATACCGATGGCCAGTGCCGAAAACAGCCCCATGCGCAACAATTTTTGATTATTGGCCGGATTGAGATTTTTCTGCTCGATGTTTTTTATCTCGTGTGGATTTTCAAACGACGGTATCAGCCGGTCGATGAGGGCTATCAGGCCAATGCCGGCAAAGAAAGCCACGACGGTATAAATATTTCCGTCCTGGATACCGTGCGCTTCCACCAGCGAATCTTTGGCTTTTGCAAATATTTCGACCAACGAAACATAGATCATCACCCCGGCCGAAAAGCCCAGCGATCCCGCCAGAAATTTAGGATTAAAGCTGCGCGATAATAGCGACATCACGCTGCCGATGCCCGTTGACAGACCCGCAAAGAGTGTTAGCCCAAAGGCAAATAGTACGTTTTCAGTTTCCATGTTTAATACAATAATTTTTTGTCACTTATAGTTGAGTTGGACTTTTGGAGAATCAAAACCACCTCTTCTTGCGCATGTAAATGTACATTGCCAGTCCGGTGAGGAGCATCAGCAACAGCACTGCGGGATAGGCCCACGGGTAAGCAAGCTCGGGCATGTTGTAGAAATTCATACCATAAACACCGGCAATAAAAGTGAGCGGGATAAAGATGGTGGCAATCATGGTGAGGGTTTTCATCACCTCATTCATACGGTTGGCGTTGTTGGCGCTTTGCAGCTCCAGCAAGCTGGAAATGGTTTCGCGGTAGCCTTCGAGCATTTGCACCAGATGATCGAGATGATCCATCACATCAGCAAAGAAACGAAAGGTGGGTTTGGTGATGAGTGGGTTGTCGGTCTTCAGTATTTTGCGCACAGCTTCATTGGTAGGTAAGAGTTGCTTGCGCAGATAATAGACGTTTTTTTTCAGTGAATTGATTTCGGTAGCACGCGATACAGACGGGTCTTGAGTTAAATATTCTTCGATGGTAAAAAGTTGCTCTTCGAGTTGTTCAAAAATCGCAAAATACTCATCGACGATGATGTCGGCCAGTCGATAAAAAAGATAATCTTCGCGGCGCTGGCGAACGGTGCCGGCAGCTTTTTCGATGCGTTCGATGTATTGATCGAACACCGGAGCGTGATATTGCGCAAAGCTGATAATAACTCCGGGCAAAAGCACGAGGCTTATCTGATTCCGACCATATTCGCCCTGTTCACTTTTTGGCGAGAGCAATTTCAGGTTGAAGAAAAGATAGTCGCCGGCGTCTTCAAATTTGGGCAAATGTCCGGGATTGAGCACGTCTTCGATGGTGAGGGTGCTGATATTAAAAGCTGCGCCAATTTTCTCGAACACGCTGATGTCGGCGTATCCGGTGATGTGTATCCAATGGGTGGTGCCGGTGTTGGCGCTCACCAGATGAGGCAACTGTGCGACATCAGTTATGCCCGCTTGCTGAAAATGTTGTTCGTGAAAAGTGATGAGGCGCACCGTGGTAGTATGTGCCTTTTCGAACTCATGCACAAATAAAGCACCCGGTGGTTGCCCGGCTTTGCGTCGCATGAGTTTTATAAAACTACTTTGTGGATATTTCATTAGAAGAATTTTACATCATTATCTTTACATCAATTTATTTCGGATTTCGAGCCGCATCCGGGCAGCGAAACAGTAAACCGCGTGCCTCGACCTTCCTGGCTTTCTACCCAGATATTTCCTTTCATCAGTTTTACATACTCCTGGCACATGTTCAATCCCAGTCCGGTGCCCATTTCGTTTTCGGTGCCTTCGCGATGATTGCGTGAAGTGATGCTGAACAAATCGGGCAGCAGCTCCGGCGGGATACCGATGCCATTATCGGTAACTATAAGATGGATGTCATCCGCCACCCTTTCTGCCTCAATAATTATTTCGCCACCTCGGGTTGTAAATTTGATGGCATTATTAATAAGATTGGTCAGCACATTTTGCAAAAGCATAGCATCAGCATAACAATGTAAATTTGGTGAGATGCTATTGATAACGCTGTGTTGTTTTTTTTGGAGGCGACTTTCCAGGAGTTCCAATGTATCGGTGGTTATCTGCCTGGGGGCAATGCATTCCGGGTTGCTGCTTATAAGGCCACGTTGCGAGCGCGACCAGTCGAGCAGATTGGATAGTTGCTGGTAGGTGTTTTCGCTGCTGGATTGCAGCAGCCTTAGAATTTCAAGTTTTTCGTTATCGGTTAATTGATGAAAATCGTCAACCAGCATGTCGAGAAAATTTACCAACGCGTTAAACGGACTGCGCAGATCATGGGCTATGATTGAGAAAAACTTGTCTTTGGTCTGATTGAGCGATATTAATTCTTCTTTCTGCTGTTCCAGGCTGTAGTTTTGCAACTCAATCTGGTGGCGATGTTGATGTAGTTCTTCGTTGGTAATTTTTAATTTGGCGTAAGCCACCGACAATTTTTTCTTGTTGCGCACCAGCACCAACATAAACAGCAGTATGATCAGCAGGCTTGCCACCACCACCCACATAGTAAGGCGTTGTTTGGTGATAATGTGCCGGTCGAAATCTCGCTGCAATTTCAGCAGTTGATTTTCCTTTTTACGCTCGGCGGTTTGATATTGTATTTCAAGCTCAGCAATTTTGTTGCGCACCTCTGTATTGCTCACGGTATCGTTATAGTCGCGGAATTTGCGGTAGTTTACCAGCGCCTCCGACATGTTCCCGGTCATGCTGTCGAGTTTGTAAAGGATTTTGTAGGCGTTGCGGGTATTGATGTTGGCGCTTTGTTGCTCGGCCAGGATAAGTCCCGCACGGGTGTAGCGATAAGCCGAATCCACTTGTCCAATATCTTTAAAAGCATAGCCAATATTAATAAGTAAAGCAGCTTTGCGGTATTCATTTTCATTCATCGAACGCATCTTTTGCGCCATACGCAGATATTCCAACGACTTGTCGAAGTTACCTGCGCTGCCTTCGATGCCGCCAAGATTGATGTAACACGAATATTCTTTATCCGCCTTGTGTTGCTGGATTGCAAGTGCAAGCGCCTTGCCCACATAATAGCGGGCTGAATCATAGTTGTCGGCGGTAAGCCACCAGGTAACGCCCATATTATTGTACAAATCCATCAGCGACATCATGGTGTTTTCGCTTTGGTTGAAGAGCATGGCCTGGCGGATATAATAAATCGACTTCTGGAAATCACCTATCTGCTGCCAGGTAACGCCCAAAGCGCTATAGGCCATGGCCAGCTTCACGCTGTCGGATTGCCGTACATAATATTCAACGGCCAATTGCAGATTTTCGAGCGACAGGTGCAAATAATTGGTCTTGTTGTAGAGGTTTCCCAGGTCGAAATAAGCCTTGGCGGCGATATTGCTATCGTCTGCCTGCAGCGCCAATTGCAAAGTGCGCATCAGAAAAACACGGGAACTGTCGGGCTGCCCCATGAGATTGTACAGCGCCCCCATATTGCTGGCGACAATGCTTTGTTGTTTTTCGAGACCATGCTGCTCGGCGTAGTCCAAAGCCACTCGATACAAAACGATGGCACTGTCGTAGTTGCCTTTAAACCACTGCACTGTTCCTAATAAATTGCGATAACGCACATTATTATCAAAATCGTTGGTGGCTGCGACAATACGTGGTGCCAGGTCATTCATCATCCTTTGGGCTGAATCGATGTTGACGAAAAGTGTTTCGTAAGTTTGTTGCAAAAACAGCCTCAAATCTTCGACAACTTTCTTATCCTGCTGTTGCTGTGCGTCAGTCGCACGCGCATCCGATATTGCGAAGATTTGGATATGAATTAATAAAAACAAAAGTAACAAATAGCGTATCTTACCTCTCATCAGCCCGGTCTTTTGGTTTTTAATTTGGTAGCGCAAAATACGGAAGTTTCTAATAAAACACCTAATTATTTTTACATAAATGGCATCACGGGTAACGTCCCTCCAGCCCATTTTATAATAAGCATTTGCAAAACGCGTTAAAGGCCATACTACGATAAACAGCGCGCTTTGAATATTTATGCCCAAAAGACGAGATGGAAACTGGTGCTGCTGGCGGTGGCGCTGGCCATTGTCGGCATTTCGCTGTGGTACACCAATCTGCTGGTGAAAAAGGTGGCGCACGAGGAGAAAAAAAATATCCGCATCTGGGCCGATGCCATCCAAAGCAAAACCAAGCTGGTGACCTACATTGAGGAGTTTTTTCAACAAATACGTATCGAAGACCGCAAACGTGTACAATTGCTTGCCGAAGCCTACAAACAGGTGATACGCACCGAAGACCCCGACGCCAACCTCAACTTTTATGTTGCCATCATCCGCAGCAACGAAACCATCCCATTGATACTTACCGACGAGGAAGGCCGCATTCTTGAAGCTACTAATATCGACTTTGATAAAGACACCGTTTTGTTTCTCGATGGCGCTTTGCGCGAAGAATTCACACGATATGAGCCTATCGAATTCCGGTATTATAAAGAACGCAAACGGTATTTGTATTACAAAGATTCCCGATTGTACACCGAGCTGCGCGATGTGCTCGACGACCTGGTGAAATCGTTTTTTGATGAAGTGGTTATCAATGCTGCCTCGGTGCCGGTAATTATCACCGACAGCACCAAACGCAACGTTCGTGCCTGGGGCAACCTGCCTTCCGAAATTATCAACGATACACTTATGCTGCAACGTACCATCCGGGAGATGGAAAGCGACAACACACCTTTTGAGATTACACTGGCCGACCAGGGTAAGAGTTATATATTCTACCAGGGATCCTACCTGCTCACGCAGCTTACACTTTACCCGGTAATACAATTGGGCATCATTGCCTTGTTTCTTATCGCTGGTTATCTGCTCTTCAGCACCGCGCGCCGCAGCGAACAAAATCAGGTGTGGGTAGGGCTGGCCAAAGAAACTGCCCATCAACTGGGAACGCCGCTCTCCTCGATGATAGCCTGGCTGGAGATAATGAAAATGGAAGGTAAAAACGATGAGCTGCTCATAGAACTGACCAAAGATGTGGACAGGCTCGAAAAAATTACCGAACGTTTTTCCAAGATTGGCTCGGTGCCCAAAATAGATACACATAACATTGTAGAGGTGGTACACAATAGCATTGCCTACCTCAAAACCCGCACCTCACACCGAATCGCTTATCAGATCAATCCCGGCCTCGAAACGGCAATTTATGCTCCCATCAACTTGCATCTTTTTGAGTGGGTGATCGAAAACATCACCAAAAACGCCGTCGATGCCATGGGAGCAAGCGGAAAATTTATTGCCAATATCACGCAGGAAAACGGCTACGTTCACATCGATCTCACCGATACCGGCAAAGGCATTCCCAAGTCGAAATACAAAAGCATCTTTCGCCCGGGTTATACCAGCAAGAAACGCGGGTGGGGTTTAGGATTGTCGCTGGCCGAGCGCATCATCAAAAACTACCACCGTGGGAAAATTTTTGTAAAAACCTCCGGCATCGACAAAGGCACCACCTTTCGCATTACCCTGCGCAAAAATATCGGCAAACTCTAAGCATGGCCGGCCTTTATATTCATATTCCCTATTGCCGGCAGAAATGCCATTACTGTAATTTCTATTCACTGGCCAGCCGCAAATACCGCGAGTTGCTGCCTGAAGCGCTAATGCAGGAACTGGCGTTGCAAAAGGATTATCTCGCCGGCGAAAAATTGCAGACCATCTATATCGGCGGGGGCACGCCCACGGTTTATCCGCCGCAGGTTATTGCCGAAATAATCGAATTTGCGAAAAAGCAATTTGAAATCGATGCCCTTGCCGAAATCACCATCGAAGCCAATCCCGACGATCTCTCGGCGGACTATCTGCAACAACTCCGGCAAACACCCGTAAACCGGCTGAGCATCGGCATACAATCTTTCCATGACGACGATTTGCATTTTCTCAACAGGAATCATTCTGCTGCCAACGCGCATCATGCTATTCGCAATGCGCTGGCTGCCGGTTTCGACAATTTGAGCATCGACCTGATTTATGGCATTCCCGGCCTGACCGACAAAAAATGGATGACCAATATCAAAACAATTCTCGATTACAACATCCTGCACGTTTCGGCTTATGCGCTCACGGTAGAGCCGGGAACTGCGCTCGACAAACTTATTAATAAACAAAAGTTGCCACCGGTAGAGGAGCAGCAGGCTGCCGACCAGTTTGTAATATTGATGGAGATGATGGTAGCCGCCGGATATGAGCATTACGAAATTTCCAACTTTAGCAAACCAGGGCAGTACGCGCGCCACAACACCAGCTATTGGCAGGGCGTGCCCTATCTGGGCATTGGCCCTTCGGCACACGCTTTCGACGGGCGCTCCCGCCAGTGGAATGTTTCCAATCTCGAAGCCTGGCTCGTCGGCATCCGCAATCAGAAACCTGCATTTGAGCGGGAAATGCTTTCGCCCACGCAACAACTCAATGAATATGTGATGACGTCGCTGCGCACGATGTGGGGCACCGATCTGCAAAAAATACAATCACGTTTTGGTGCAGGCTTACGCCAAATGGTTTTGCAGCAGGCTGCTTCATTTCAAAAAAAAGGTCTGGTTTTTATTAATAATAACATCATTACCCTTACCCAACCAGGAAAACTCTTCGCCGATGGCATTGCTGCGGAATTGTTCGTTGAAGAAGAAGAATGAGAAATTACATGCCCTGGATTTAATTCAAGATTTAAAATTCAAGATTCCAAATCCTATGGTGATGTCGCCCCGTTGGGGCTTTAATTCAAGATTCAAGATTCAGAATTCAAGATTCAAAATTCATTTTCTAATTCAAAATTCGATATTCATTTGTGGTTTTGATTTCGCCCAGGTGGGGATGGGAAAGTTACCGCAATCTGATTTCAAAGGGCTTCACTATTTGCTATGGAAGAAATGGATTCTTCGCTTCGCTCAGAAAGACACGGGCTACGGTTGAATGTGTGGGGTTGCGGGCTGGCGGCTTCGCCGCCAGCCCGCAACCCCCTAAAACTTTAACGCGTTGTCATTTCGAGCGAAATCCCGCACCAGCGTGATGAAGGGAGAAATCTATTCCAAAATAATTCATAAAACTACAAATCATCTATGATGCGACCAATCACATCTACCAGGCTGTGGCCGAGTTTTTCGCTGCGCGCCGGCGACCAGCCGTACACCGGATCAGGCAAAGTTTCGTGGTCTTTGAAAGGCATCTCGATGGTCATCGACAAGCACTTAAACCGTTCGCCAATGGCTTTGGAGCAGATGTTGAGGTTGGCGGTGCCGGGTTCGTTTACCGGATAGCCATGCTTAGTTTGGAAATCAGGGCTTATCTCCACCCAGCTTTTTTTAAACTTCTCAAGCAAATTTTTCAATCGCTCGTCGAATGAAGGAATTCCTTCGATGGAGGAGATAAAGTTGTATGGCAAATCCTCGTCGGCATGAATGTCGAGGTTGAGATGGACGCCGGTGGCTTGCATGGCCTGCAAAATATGATATACTTCGGGCGCCTTCTGCGGATCAGGATTTCCCCACTCCCGGTTCAGATTCACTCCGGCAGCATTAGCGCGCAGATTACCAGCCACGGCGCCGTCGGGATTAACAAAGGGAACTACATAAAAAACAGCTTTGTTGAGCAGGGTGCGCGATACGGGATCGTCGATGTCAACCAGGCGGCTGATGAGCGCCTCCATAAAATACGATACCTGGCTTTCGCCCGGATGCTGGCGTGCGATGATCCAAATCTTTTTGGCGTCGTCGTGCTCATCGCCAATGGTGAGCAGGTCGATGCTGCGTCCCTGCACAGTATTTCCCAAAGTAGAAAAATTTACCAGCGGCGAATATTGGATGTTACTTACAAACTCCAGATGTCGCTCATAACTATAGGGAGCAAAGTAGGCATAAAACACCGAATTGTACGCAGGTGTATGATGGATGATAAGCTGCCCGTCCTCGTAGCGGGTGGGCACCATAAACCAGTCTTCGGTGTCGTAGGAGGCGCGCACCATGTAATCTTCCCACCCTTCGGGATAGCTGGCCTGCCCGGCGTTGAGGATTTTCATGCGAAGCGCCTGGCCGCTGCCACCGGTTACGCGGAAATAAAACCACTGGAAAGTGTCGGCCTGTGTGTCTTTGCGGATGTTGAGCGTGATGTTTTGGGCATCGCTGGCATCCACAACTTCTATGTTGCCGGCGTCGAACTGAGATGAGATATGAATTTTCATAATAAAATAGTTTTTTACAAAACTGCAATTTTATGACCAGCCCGCCGGCAGTGGAATCTATAAAAAGTCTTAAAGCTGCGTTGTACGCAAGTAATGTGTTTTAATAACTGGTGAGGAGGGCTGCAGCAATGCATTACCTTTGCCCATTTTCCTGATAAGTTATGGAATACCAATATTCGGTTTTACCCAATGGTTTGCGCGTCATCCACAAGCAGGTGGCCGCCGACGTGGCGCATCTGGGCGTGATTATCGACGCCGGTACCCGCGACGAGCTGCCCGGCCAAAACGGGCTGGCACACCTGATAGAACACATGATTTTTAAGGGCACCCGCCGGCGCAAAGCCTTTCACATCCTTAGCCGCCTCGAAAATGTGGGCGGCGAGCTTAACGCCTACACCAGCAAAGAAGAAACCTGCGTGTATGCCTCGTTTCTGCATGCTCATTACCCGCGCGCCATGGAGCTTTTTGCCGACATTATCACCCAATCTACCTATCCCGAAAAGGAGCTTGAAAAAGAAAAAGATGTAGTTCTCGACGAAATAAACTCTTACAAAGACAATCCTTCAGAGCTGATTTTTGACGAATTTGAAGAGCTGATTTTCCGCGATCATCCCATCGGACGCAACATATTGGGTACGCCCGAATCGGTGAAAAAAATTCAACGCCCCGATATTATGGAGTTTCTCCATCGCAACTACCAACCACAACGCATGGTGATTTCATCGGTGGGAAATATTTCGTTGGAAAAGTTTTTAATATTAATAAACAAAAGTTTTGGCTCCCTTTCGGGAAATGAAAACCAGGAACCGCGCCAACCCATCAACAATTACAAGCCTGAGAATAGTACCGAAGCCCGCTCCAACTTTCAGGCGCACTGCATCATCGGAGCACCGGCATATCATGTTTTTGATAAGAAGAAAACAGCGCTGGCACTGCTAATCAACATCCTGGGTGGCCCCGGCATGAACTCGCGGCTCAATTTGAATATTCGCGAAAAATATGGCTATTGCTACAACATAGAAGCACATTACCATCCTTACAGCGACGGCGGTTATTTTAATATTTACATGGGCACCGACAGGGAATACCTCGATAAAACCATAAAGCTGGTGCTGAAAGAGCTTAACCTGATGCGCACTACCCGGCTGGGGACGTTGCAGTTGCATCGCGCAAAGCAGCAAATCGCCGGGCAGCTTGCCATTGCGCTCGAATCAAATGCCGGTGAAATGATCGCGATGGGAAAAAGTCATATTTACTTCGAAAAAGTAGATAGCTACCGGCAGGTGATGGAAAAGATAAATGCCCTCACCGACGCGGCTCTGCTGGAAGTTGCCAATGAGATATTCGACACTTCACAGTTGAGCCGGCTTACCTTTGTGCCGCAAAATGGGGATTTTCAGAAATAAACACACGAGAATTCCTCCATCAGCAACTTTTGATTTTCAGTGAGTATGGAAGTCTGGGTTTCTGAATATTTACTGTCGATTAACTCTTTGAGTGTAAGTAAAAACTCACTTTCATCAATGTTACTGATCCCTTCCAAAAGTTTTTGTTTAAGGCCTAAAGTTGTCATAATTTAAGGTTTAAAAAAGCTGATGCTAATCATGAAGATGTTTTCGCTTTAAACTTCCAAAGCCACACAATTTAAATATCGTTTAAAATCTGGTGGCCGCAGTGGTTGCATTGTCCTGTTTTGGTGAGTCCGGTAAGCCAGGCGTCGTAGCGGCTGCGGTCGATTACTTTTTGGTGGCATGTGGGGCAGTAAGTGTTAGAAGTATCGCCGGCTTGGGTATTCCCAACATACACATATTCGAGGTTTGCGCTGGCCAGTGCGTGTAGTTCTTGCAGCGTTTCGATGGGTGTGGGCGGCTCCGACATTTTGTAAGTAGGAAAATAGCGCGAAAGATGAAGCACCGTGTCGCTGCCCAGTTGTTCGCGTATCCACCGGATCATCTCTACAAAAATGACTTTGTCGTCGTTTCGGTTGGGGATGACAAGGTTGGTAATTTCCAGATGCCGTCCGCTGTTTTTTATCTGCATCAGCGCCTTCTTTACCGGTTCCAGCTTCGACATGGTTTGCGTAAGATAAAAATCTTCGGTAAAAGCCTTTAGATCCACATTGAAAGCATCCGTTACTTCGATAAGTTCGGCCAGCGGCTCCGGTGAGATAAAGCCATTGGTGACAACCACGTTTTTCATTTTCGCTTTACGCGAAAGACGGGCAATGTCGATCATATATTCAAACCAAACCGTAGGCTCGTTGTAGGTAAAAGCAATGCCCAGGTTGGATTTTTTTTCACCAGCCAGCGCCACGATCTCCGCAGGCAGATAACTGTGCCCCGCCTTAAATTGCTGTGGCACATCCTGCGAAATGGAAGAATTCTGGCAAAATTTACAACGCAGATTACACCCGTAGTTTCCAACCGAAAAGATAATACTGCCGGGATAAAAATGATAAAGCGGCTTTTTTTCAATGGGATCAAAACCCATCGACGACACCTCGCCATAAGTCTGCAGAAACAGTTCGCCTTGCACGTTTTTGCGCACGCGGCAGATGCCCGTCTTGCCGTCGCCGATGGTACACTGGTGCGGACACAGGTGGCAGCGCAGTTGGTAGCGGTAAATCTCCTCGTAGTATCGAGCCGGATAGTTCATTTTAAAAAAGATTTAATGAAGGTTCAAAGGTAAAGAAACTTTAGGAAACGGCGGGTTTTTAGAATACAGTCCACAGGCGGCAGTTCTCAGTAGGCAGTTCTCAGTCCGCAGTCCTCGGTTCTCAGCTCTCAGTCCTCAGCTCTCAGCCCTCAGTTCCCAGTCGGCAGTAGGGAATTGTTAGCGTCAATTTCATAAAAAGCAGGCAAAGCCTGCAAGAATAGATGCAGCTTAGGCGCAGCCTAAGCTGAACTTCAGGGCAGGCGCCAGGTTTGGTAAAAGAATTTTATGGAAATTCGTTTTGAATTTTGAATATCAAATACTGAATTTTGAATTCACGCCTCAACGGCACGTCATCATCAGCATCAATCTGGAA
>SABY01000066.1 GCA_009928785.1 Clostridia bacterium | reverse complement strand
ACGATATGATAAAAAGGTTGCCCTTTTTTACCATGCCTTTGTAATCTAATTCTTGTTGGCATAAAATGATGATTTGTTTAAAAATTTGTATTTAAAAAAGTGGCGGCAAAGGTCTGATTAATTTTTTGATTGACAAAATGTTATTTGCTTGATGTTCGTTGTTTGTTTCCCGAATCGCTAAGCTCTCGGGATTTCCCCGATGGGTCGGGGCAGGCAGCTACGCTCAAGTTCGTTGTTCGTTTCCCGAATTGCTGGACTCTCGGGATTTTCCTGATGGGTCGGTGCAGGCAACTACGATCAAGTTCGTTGTTTTTCACAGTGTTACTCAGAGTTGGGAAATGTATATCCCGGTGTAACTAAAAAATGCGACTGTGGTGCAGCGCAAAAAGCGAGCGCTAATTCCGGTTCGCAGCCCCGAGGGGATGCAACTCATTTGTGTTAAAACGATGCTGGCTTTGTTTGTACTATGTTTACACCGTAAAACAAAAAAGGATTTAAGAAAGCTCTTAAATCCATGATAACCATTTTATTAAGGTGAGCGGTAAATGGGGATCGAACCCACGACCCTCAGCTTGGATCCGCCGACTGGCGGACTACCAACCGAGCTACGTTTATTTTAAAATTTTTTCCCACATAAACTTCCTGCCTTGTGCATTGTGAGCGGTAAATGGGGCTCGAACCCACGACCCTCAGCTTGGGAAGCTGATGCTCTACCAACTGAGCTACTACCGCTGGTATCGGTGGCAAAAATAAATTTTTTTATTGGTTATGCTGATATTAAATTCTGCCAAAGGATGGCTTCAGCTTTTTTGCCTATATCGCTATCAGTGCAAGGTAAAATAGGCTGCTTCTAAATTACAAACCATCGCTTGTGGTAGCTAAATTATGATGAATTTTGCACGATTAAAAAATTCTTTTATTACATCAAAATCAAACAGCTATGCAAGGAAGAACTTTTGTTGAGAAAATCTTCGACGCTCCCGCCGGGAGTATCGTTTTCAAAAAACCTGACCTGATCCTCACCCATGACAATACCGCCAGCATCGATGCTACGTTCAAAAAGATGAACGGCGACCGTGTGGCCGACCCCGACCAGTTGCTCATCGTGCTCGACCACAACGCACCGCCTACCAGCAGCAAGCTGGCCAACCAATACCAGCAGGTGCGCGACATTGTGAAGGAACAAGGTATCAGCAAGTTTTACGACATTGGCCGTGGCATTTGCCATCAGATCATGTCGTATCATGCGCGCCCGGGAATGGTGGTGTTAGGCAGCGACAGCCACACATGTACTGCCGGGGCTTTTAATGCTTTTGCCGCCGGTATCGACCGCACCGAATCGGCTGGGCTGTGGCGCCAGGGGGAAACCTGGTTCCGCGTTCCGGAAACACTCAAAATTACGCTCACCGGTAAGCTGCCCGCCGGCGTATATGCCAAAGACCTTTCGCTATGGATCATCGGTATGATAGGCAGCAGCGGCGCCGACTATATGTCGATAGAATACCACGGCGATGGTGTAAAAACGCTTTCGGTGTCGCAGCGCATGACCATTGCCAACCTGGCGTCGGAGATGGGTGCTAAAAATGCTGTTTTCCCCTGCGATGAAGGCTTGAAAGAATTTCTGGGTGAGGATACAAAGGGCGTGTGGGCTGATACCGACGCCCGTTATGCACAGGAAATAGAAATAAATATGAGTAAACTTTTTCCGGTGGTAGCCGCGCCCCATCATGTGGACAACGTGAAGGCACTCTCGGAGGTGCAAGGCACACGCATCGACCAGGCGCTGGTAGGCACCTGTACCAACGGTCGTATGGAAGACCTGCGGGAAGCCGCCGCCGTGCTCAAAGGAAAGCAATTGCCCGCTACTGTGCAGATGCTGGTGATACCCGCCTCTCGCGAAATCTATCTGGAAGCACTCAAAGAAGGTTTAATCGAAACGTTTATTGAGGCTGGCGCGCAGGTGCTTTCTACATCATGTGGCCCATGTCTTGGCACTGGCCAGGGAATTCCTGCCGACGGCTACAACGTGATTTCTACTGCCAACCGCAACTTTAAAGGGCGCATGGGCAACAAAGAATCCAGCATCTATCTGGCTTCGCCGGCAGCCGTGGCCTGGTCGGCGCTTAAAGGCGAGATCACCGACCCGCGTGGCATCCGTGCCAATGATGTGTTCCCCCACCAGCGCCAGCAAAGCGCCACCGTGGAAGTGGCCGCCACCGACGACCGCTACACTGACGCCATCTGGAACTATGCCGACGTGGACAACCTCAACACCGACCAAATGTTTGCCGGAAACCTGACCTATACCGTACTTTCGTCGGAAGCCGAAAAGATAATTCCATATTTGTTTAAAGGTTTCGACGACAGCTTTTCGGAACGCGCTCAGAAAAACGACATCCTCATCGCCGGCGCCAACTTTGGCTGCGGCAGCTCGCGCGAGCATCCCGCCGTGGGGCTGGCACATATCGGCATCAAAGCAGTGATTTGTAAATCCGTTAACCGAATATTCTATCGTTCGGCAGTAAACCAGGGCTTGCCCATCATCATCCTACCCGAGGCGGTGGACGCCTATCATCAGGGCGATGAAACCAAAATTGATTTCGAAAAAGGAACCGTTACCGTCGCCGGAAAAGAATTCCATTTTGCTCCCCTACCCGACAAGCTGATGAAGATATTCGATGCCAAGGGATTGGTGAACTATATCAAGAACGCCCAGCCATAAATGGCTGGGCTTTGGAAATGGAGACTCTCCGGAAAAAATATACACCGCACCAGGCGTAAAACATTTAAAATAAAAAACTGTTATCCCACCACTGATAACAGTTTTTTTATAAAAATAAATGAAGAGATTCTTCAAGATATTGGGCATCATCATAGCGATTGTTGTTGCCTACCTCATAGTTTTACAGCTCTATCCCAAAAATGCAGGACGCTTTCCGTTTCTGGTAGTTTTGTTTTTTGGCGACTATTATTTGTGGCGTTCTATCCGCGAATGGATGCTGCGAAAGGGCAAAGCGCTGCGGTACTTTCTTACAATGCTTTACTGGCTGCCATTTGCGATGCTCATCGGCGCCACGCTTCTAACGCTGGCGCTACATGAATCATTCTGGAACCGCTCTGTCGAAATATATTTTTATGGATTTATTTTCGCGGCTTACGTTTCCAAATTTATTCCTATCCTGTTTTTACTTTTTGCTGATGCTATCCGAGGGCTGCGCTATCTGCTGTTCAAAATGCGCGCAAAGCGCCGCGAAAGTACCAACCATGACAATTCCAGACGCATCACGCGAAGTGAATTTTTGAAAACCACCGGCCTTGTGGGCGGCGGATTGCTCTTTAGCGGGTTGATGGCGGGTATGATAAAATGGGCTTTCGATTTCAAAATACACCGGCACAGGGTACTCTTGCCAAATCTGCCCATATCATTCGACGGGCTGCGCATCATTCAGATTTCCGACATCCATCTCGGAAGCTGGGCCAGCAAGCAGGCATTGCGCGAAGCCATACACCGTATTAATGAACTGGAGCCTGACCTGGTGTTTTTTACCGGCGACCTGGTAAACTCCAAAACCGATGAAGCATTTGCTTTTGAAGAAATTCTGGCGGAGCTTAAAGCCACCTCGGCAATATATGCCACCCTGGGCAATCACGACTACGGCGACTATATGCGCTGGCCCAGCAAAGCTGCCAAACAGCAAAACATGCAACAGCTCTATGATTTGTATCAAAGGTTGGGATGGGAACTGCTGAACAATGAAAATCGGATTTACGACAACGGCGATGGCAAGCTGGCAGTGATAGGCGTGGAAAACTGGGGCGACTTCGGGCGCTTTCCCAAGCATGGCGACCTCGACAAAGCCATCCTGGGTGCCGAAGATGCCCGTGTGAAGTTGCTTCTCTCGCACGACCCTTCGCACTGGGATAAAATAGTTACTGAACGTTTCCGCGACATCGACATCACCTTTGCCGGCCACACGCACGGTTTTCAGTTTGGCATCGAAATAAAAAACATCAAATGGAGCCCGGCACAGTACATCTATAAACACTGGGCAGGAATGTACGAACGCTTCTCGCCCGAATCGCAACTTCAGCGCCTCTATGTAAACCGCGGACTGGGAAACATCGGTTATCCCGGCCGTGTAGGCATCCTCCCCGAAATAACGCTGATGGAGCTGGTGAAGGGGGCGTAGGCAATTGAACCCGAATGACCTTCCAAAAATTCAATTCTATAGCGGCAAAATGATTAATGGGACTACTCCTAAATATTATCCATGAGGCCAGTCTAAAAAGCTGTAATACCTCTAAATCCCCTATAGGGGACTTTTCAAACTTCTTTGGAATTTCTTATCACTTCAAATTGAATTAACTTATCCCACCTTCCGCTCCTTTAGCTGATAAAAGACGCCCCGCTCCTGCTCTATCGTTTCGATTTTGTTTTGGGCGTCGAGGACATCCAAATATTTGTTCACTTCGTTGATGTGCATGCCCAGGATGCTTGTAAGGTCGTGGACTGTGCAAGGCCTGCGGGCAATGGTTTCGAGAATGGCGGTCTCGGCATCTTTGCGATACGACTGAACTTGGGTTCTTTGCTTTGCTGCCGCAATGATTTCGACATTTGGGAGCTGCCAGAAATCCACCACACGCTGCAGCTCCTCGCGGGTAGCTCCCCGCAATCCGGTAATTGTCCCGGGTCGGTCGAGCGTGTTGACTTGTATGGAGTCGGGCTTTATTTTTAAAATGGCCTTTTTGAGTGCGGTAAGCTCCTGCTCATCGTCGTTGTAACCGGGCAGGATGAATATTTCCAACCAAATCTTCCCTTTAAATTCTTTTCTGAATTCGATTAGTCCGGCGATGTATTTTTCGACGCTAAGATTTTCGTGTGGTCGGTTGATCTTTTTGAAAGCTCCATCGGTGGCAGCGTCGAGCGATGGCAGCACTACATCAGCAGCTACAATGGCATCGCGGACATTTTTGTCATAAAACAGCGTGGCATTGGTGAGCACCGCCACCGGGATTTTAGGTTTGTTTTCTTTTATAAATTGCAAAACTTCACCAATATGCAGATTCAGCGTGGGCTCGCCCGACCCCGAAAAGGTAATGAAATCAGGATCGGGATTGTTGTTGAAGTAATCCGTCAGCTCTTCCTTTATCCTGTCGGTTTTGATGTATTCTTTGCGATCGAGTGTGAGTTTGGTGGTTTTGCCCACTTCGCAATACACGCAGTCGAGTGTGCATACTTTGCGCGGAACCAGATCGACGCCCAGCGAAATTCCAAGCCTGCGCGATGGCACAGGGCCAAATAGGTATTTGTACATGAAATATGTTTTTATTAAAACAGAATTAAAAAATAGATGACGGATAAAAAGTGAGCGTTGCTAATTGTATTGGTTCCTCAGCTCCTCGTCAGCCAGGGTAGGCTTTATCAGCTCCTGCCACATATTTCCACGCCAGGTTTCGAGGTTTTGGTGGGTGTCGTAATATTTCTGTGGGATAGGATGCGTACCAACCACCACTTTTATTTTGTACTTCTCCTGGATAAAACTTTTGAAATAATTCACCGAACGACAGGGCGGATAGCCCACCACCATTCCGGTAGCAAGATGAATTGCCTGTGCGCCGTTTTTGATCATCTCGGCACAGGTATATTCCACGTTTCCGCCCGGGCAGCCGCCGCAACTGGTGTAGCCTACAATTTCGAGTGCCTCAGCGGGGTCGTAAATATCAAAAGCTCCTTCACGGTTTTGCATGGCTCTGAAACACTTTCCGCCAGCACAGCTCTTGTATCTGTTGCAAATAATGATTCCGATTTTCATTTTTATGTCCTCCATTTTTTAAGGATGTAAAGGTAGAAAACTTTCTCACATGGGTGTTCTTTCATTCTTTGACAATAATTTTCCTGGCGGATGATGTCGCAACGTTGGGGCTTTTAAATAACCATAACGCCTATGTTGATAACGCCCATGGTAAAATCGCTACGCACTTTGCTAATGATGTCGCCCCGTTGGGGCTATGACATTTAAACTTCTCCGATATCCCCGGCTAAAGCCCTGGTGTTTCTGTTTGGATGATTTTAAGCCCCAACGGGGCGTAACCATCAGACCGGGGTGAAGCCCGGTATTACGGAATGAGCGACCAGACCTAGCCATAACGAGGCGACATCCGGTTATTACAAATATTGATGCCCATCAAAAAAAATCTCCGGCACAAAAAAAAGGAGCCACCCGCCGGCGCTCCTTTTTTATTAATTAAAAATGAATGTTTTACCCAATCGAAATGGATTTTCTATTGCACCACTACTTTATGATAAAATTGGCCTTCCTGATTGATGATTTTTACAACATAAATTCCTTTGGGCAAACCAGTAACAGGCAATGTAATCGTTGATGCACCTACAACTTTATCAATACAAATCTCACCCAATTGATTTATCAAAGCCACCGAATGCATTGGCTTACGCGATGAAATATTGATAGATGAATAGGCAGGATTGGGAAAGATGCTGATTTGCGGGGCGCGTTCATTTTCGTTTACAGCTCCAATAACATCAAGCCTTACGGGTATCTCCACTGTTGATGCGCAAGGATCGTCGGTTACGATATGAATCGTTGCATAGTTTTCGAGATTCCAGGTATAAAATGATGTCGCCGTAACTTCAAAAGTTGCTGTTTCCCCTGGAAGTATTTGCGCAGCTTCAGGCGAAACCGTTAGCCAGTCGAATTCAGGATTTTCATTTAAAAAAGTAACTGAAAGAGTAACATTGAGTGTATCCCAATAATAATTTTCGATTGTAAGGCTATCTGTTTGCTCCTGTCCAACTAATAGCTCAAAATAAAAATCCTCGGGATTGTGATTAAACACTAACCCATCGAAAACCTGCAGTTCGACAGGGATTATAATCAATGGCTCGTCGGGATCGTTGCTTTCCAGCCGCAGCGAATCCAAATACCGGCCATGCGGAAGATTTTCGGAATTGAAATCAATCTCCACTACAATTATTCCCCCAGGATAAATCACACCAGAGGTAAGGTTAGGAGTCAACCATTCGCTTCCTGGTGGCGGGGCATAGAGCACTTTGGTTTTGCAGTCGTTAGCGGGATTCTGATCATCCTCCAACTGGGTGCAAGCTTCAAAGGTGTAAAACCCCGACACGGTAAGATCCACGGTTTCTTCGAGCGTAACATCTGTAGTCTGATTGTAAGCAAGGCTGCCCGTAAAAATACCCTCCACCGTTTCGGTGCCCGTGGGACCACTCCAGTTTACTACAAATGGAATGCTGGTTTGGGTTTCTGAACCATAATTCTTAATCCGGATGGTGATCGGTTCTTCATCCGTAAAAATAACGCCAGATGCCGGTTGCAGGATAGAAGAAATGCCCACATCACCTGCTATGGGTCCCGGCCAGGCCTCAATAATAAAAGGCATGCCCTGAGGTTCTATGTCGATTAATGGTGCCCAGCCGGTGCTTGTGTATTGCAGGGAATTGCCTGTGTTGGTTTGCCCAGTGATGGTTACCGGAGGGCACCACGGGCCGGATGATCCAGTGCCCCCTGCCTGATATGCAACCCAATAAGTGCCCGGAGAAAGTGAAAGTCCCGTAGCATCCGCCACTACCTCCATTATCGCCCTGTTTTCGGTGGGAGCAGATTCCAGAACACGCCACACATTCGTCCAACTTGTCGATAGAAGCCGGTTGGTTTCCAGATCGCCATAAATAATCTGACCGCCCTGGCTGGGGTTGCCATCAAAAATCAAATATCGAATATCGTTGATGGTGGATACATTTCCTGCTCCTGTCTGATAAACATTAAAAGTAAACTGAGCTAAGTTGACATCGCCGGTAATTTCAAAATTATCAGCAATAAGGTTACCCGCTGAAATCTGGCAGCCACTGCCATAAACGGTCATGCTCAGCGTAGCATCCTGCAGCTCGCTGTAATCCGAACCATTGGAGCCGGCACCTTCGGCGGTAACGATGGAGCCATTGTCCCAGATAATTTCCAGGTTCCTGGCAGGTCGGGCTGAGACTACTTCATGCTGATAACTTTTGTTTGTGCGGCCAAAGCCAATTTCCCAGAAAAGCGGGTCTTCACCGGAATTGGTGATGGTGAGATAATCAGTGGTAATCTCCGGCGGCATAAAGTGGATTTGGGAAAGCTCCAAAGGAGTGACCGAGATATCCGGTCCGGAGAAACCATTTCCATCTGCATTCTTTGTGTCGGCACTTTGTGCCACAAGCAATCCGGGCAAAAGAAAGAGAAAAACCAGGAACGCTGTAAGTTTGTTTTTCATGTCGTTAAGGTTTAAATTTTTGTTGATATCGGACGTAACTCGGTATCTATTTTAAAGGTGTAAAGGTAAAAATTATTCACACACGAGACATTTTCTCATTTTACCATCATAATTTTCCTGGCGGATGATGTCGCAACGTTGGGGTTTTTAATCATTTCGTCGATTATTATCATAGCGCTTTACGCTATACTAATGATTTCGCCCCGTTGGGGCTATGACAGGTGTTTCTGTTTGGATGACTTTAAGCCCCAACGGGGCGTAACCATCAGACCGGGGTGAAGCCCCGGTATTACGAAATGAGCGCCCAGACCTAGCCCCAACGGGGCGACATCCGGTTATTACAAATATTGATGCCCATCAAAAAAAATCTCCGGCACAAAAAAAAGGAGCCACCCGCAGGCGCTCCTTTTTTTATTAATTAAAAATGAATGTTTTACCCAATCGAAATGGATTTTTTGGGTTTCTGTTTGGCCTCTTCTTTTTTGGGCAGATGGATGCTTAGCACACCATCGTTGTAGGTGGCTTTAATTTTCCCGTCTTCGATGGTTTTAGGAACCGTAAAACTACGGCGGAACGAGTGGTACATGAACTCTTTGCGTGTGTATTCGCCCTCCTGCTTATCTTCGTGTTTTTCTTCTTTTTCCGACGAAATCATCAGCAGGTTGTTGTCGAGTTCGATTTTGAAATCATCTTTTTTCATTCCTGGGGCAGCTACCTCAACTACAAAATCGTCTTTGGTTTCTTTGATGTTGACAGCAGGCATGGTAGAATTGTTAAATTCGTAGTTCATGGTGTCGCCATCAAAAAAGTCGCTAAAGAAAGTTGGCAGCATGTTGCGGTTTCTGAATCTTACTAATGACATGGTTTTTCTCTCCTATAATTTTTGGTTAAACAATTAATTTTAAAAACTAATGGGGATTACACAAAGAAAATACCAGCGGAATTATTTACCAAAAAATTCAATTTAAAAATTCTAAATGGAAAAGTGTGAATGCAGGAAAGATAAGGGAATTGCCACAAATTCTTAATCATTTTCATAATAATACCCACGGCGTGGCGGATGACAAATTATCAACCTCTTTCGGTGGTCACTGCGTCAATGTGGCGGACTGGCTGAATTTCCGGCAGTTGAAACCAATTCCTCACCACCAGTCCTTTATCTTCAGGCTCGCAACAGTGGACAAATTCGTTGGTTTTGTTGTTGTAGCGATAATCCTGCCCCCACGCTTTGTGGTTGAGGCTCACCTGGCGGATGGCGTCGATGATGGTATAAAGCTCGTCGTTGGTCATGGTGGGATGCATCGACATGCGAATCCAGCCGGGCTTTTGCGACAGGTCGCCATGGTTGATCAGGTCGGTGATTTCTTTGCTTTTGTCGTGGCTCACGTCGAGCAGGAAATGGCCATAGGTTCCGGCGCAGGCGCAGCCCCCGCGTACCTGAATGCCGAACTTGTCGTTGAGCAGTTTCACCACCAGATTAAAATGGATATCGTCGAGGTAGAACGAAATCACGCCCAAGCGTTCGGGCACGTTATCGGCAAGTATGTGTATGCCGGGGATTTTGGGCATTTCTGCAAAAGCTATCTCCACGAGTTCTTTTTCGCGTAAGCGAATATTTTCGACCCCCATCTGGTTTTTGAGTTCGATGCAAAGGGCGGTTTTGATGGCTTGTAAAAACCCGGGCGTTCCGCCGTCTTCACGTGCTTCGATGTCGTCCACATATTTAAATTCGCCCCACGGGTTGGTCCAGTCAACGGTACCGCCACCGGGATTGTCGGGCACCTGGTTGGCTTTGTAGATTTTGCTGTTGAATACCAGCACGCCAGAGGTGCCGGGTCCACCCAGGAATTTATGTGGTGAAAACATCACAGCATCCAGCGCTTTGAGCGGATCGTCGGCGGGGTGCATGTCGATATCGACGTAAGGCGCCGAGGCAGCAAAATCGACGAAGCATAAGCCACCATTGAGGTGCATGATGCGCGCCATGTCGTGATAAGGCGTGGTGATGCCCGTAACGTTGCTGCATGCCGTAAAGCAGCCAATCTTCATCGTGCGGTTTTTGTATCGGTCAAGCTCCTGTTGTAGTTGCTGCACATCCACGAGCAGGTCGGTATCGGGTTGAAGTTGCACCACGTCGGCAATGGTTTCGAACCAGGAGGTATGGTTGGAGTGATGCTCCATGTGGGTAATAAAAACCACCGGCCGATCTTCATCTTTCAGACACTCGGAAGCCTGCATCTTTTGCATTACCCTGAAGCCCAGAATCCGTTGAAACTTATTGATGACCGCAGTCATGCCACTGCCGGCAGTGATGATTACATCGTCGGAACCGGCGTGCACATGGTCTTTAATTTTTTTGTGCGCCAGGTGATACGCCTTGGTCATCAGCGTGCCTGTTTCGCTGGTCTCGGTGTGGGTGTTGCCCACAAACGGGCCGATCTGCCAGGAGATTTTTTCCTCGATGTCGCGATACAAGCGCCCACTGGCGATCCAGTCGGCATAGATGATCTTTTTTTTGCCGTAAGGCGAAAGGAATTCCTGATCGATACCTATAATTTTTTCACGAAAAGGGGCGAAATAGTTCTCCATAACAGTAGGGCAGAAGCCAGGATTAGTGTATGAAAGCTGGTGGCCGGCAGCCGTTTATTTTATTAATAACAAGGGGCAAAAGTACAAAAATGCTATTGTAAATAATCATTTACCATTTTTTGAATCCCTTTCTTAACACCTTCCCATCTTTGATTTTTAAAACCTATTGGTGCTTCAGACGAATCAGCGCCGCGAAATATTTGTAGCAAAGCGTTACGCCAAGGAAATCGTAAGGTGCAGCGTTAGCAATCCCTGATAATAATTCGGTGCGCTGCACCTCACCTTTGCGCGATGGACGTTGTTCTACAAAGATTAGCGGTGCGCTGCACCTCACCTTTTTCTTATTGTTGATTTCATTAGTCAGCACGCCCAATCACGAAAGAAATCTGATTTTTGGCATCCTTTTTCAAAGACTACATTACCACCACAGATCGGTGAACATGAATTAAGCGGCAGCGCCGCGTAATATTTGTAGCAAAGCGTTACACCCGGAAAATCGTAAGGTACAGCGCACCGCGATATTTGTCGAAATGAACATTCGCGCTTTGTATCAGGTTCAAATGAACGTGGAAACTTTTTCATCCTAAATTCCAAAAAAACACACATTATGAACCCATTAAATAAAATACATGAACATGGTCAAAGTATCTGGCTGGACTTGCTCGATCGCGACATGATGAACACCGGCAAACTGCAAAGCCGGATAAACAGCGACGACTTGCGGGGACTTACTTCCAATCCGTCTATTTTCGAGAAAGCCATCAGCGGCAGCTCCGATTATGATGCGGATATTGCCAATCTATCGAAAAAAGAAGATGATAATGCTGCCATTTTTTTTGCTATGGCAATAAAGGACATACAGCGTGCGGCTGATATTTTTAAACCCGTTTACGATAAAACGAACGGCAAAGATGGTTTTGTTAGCCTGGAGGTATCGCCCTATCTGGCCCGTGATACCGAAGCCACCATTGAGCAGGCGCAGGAACTGTGGAAAAAGGTGAACCGCAAAAATGTAATGATAAAAATACCCGCCACCCGCGAAGGGTTACCCTCTATCAGAAAATGTATTGCCGAAGGGATCAACATTAATATTACCCTACTTTTCGGTTTGCCCCGCTACCGGGAAGTTACCGAAGCTTTTATGGGTGGTTTGGAGGAGAGGCTCAAGGCCAATAAACCCATTGATGAGGTAGCTTCGGTGGCCAGTTTTTTTCTGAGCCGAATCGATGTATTGGTCGATCCTATGCTGGAGCAAAAAAATGCGCCAGCGCTTAAAGGTAAGATTGCCATTGCTTCCGCAAAAATAGCGTATCAAATCTACCATGAAATGATTTCGGGTGATCGTTTTAAAAAACTCGAAGCCAAAGGAGCGCAGCGACAAAGGCTGCTTTGGGCCAGCACCGGCACCAAAGATCCGGCGTACAGCGATGTGAAATATGTGGAACCGCTCATCGGCAAGGAAACTGTAAACACCCTGCCCGTGGAAACCATCGATGCCTTCCGCGACCACGGCAAAGTTGCCCACACCCTCAATCAGGACACCGAAAGCGCAACCAGGGCTTTGGAAGGTCTGAAGGAAAAAGGTATCGACATCCACCCAATTACCCAACAGTTGGAAGAGGAGGGTATTGAGAAATTCAACAAGTCCTTTGATAAACTTTTAAAAAGTATTGATGATCAGAAACAACAGAATAGTTAACCGGAAATCTGACACGAAAGCAGCCTGATTATGAACCACGAAAATGAAAATCTCTACGCGTTTGGAATGATCGGTTTGGGCACGATGGGCTCCAACCTTTTACAAAACATAGCCGACCACGGGCTTAGCTGCGCTGGCTACGACATCAACCTGGCGCAGGTTACAGCGCTCAACGCACTGGAGCGAAATGAAATCCACGGCTTTTCTGATTTAAAAGAATTTGCCAACAGCCTTTCACGCCCCAGAATAGTGATGTTGCTGGTGCCTGCAGGAAAGATTGTTGATGTGGTAATTGATGAGCTACTTGAGGTGCTCGAACAGGGTGATATAATTATCGACGGCGGGAACTCTCATTTCGTGGATACCGACCGCCGCTATAAAATGCTGGAGCAAAAAGGATTTCATTTTGTGGGCATGGGTGTTTCGGGCGGCGAGGAAGGAGCACGCAAAGGCCCAAGCATGATGCCGGGTGGCGATAAAAAAGCGTACGAAACCATAAAACCCATTCTGGAGAAAATTGCCGCGCAGGTGCATTCCGAACCCACAGTCGCATACATGGGCGCGCGCTCTGCCGGCCATTTTGTGAAGATGGTTCACAACGGCATAGAATATGCCCTGATGCAGCTCATTGCAGAAACCTATGCAGTACTGGCCAAAGGCTTGCGCCTGGATGATGAAGCCATACATGCGGTGTTTAAAAAATGGAACGAAGGCAGGTTAAAATCGTACCTGATAGAAATCACCTCCGATATTTTTACTTTTAAAAATCCGGGCGAAGACCACCTGCTGCTCAATGCTATTAAAGACGAGGCCAAAGCCAAAGGCACCGGTAAATGGACCTCGCAAGCAGCCATGGATTTGAGACTTCCAGTTCCTTTAATTGATATTTCTGTCTCGATGCGGGATTTGTCTAAATACAAGTCGTTGCGCACCGAAGCTTCCAAATTATTTCCCGATTCGGCGCAAGCAAAATTTATCGACGACACCGATGCATACCTTATCACACTCGAACAGGCATTTTATTTTTCTATGGTGTCGGCTTATGCGCAGGGCATGCATTTGCTTTACAAAGCCTCCGAAGAATATGAGTATGCGCTAAATCTTGATTTGATAGCAAAAATCTGGCGAGGCGGCTGCATTATCAGAGCAACTTTTTTGGAAGATATTTATGCGGCCTTCAACAACGATCCGAAATTGGAACATATTTTTTTGGACGCATCCATTGGCGAAAGCCTTGCCAAAAGTGTTGGTGGAATCAGAAGTGTAGTTTCTGATGCTGTCCGGCAGGGTATTTCGGTGCCTGCCTTTTCGGCAGCGCTTAGCTATTTCGATGCTTTCAGAAGTGAAAATATGCCCGCCAACCTCATTCAGGCACAACGCGATTATTTCGGCTCACATACTTACGAACTCAAAGGAAAAGAAGGAATTTTTCATACTGATTGGCTAAAAATCGACCATTAAAATTCTGACCTTTTCGCTTACTAATGATCAATCAATTGTTGAACTATTATGGCAAAACCAGCAAATAATAAAACCCAGCCCGTCATTTTTATCATCTTTGGCGGTGCCGGCGACCTGACCAAACGTAAAATTATACCCGCGCTTTACAATCTATACCTCGATAACTGGCTACCCGAAAAGTTTGCTATCGTTGGCACTTCACGCAGCAAACTTTCTGACGATGAGTACCGGAGTTCTCTGTTAAAAGCCATCAATGAATTTTCCCGTAAGGGCAAAGCTAAAAAAGAGGATTGGTCGGCATTTTCATCAAACATTACTTTTCAGGTTTCTGATGTCAACAATACGTCTGACTACAAAGCCTTTGGCAAAACGATAGACAACCTCAGGCAGGAATGGGACAAAGAACCAACCATCATATACTACTGTGCGGTGGCGCCTGAGTTTTTTTGCACCATTGCCGAGAATATTGCCAAAAGCAAACTCGACAACCACCCGGCTACTACGCGTATCATCATAGAAAAACCCTTTGGCCGCGACCTCGAAACAGCAAAGGGGCTAAATAGCCGGTTGCTCGATATTTTTAATGAAAAACAAATTTACCGGATTGATCATTACCTGGGCAAAGAAGTGGTGCAAAACATTATGGCTTTCCGTTTTGCGAATGCCATTATGGAACCGCTGTGGAACCGCAACCACATAGAGCATGTGCAAATTTCGGTTACCGAGCAGCTTGGCATGGGCAGCAGGGGCAATTATTTCGACAAGGCAGGAATCCTGCGCGATATGATCCAAAACCATTTGCTGCAGTTGCTCTGCATCATCGGCATGGAAGCTCCCATAAATTTTGATGCCGAAGAGGTGCGCGACAGAAAGGTGGACGTGTTGAAGGCCATGCGTAAAATAATACCCGGCCAGATAGATGCAATTTCTACCAGAGGCCAATACGGATCGGGTTGGATTGAAGGAAAGCAGGTGCGCGGTTATCGCGAAGAAAAAAACGTTGATCCCGATTCCAATACCGAAACCTACGCAGCACTAAAATTTTATGTGGATAACTGGCGCTGGCAGGGCGTGCCATTTTATCTGCGCACAGGGAAGCGGCTTTTTAAAACGGCTTCCGTTATTACCATCCAATTTCGCGAAATACCGCACAATATTTTTCTTTCTGAAGCGGCAGGTGTTCCAAAACAAAACCGACTTGTTATCAGCATCCAACCTGACATGGCAATTCGCTTTCAGTTGCAGAGCAAGACGCCCGGCCTAAAAATGAGCCTCAACACCATGGACATGGTTTTCGACTATCAGGGAAACGCAAAATCAGATTCGCCCGAAGCCTACGAAACCCTTTTACTCGATATCATTACCGGCGATCAAACCCTTTTTATGCGCGCCGACCAGGTAGAGATTGCCTGGGAGATAATTATGCCGGTGCTCAACTATTGGGAAAACAACAAAACAGCCAACTTCCCCAATTATGCTGCCGATTCGTGGGGTCCCGAAAATGCGGAAGCGCTTATCGCAAAAGATGGTTTTCATTGGTTTAACCTACCGCAAAAACAAAAGTAGTAACCAGCCATGGAACAACACATTTTTAAACAAGTGGATGAGCTGGAAAACGCACTGGCCAAAACCATACAATCGGTAGCACAGGCGGCTGTGGCCGCTCGCGGGCAATTCAACTTTGTACTTGCAGGAGGCAACTCACCCCGCCGGCTTTATGAGCTGCTATCTTCCGATGCCTTCAAAAACAACATCGCCTGGAGTAATACCTGGTTTTTCTTTGGCGACGAACGCTTCGTTCCGGCAAACGACCAGCAACGAAATTCCCTGATGGCAAAGGAGGCTTTGTTTGATCCATTAAAAATTGAGCCATCGCACATTTTCACAGTCGATACCAATCGTTCGCCTTCCGCAGCAGCCCAACATTATTCAGAAACCATTGCTACACATTTCCATCACAAGCCGGTACATTTCGATTTCGTCTTACTGGGTCTGGGAGATGATGCACATACCGCATCACTGTTTCCTTTTACTTCCGTACTGCAGGCAACAGAGCCAACGGTACAAGCAGTTTTTTTAAAAGAAAAAGATATTTACCGCATCACCATGACTGCTCCACTGATTAATCAGGCACGGCACATCGCTTTTATGGTTTATGGAAAAAATAAAGCCGAAGCGGTAGCTCATGTTTTAAAAAGTAGCGTGGATCTGCCGCAGCAATATCCGGCGCAGCTTATCCGACCTACGTCGGGACAAGTACACTGGTTTTTGGATGAGCAGGCGGCTTCGCTTTTATAAAGTCAATGAAAAACAATTAAAGATGGTGCTTGGCTAAAAATATTTCCACGCATTGAATGAATAGAATATGTTCCCAAAAGTAAATTCCACAGAAACGCCGGCATAGAAAGCACATTGCAATAAGAAACATTTTTTTTAATTTTGTAATCCAAACTTTAAAAACAAAAACTATGAAAAAGCTCATTACTGTTGTCTTATTGTTTTGCGTTGTGCACGCTAATTCACAAACAGCCGATTACTTTGCCGGCAATCCACAATGGCGACTGAATCAAACCCTTGGTGGTTTTTTACCTTGCCTTTACATCTACAATTACGTGTACTATATGAATGGGAACCAGGTAATTGATGGCAAGAAGTATCAAAAGATGTTTCGAAAAGGAACGCTGGAGGAGTATTGGATGGGAGGGCCGCCACCAGAATGCAGCGGCACGAGTAATTATGATTATTTGAACGGGCTTTTCAGGCAGGAGGATCAAAAAATATTTATGCGTGACGGCAATGCAGATGTGATGCTGTATGATTTTGATCTTGAAGTGGGTGATACATTGCCCAACTCCCCTCTACTCTATGAAGAAAACATTTATGTAACCCAAATCGACAGCATTCTTGTTGGCTCCTATTACCGCAAGGTATTTTCACTTTCAGTGGATGTATTCGGCAACAATCAAATGATTGAGGGGATAGGTTTCGTTGAGGGTTTTCTCACCGGATTCCCTGATTATTTCTATCCTGAAAGTCTCGCGTGTTTCGCACTCAACGAAATCGTTTATTATGTAAATCCTAACCCTTCGGCCCCGTGCAACATGTTTGTTGGTACAGCCGAGCCGTCCACGGAAAGCACCTGTCTGGAAATCCTGCCTAATCCGTCCACCGGATTATTCACCCTCAGTCTGTCCGGTGCCGAAAGCCATTTTCTACAAATTTACATTCACGACATCAGTGGCCGATTGATATATCAGGAATCCTGGCAAACCGAAAACGCAACAAGTGTAAAATGCTTTAACCTTTCGGAATTGAAAAAAGGCCTCTACTTTCTATCGTTGTCCGATGAAGCAGGCCATTATTTTATTAATGAAAAGATAGTGTTGTATTGATTCCGCTGGTTTCGCACTGGCTATGTGTTGGTTAAAGTTTAGTATAGAATGAAAATCTTATTTTACCTACCCAACCTTAGCAAATAAAAAAAGCGACCCATGGGTCGCTTTTTTATTAAAATAATATCTCGCACCGTGTTCAATTGCGGCATGATGGTATTATCGCGCGTATTTGAAATCCTTACCGGGATAATAAGCAGCGCTGGCCAGCCCCTCTTCGATGCGGATGAGCTGGTTGTACTTGGCGACGCGGTCGGTGCGGCTGGCGGAGCCGGTTTTTATCTGTCCGGTGTTGAGGGCTACGGCCAGGTCGGCGATGGTGGTGTCTTCGGTTTCGCCCGAACGGTGGCTCACCACAGCAGTGTAGCTATTGCGATAAGCCATGTTAACGGCTTCGATGGTTTCGGTGAGTGTACCAATCTGGTTTACTTTTACCAGGATAGAGTTGGCCACCTTCCGATCGATACCTTCCTGCAGGCGTTTGGTGTTGGTAACGAAAAGGTCGTCGCCCACGAGTTGTATTTTGCTGCCCATGCGCTGGGTCATCAGTTGCCAGCCATCCCAATCGTCTTCGGCCATCCCATCTTCGATAGAGATAATGGGGTAACGCGTGATCCAGTCGTTCCAGAAATCGACCATTTGAGCAGGTGTAAGCTTGTCGCCGGTTGATTTCTTGAGATGATATTTGTTCTCGTCGGCGAGGAAATATTCGCTTGCTGCGGGATCGAGCGCCATGTAGATGTCTTCGCCAGGTTTGTAGCCAGCTTTTTCGATTGCTTGCAGGATGAGCGTCACGGCTTCTTCGTTGCTTTTAAGGTTGGGAGCAAAACCACCTTCATCACCCACGTTAGTGGAATAGCCACGGCTTTTGAGCACAGCTTTTAGGTGGTGAAACACTTCGGCACCCATGCGGATGGCCTCGGTAAACGAAGGTGCGTTAACGGGCATGATCATAAACTCCTGGAAGTCGATGCTGTTGTCGGCATGTGATCCGCCGTTCATAATGTTCATCATAGGGATGGGGAGTGTGTTAGCACCTACACCACCTATGTAGCGGTATAACTGTTGTCCGGATTCGATTGCAGCAGCTTTGGCGCAAGCCAGCGACACGCCAAGTATGGCGTTGGCGCCCAGGTTTCCCTTGTTGGGTGTTCCGTCGAGTTCTATCATTTTGCGGTCGATCTCTACCTGGTCGAGCACATACATACCGGAGAGTTCTTCGCGGAGAGTATTGTTGACGTGGTGAACGGCTTTCAAAACGCTTTTTCCAAGATAGTTGTCTTTTTCGCCATCGCGAAGCTCTACAGCTTCGTGCACGCCGGTGGAAGCACCTGACGGTACGGCAGCGCGGCCTACTACGCCATTATTTGTTAATACTTCGACTTCCACAGTGGGATTGCCACGCGAGTCGAGAATTTGCCTTGCATGGATGTTTGCAATTGTACTCATAATAGTTTTTTTTTGATGATTTATTAACCTACAAAAAAAGGATAAAGCAACCAAATTGCCCTATCCTTTTGTAATTATTAACCTTCGGGAGCTTACTCCTTTTTGGTGCTTTCTTCGTCGGTATCAGCTTCCTGTTCGGGTGCGGCCTGCTGCTCTTCGATTGGCTCAGTGGTATCTTCTACCTCTTCAGGTTGCACGTCGGCAGGAGTTGCTTTGGTTTCTTCCACTTCCGCAACAGGAGCTTCAGTTGCCGGCTTTTCTTGTTCTTTGGCAACAGTTGCTGGCTTTTCGGCTTCGGCTTTTGGCTGTGATTTCTTATCTTCTGACTTGGCTTTGGGAGCTGCTGCGGGAGCTGCTGTTTCGGCGCCACCTTTTTTACGGCGACGACGGCGGCCTGTAGTTTTATCGTCGGCTTTGCCACCACCCAGCAGGTTTTCGTTGTAGTCCACCAATTCCATCATACACATATCGGCGTTGTCGCCTTCGCGGAAACCGAGTTTAATAATGCGTGTGTATCCACCGGGACGGTCGGCCACTTTTACAGATATATCGCGGAAGAGTTCGGTTACGGCCTCTTTGCTCTGCAGATGGCTAAATACCATACGGCGCGAGTGGGTGGTGTCGTTTTTGGAGCGGGTGATTAATGGTTCGACGTAGATACGCAGTGCCTTAGCTTTGGCCACAGTAGTGGTGATGCGCTTGTGCAAAATGAGCGAGGTAGCCATGTTCGACAACATCGCGCGGCGGTGGGCACTGGTTCTGCTTAGATGATTAAATTTCTTACGGTGTCTCATTTTACAATTATTCCTTGTCTAATTTATACTTCGAAACATTCATTCCAAACTCCAGGTTTTTGGCTTTCACCAGGTCTTCGAGTTCGGTAAGGGATTTCTTACCAAAGTTGCGAAACTTCAGCAGGTCGTTTTTGTTGAAAGATACCAGGTCGCCCAGTGTTTCCACATCGGCAGCTTTGAGGCAGTTGAGGGCGCGCACCGACAAATCCAGATCGAGCAGCTTGGTTTTGAGCAACTGACGGATGTGCAGTGAGTTCTCGTCAAATTCTTCGGTTACATTTTTCTCTTCAGATTCCAGCGCTATTTTTTCGTCGGAGAAGAGCATGAAATGATAAATGAGAATACGTGCCGCCTCTTTGAGTGCATCTTTGGGATGGATAGACCCATCGGTAAGAATTTCGATAACGAGTTTTTCGTAGTCGGTTTTTTGCTCTACCCTGAAATCTTCCACAAAGAAGTTGACATTGCGCACAGGAGTATGAATGGAATCGATGGCGATGGTGCTCAGGATTGCATTCATATCTTTGTTTTCTTCGGCGGGCACATAACCACGGCCTTTAACGATGCTTAGTTCCAACGAAAGTTTGATGTTGGGATCCATCGTGCAGATAACTATTTCGGGATTAAGCACCTGAAACACCGACAAATATTTGTTGATGTCGCCGGCCTTGAACTCCTCTTGTCCTGAAATAACGATATGCACTTTTTCGGCGTTGGAATCGTCCACAAGTTTCTTAAAACGAATTTGTTTCAGATTAAGAATTATCTCGGTAACATCTTCCACCACGCCTTTGATGGTAGAGAATTCCTGATCTACCCCTTCGATGCGAACGTTGGTAATGGCAAAACCTTCGAGCGACGATAAAAGAATGCGGCGCAAGGCGTTACCGATGGTAATGCCGAAACCAGGCTCAAGCGGACGAAACTCAAAAGAGCCACGGTAGTCGTCCGATTCGATCATAATCACTTTTTCGGGCTTCTGAAATGCTAATATTGCCATGATATAAACCTTTGGGTTTTTATTTTGAAAATTATGAAAAAAATCAATTTACGCTTACTTAGAATAAAGTTCCACGATAAGTTGCTCGTTGATATTCTCGGGAATATCACTTCTTTCGGGGAAGTTGAGCAGTTTACCTGAAAGTTTCTCTTCGTCCCACTCCAGCCAAGAGAAGGCGTTGTTGCGCGAAGCCAGTGAGTCGCTGATTGCTTCGAGCGATTTGCTGCGTTCGCGGATGCTCACCACGTCGCCGGGGCGTGCTGCAAACGAAGGGATGCTCACAATCTGGCCATTAACAGCTATGTGCTTGTGACCAATGAGCTGACGAGCGGCTGCACGTGTAGGAGCAATTCCCAAACGATAAACCAGGTTGTCGAGGCGGGTTTCGATAAGCTGCAACAACACTTCGCCGGTTACACCGCGCTTCTGAGCTGCTTTCTTAAAAGTGTTTCTAAACTGCTTTTCGAGAATGCCATAGGTGTATTTGGCCTTTTGCTTTTCGGTCAACTGAATACCATATTCCGAGGTTTTCTTTCGGCGCTTGTTTTGGCCATGTTGTCCGGGAGGATAGTTTTTCTTCTCGAAATACTTATCAGCACCGAAAAGTGGCTCGCTAAACTTACGAGAGATGCGTGTTTTTGGCCCAATGTATCTTGCCATTTTTATCTATAATTTTGATTTCTAACAAACAAATATCTTAAACTCTTCTTCTTTTGGGCGGGCG
>SABY01000202.1 GCA_009928785.1 Clostridia bacterium | reverse complement strand
AACCTCTAACTTCTGAAGTTCAGCTTAGGTTGTACCGAAGCTGTTTTCCAACTTCTAACCTCTAACTTCTGAAGTTCAGCTTAGGTTGTACCGAAGCTGATTTCCAACTTCTAACCTCTAACTTCTGAAGTTCAACTTAGGTTGTACCGAAGCTGTTTTCCAACTTCTAACCTCTAACTTCTGAAGTTCAGCTTAGGTTGTGCCGAAGCTGTTTTCCAACTTCTAACCTTTAACTTCTGAAGTTCAGCTTAGGTTGTACCGAAGCTGTTTTCCAACTTCTAACCTCTAACTTCTGAAGTTCAACCTGGAGCCGCACGGTGGTGATTTGATATTTAGCGAAAGCGAAAAAACGATACAGTATTGGTGTATGATGATGCCGAGGGCTATTGATGCATATCTGTGGTACGATGCGTCACTCTTTCAACTTCATTTGGAATTGGTTTCAAACTGTGCAGATAAGCATGAATAGCTTTTAGATCGTCAGCCGACATCTGGGCGTACATGTGCCAGGGCATCAGCGAATTAAATTGATGAGGATCGGATATGGGGGTGAGCTTATGGATAGAATCGTAAACTGCAAAACGATTGAGCCACATCTGTTCTGTCCAGGCGCCAATGCCGGTGGCTGTGTCGGGAGTAAGATTAGGGGCGCGCAAAGTTCCCCAGGGCATTTCAAATTCGCGGCCACCGGCGTAGCCCATCCCTTCTACTGGCTGGCCTTTCTCGAAAGGCGAATGGCAGTCGGCGCAGGCAGAAATGGTAGCGAGGTAATTGCCATAAGCAATCTGATCTTCCTCCCTGGGGCGTTCCATGGGCTGGGCTTCGGCAGGCATCAGGTGCATGATAATACTCATCGGGAAATCGGGATCAGACAGCGGGACTTCGTTTTCTACTGACTTGAGCGTGCGCAAATAGGCAATCACAGAATAGACATCCTCCTGGTCGGCATGACTATAACTATGGTAAGGCATCACCGGAAACAGTGGGGCTTCATTGCGATTTACGCCGCTGGTAATGGCACGGTAAATCTCACCGTCGCTCCACGAAGCCAGATTTGCCGGGGTGATATTGGGCGCATAAAAAGTACCCGGAAATCCCATCTCATGCGTAAATTTATCGCCGCCAGCTCCCAATGTGCCGGCGGTGATCGGTCCTGAAAAAAGACTCCAGTCGCGCTGCGAATGGCAATCCATGCAAACCATCACGTGGTTGGCCAGGTATTCGCCGCGTTCTACCCGCTCATGTGTAACTTCCACCTGGACGTCTTTAACTGCAATATTTGGAAGGAAGTAATTAACATAGCCTACAACAGCCAAAGCTATTAACACGATAATCCCAATGATGATAAAGATGATTTTTAATATTTTCATAAAGCTTAAGGTTTTTAAAATTCAAAAGTAATTCTTCGCCCAACTCTGCATGATTTAATAAATCGACATTAACAGAAGTTTAACAAGAAGAGCGTCGGCGAATCTTAAATTTTAAAACCTCTGATATAATATTGTGGCCAGGTTGTTCACTAACCCCGGCCTAAAGGCCGGGGGGGGGAAAGGCAAAAGTATTTCAGTAAGCTCTATCCCAAATAAAGAGTATGCTATGAATAGTTCATCGAAAGATACTGATGTAAAAGTAGTGCGGGCTAAAGCCCGCCGGTTTCTGGCAGTGCTTTCTGACCCCGCCCTAAAGGGCAGGGTTATTTAGATGCAACAGATGAGCTACACACAATAAATAATATCAGAGCCATTTTAAAACACAAATAGGCTTCAAGCCCCACCGAGTATGTGATGGTGGGATGAATTGTGAATTACGCCTGCCAGGTGGCTACGATGAGCGTACAAACAAAATGTTGCTATAAATAGAGTTTGTGCACTGCGACAATGCGCAACCTGGCGTCGTCCAGTTATCCCAACTGAATCGCTTTGCAGTTCAGCATTCCTGCCAATACTACGCAAAAGTCCAGCTTAGGTTGTACATAAGCCGCATCTATTCTTGCAGGCTTTGCCTGCTTTTCTTTTGCATGGTTTTAGATTATTATCAGTCTTAGCTTTTTAGAATAAAATGGACGAGGTGCAACCTCGTCCAAACCCAGGTTGTGCCTTGACTATCTTCAAATTCCAATCTCTAACTTCTACTCTCTTCTTCTGCGCCGACTTACGGTTGTGCACCTAAGGCCTGAAAATCACCTTCCGGGCGGCGCGTGTATCGCCGGCGGTACACACAATTATATATGCGCCGGGTGCCAGTGTGGAGCCGCTGTCGTCGGTGCCGTTCCACCAGAAGTAATAATGCAGCGCATCGTTTTGCACAGGAACTACTGTTTTTACCCGCTGCCCGATGTGGTTGTAAATTTCGAGTTGCGGCTTATCCGTTTCCTTTTCTACTGAAATATTTATTGCAATCTGATCGGAAAAAGGATTTGGGTTCCCGGTAATCGAAAAACCTTTGTCCGTGTCGGGGTCGTCGATGCCAATATAAATGTATTTTTCATCGCGCATGTAATAGATTTCGTTGCCGATGCCTGAATTGTCCATCCAGATGAAATCGACATAATCAAAACTAAAATGCTTGTAGCAGATGGATGGGTTAAATATCCCGTTTCCAACTATATTTTCCATGGTAATCATCCAATTTTCCCATTGCAATCCGTAGGAAAAATTATGTCTCAACAATCCCTGGCTGAGGGAAAGAAAACTAAAGCCTGTTTCTGGAGCCAAATCATCGATACAAACATAATCAACGGCTTCTTGTAGGGGCATTATAACGGGTCCGACCACATTCCAGGAACTATAATTGAAGACCTCAGCCTCGCAAAGTTGATAGGCCAAATTGATGTATAAAAAACGTGCAGAGCCATCGTCACTGCTGTACCACGACGAATTATAGCTGATACATGGCTGCATGCCTTGAGTAGTATAAAGCAGATCGAAGCTATCCATTCCGTTTGTGGAAACAAAAAAACCAATGGTATCCATGTCGTAGCGTACAGCAAAAAAAAGATTGTCATCCACATATTGCAGATGGTTGGCAAGGGCAATATCGTCGATAAATGTTTTGGTTAAAACCGTTTGTGGCACCACCGGCTCACCGTCAACAATGGCAGCATAAATCACCGATCGGGTGTAATCGTTGTTTTGCTGTCGCCACAGCACATTCAGCTTTCCGGAGGCATCAACATCGGCCACTGGCAAGTAGCTTACCTCGCCCGGTGAGCTGATGGTATCTGCCGGCGACCAGGTTACAAAATTATTGCTTTGTAAATGAAGGATTGCTTCCGGTGTGGTGTTTGCCTCCATGATCAAATGGATGTGATCATCGGCTGTGATGGCCAGCGTGGGATTGGTTCCGTAAGCAATAAAAAACGGATCGCCCCATTGCTGCGCACTCCGATCGTAGCTTACACCTTTAACAACGTTTTTCTGATCGACCCAATCGACAAACACGACGAAAATGTTCTCGTCGGAATCGCGCACGATTTTGCGCTGGTTGTGGTTGGCGGTGGCCTGCGTGTGGTTGGAGGTTGCAATAAGCGTTTGCGCAAAGCATTGCATTGCAAATACGCTGACAATTGTAAGTAGTAAAAGCTTTTTCATGATAATATTATTTTTTGTTTAATAAAAAATCGTGTTTCCTTTTCCCCCAAAGAAGTGCCAAAGGTATTAATTTTTAAATGAAAAACAATGTCTGTTTTTTTGCTTGATAGAAAGTTTCACTTCTTCGGGGTTCTAGGAAGTCAGCTCTCAGTCCACAGTCGTCAGCTCTCAGTCCACAGTCGTCAGCTCTCAGTCCATAGTCGGCAGCTCTCAGACTTCAGTCCACAGTTGGCAGCTCTCAGTCTGCAGTTTATCCCAGATGGCTGTTTTCTGAATATGTTCGGCATATTTGGTATCTAAGCTGTCTTCCAACTTCCAACTTCTACATTTTACCTTCTTCTTTCTACTTTCTAACTTCCAACCTCTACCCTCTTTTTTCAAGTCTCGGGAAACATTATTTTTGCGCCCATTTTACAAAATAAAATTTCATAACAATGGGAAGAGCATTCGAATACCGCAAAGCCAAGAAGATGAAACGCTGGGGCAACATGGCCAAGACGTTTACCAAGATAGGAAAAGACATCACCATCGCCGTAAAGTCCGGTGGCGCCGACCCGGGGATGAACCCACGCCTGCGCCTGCTGATGCAAAATGCCAAAAACGCCAATATGCCCAAGGAGAACGTGGAGCGCGCCATAAAAAAAGCTTCCGCCCCCGACACCGCCGACTACCGCGAGGTGGTTTACGAAGGCTACGGCCCGCACGGCATTGCCGTGGTTGTCGAAACTACCACCGACAACCCCACGC
>SABY01000065.1 GCA_009928785.1 Clostridia bacterium | reverse complement strand
TTCTGCATGTGCAATTCCCGGTGTGAAAAGAGCAGCGCACGATATTTTGCTGCTTATTGTGTAGCAACAAGCGATTGAGGCACGCTGATGTGAGGAAGGAAAAACCGAAAATGTGCAATTATTTTTTTTATCAACAGATATGTTTTTTGGTGGTGGGGGCGCTGAAATAAAACCGACGTTTGGCTGGCCAGCTAAGCATAAATACTTACCTTGCATCTACAGCTTTATCCCACTAAAAATCAGCTCAAAACGGGTTTTACAGCCAATGGACGACCTGTACCTTTGCCGACAAAACCGGGAGGGTAATATGTATAAAATTTTTGGCAGCAGCCGACATATCGTGCTGCTCTTTGTGTTGGCGGGTATCATAGCTGCGTCGTGCGGCAGCCGCAACAATCATAATCAAACGGGCGACGCCTCCAATTTGCGCGGCACCATTTCTATTTCGGGCGCTTTCGCCTTGTATCCCGTCACGGTGCGGTGGGCCGAAGAATACCGCAAGCAGCACCCTGACGTGCGCATCGACATCAGCGCGGGAGGTGCAGGCAAAGGAATGGCCGATGCGCTCTCGGGGATGGTAGACCTGGGCATGTTTTCGCGCGGCCTCAACCAGGCCGAAGTGGATCAGGGTGTGTGGTGGATTGCCGTGACTAAAGATGCGGTGCTGCCGGTGATTAATACAAAAAATCCTTTACTGGAAACGCTGATGGATCGCGGTTTGTCGCAGAATGATTTCATGAAAATTTATTTAACAGATACCTTTAAAAGCTGGAATGAGCTGTTGTCGGCCACCGGCGAGGTTTCTGCGCTGCATGTTTATACCCGCTCCGATGCCTGTGGCGCCGCACAGATGTGGGCTGAATATCTGGGCCAAAATCAGGAAAGCCTTTTGGGAATAGGCGTTTTTGGTGATCCCGGCATTGCCGACGCCGTAAAAAACGATCCGTTGGGCATTGGCTATAATAATATGGTGTATGTTTATGACATCAATTCGCGGCAAAAATATACCGGCCTTGAGGTAATCCCGATCGACCTTAACGGCGACGGCACCCTAAGCGATGAGGAGGATTTTTATGAAGACCTCGACAGTGTTATAGCGGCCATCAGCAGCGGACGCTATCCTTCGCCGCCCGCCCGTCCGCTTTATTTCGTCGCCGCCCGCCGACCCGACAATCCGTTGGTGACCAGTTTCCTGGAATGGATTCTCACCAGCGGTCAGCAATTTGTCGGCGAGGCCGGATACGTGCAACTTTCGCAGGCTACCATCGACGAGCAACTTCAAAAACTGCATGGTGAATAAAACCCTGCAACGGGTGCGCCGTATCCGGCCGGGGCGTTTGCTTCAGGACACACTGCACGGGTTGTGGATGCGGCTGACTTTGGCTCTGGTGATGTTGTTGCCGGTGCTGCTTTTTGCCGGTATGTACTACAAGTCGTCGATGCTGCTGCAAACGAACTCTCTTTTGGAATTGATCTTTTCGGGTGAGTGGAAGCCGATGTCGGGGAAGTTTGGGTTTTACCCATTTATCATCAGTTCGCTGTGGGTTACGGTGGTGGCGCTGCTGCTGGCGGCGCCCATTTGTTTGCTCACCACCATTCATCTTACACAATACGCCCGCCGCTGGGTGCTGCGCGTGATGCATCCGGTGATAGATATCCTTGCGGGAATTCCTTCGGTGATTTACGGCGTCTTTGGTATTCTGGTGGTGGTACCCGCCATTGCTGATTATATAGGCCCAGTTTTTGGCAAACAGATTTCGGGCTATTCTATCCTGGCCGGAGCTGTGGTGCTTGCCATCATGATCATCCCTTTTATTTTAAATATTTTAATAGAGATTTTTAAAAATATTCCTGATGAGCTTGCAGAAGCCTCATTGGCACTGGGCGCCACAAAATGGCAAACCATAAAGCTGGTGCTGATCAAAAAAGCGTTGCCCGGCATTATTGCTGCTTTTGGATTGGGCATGTCGCGCGCTTTTGGCGAAACCATCGCTGTACTCATGGTTGTAGGAAACGTTACGCGGGTTCCCACGGGCATCTTCCAGCCGGGCTATCCGTTGCCGGCGCTTATCGCAAATAACTATGGCGAAATGCTCTCGATCCCGCTTTACGATTCGGCGCTGATGCTTGCAGCGCTCATCTTGTTTGTAGTAGTGTTGCTTTTTAATTTTGCCTCACGGCTTATCATCATCCAAAGCGAAAAACGTGTAGCATGAAGTGGAAACCAAAAAATGCAGAAGAAGGCTTTTTCAGGGTGCTGATGTTTTTTTCCACCGTCATAATCGTGGTGGCGTTGCTGATGATTATCATTAGCATTTTATACAAAGGTTTGCCGGCGCTAAGCTGGGCGATGATAAGCCAGGTGCCTGCGGGCGGATTTTATTTTGGTCGCGAAGGAGGCATCCTCAACGCCATCGTGGGTTCGCTGTATCTGGCCGGTGGCGCTACTTTGCTGGCCACCCTCATCGGGCTTCCGCTGGCTTTGTATATCAATGTGCATCTTGTCTGTCACAAGCGGCTGGTAAATGGCATCCGTTTCGTGTTGGATTTGTTGTGGGGTATCCCGTCGATTGTTTATGGTGCGTTTGGCTTTGCCATCATGAGCTATTTCGGCATCCGGGTTTCGTTGCTGGCGGGGATTATTACCGTTGCACTGCTTATCGTTCCCATCATGGTCAGGGCTATGGACGAGGCGCTAAAAGTTGTTCCGCACGGGCTACTGGAGTCGAGTCTTTCGCTGGGTTCTACCCGTGCCGAAACCGCCTATCGTGTATTTTTCAGGCAATGTCTGCCAGGGCTTTCCACGGCGGTGCTGCTGTCGTTTGGGCGTGCCATTGGCGATGCCGCTTCCATATTATTCACAGCCGGTTTTACTGATTATATCCCTACCTCCCTCAACCAGCCCACCGCCACTTTGCCGCTGGCAATATTCTTTCAGCTTAGCTCGCCCATTCCCCAGGTGCAGGAACGGGCGTATGCCTCGGCGGTGGTGCTGGTTTTTATCATCCTCGTGGTTAGCATCCTGGCGCGTATCATGAGCAATCGTTATCAAAAAAATAAAATCAATTTTTAAAAACATGGATGGGATAAAAATTTCGATAGAAAATCTGAATCTTTATTTTGGAAAGCAGCATGTGCTCAAAAATATCGATGCCCAAATTCCGACCAATAAAATTACGGTGATTATGGGGCCTTCGGGATGTGGCAAAACTACGCTGATGAAAAGCCTGAATCGCCTCACCGATCTCAACCCGGATGCGCACGTCAGTGGTTCCATTTTTATTGATGGCGAGGACATTTTGCAAACCAAAGACGACATCACCCTCATCCGCAAAAAGATGGGACTGCTGGCGCAGCGGCCTTATCCGCTGCCGATGAGCATTTACAACAACATTGCATATGGCTTGCGCATCAGCGGGCGGCGCAAAAAGAAAGTTCTGGATCGGCGCGTAGAGCATTATCTGCGGCAGGTGAGCTTGTGGGAAGAAGTGAAGGATCGCCTGAAAGAACCGGCGGGACGTTTGTCGATCGGGCAGCAGCAGCGCCTTTGTCTGGCGCGCGGACTGGCAGTGGGACCAGAGATTATTCTCGCCGACGAGCCTACTTCCGCACTCGATCCTATCTCAAGCCAGGCCATCGAAGCACAATTTAATATCCTCAAAAAAAACTATACCATCGTGCTGGTAACGCACATCCTGCGGCAGGCCAGGCGTCTGGCCGACCATGTGATATTTATGTACCTCGGGGAGGTTATCGAGCAGGGATCAGCCGCCCAGGTGTTCGAAAACCCGCAACAAGAAATGACAAAATCCTATCTTAAAGGGATGTTTTATTAAAGCGGTAGCCGGTAGCCATCAGTCCTCAGAAGGCAGTTCTCAGGCGGCAGTATTTCGAATTTGCTCGGTGGGATGCAAGCCCCGACCAAAGGGAGGAGATGGCAACCCTGAAATAGAAATGGGAAAACCAATGTCGCCCCGTTAGGTTGAATTTCGAGATTCATTTCGAAATATTAATTCCGACAGGCTGGTTTCGACAATCTGATGTCGACAGGCTCAACCACCGCAACCACCGCAACCACCGCTCACCAGAAATTCAAAATTCGTCAATCGTCAATCGTCAATCGTTAATTGTTAATTGTTAATTGTTAATCGTAATTCGTAAATCGTTAATTGTTAATCGTCAATCGTAACTCGTCAATCGTAACTCGTCAATCGTAACTCGTCAATCGTAATTCGTCAATCGGATTCTTACTTTCTCATCATATTTTCAATCACCACCGACGATGATCCGCCGCCGCCATTGCAGAGGCCGGCCACGCCGTAGCGGGCGTTGTGGTGTTGCAGCACGTTTACGAGCGTCACCAGTATGCGTGCTCCGGTAGCTCCCAGCGGATGTCCCAGCGAGACGCCGCTACCCCAAACGTTTACTTTGCTGCTGTCTAATTTCAAATCGCTCATCACCGCCAGCGACACCACGGCAAAGGCTTCGTTGATTTCAAAGAAATCGATATCCGACAATTGCAATCCTGCTTTTTTGATGGCTTTGGGAATCGCTATGGATGGAGCCGTGGTGAACCATTCGGGTGCCTGGGCGGCGTCGGCATAGCCAATGATGCGTGCCAGGGGTTTTAGTCCCAACGCGTCGGCTTTTTCTTTGCTCATCAGCACCAGCGCCGCTGCGCCATCGTTGATGGTGGACGCGTTGGCGGCGGTCACGGTTCCGTCTTTCGTAAAGACTGGCCGCAGCTCCGGGATTTTATCAAAATTCACATTTTTGAACTCCTCGTCTTCTTCTATCATCTGCGTGCCTTTGCGGGTTTTCACTTCAACCGGGACAATCTCATTGGCGAAATATCCCGCCTCGGTTGCTTTGGCTGCCCGTCGGTACGATTCAGCCGCCAGGTCGTCCTGTTGCTGCCGCGTGATGTTGCGCTCCTTGGCAGTGTTTTCGGCGGCGTTGCCCATGTGGTAATCGTTGTAAACATCCCACAAGCCGTCTTTTATCAGACCATCGGTGAGTTTGCCGTGGCCAAGCTTCATGCCTTTGCGCACGGCGTCGATGTAGTGTGGCACATTGGTCATGCTCTCCATGCCGCCGGCCACCACCACTTCGTCGTCGCCAAGCAGGATAGATTGCGCTGCCAGTATCACCGATTTCAATCCCGATGAACAAACTTTGTTGACGGTGGTGCAGGGCACCGTGTTGGGCAAGCCGGCAAACAGCGCTGCCTGACGTGCGGGAGCCTGACCCAAATTGGCCGACAAAACATTGCCCATAAATATTTCGTCCACCTGGCTGGGCTCGATGCCTGCTTTGGTTACCGCTCCCTGAATTGCTGTGGCGCCCAGTTGTGTGGCGGTGATGGTGGATAATGATCCTGCAAAACTTCCTATTGGCGTTCTTACTGCCGAAATGATGTAAACTTCTTTCATTGTGGTCTGACTTTTTAAAATTTATGTAGGTTTGCTGTGTAATCCCCCCGGCCTAAAGGCCGGGGTTATTTTGGCTACAGCCAAAAAAGAAAAGGCTGCAATTATTTAATTATTTTTATTTTATTGGTTTCTTGTCAAATGGTCGCTATCCATGACCCCCTCTAACTCCTCCGTCAGCCGACGGAGAGAATGCCAACGCACTGGCCGCTGCAGTGGCTTGTGCGGTGGGTCTCCCTTTCCGCCAACCGGCGGAGAATGCCTGTCCCGATTATCGGGAGGCTGGGGATGGGGTCGTGATGATTTTGTGTCCAATTCCACTCTCTAAATATTTATAACAGACTATTGATTATCTTCTCCCTCTTTGGGTTTCTCTTTGTAAACATAGTTGATTTGCAATGGTTCAGCAGGTGGTTTGGTGGGTGCCTTGCTAAGGGGTTTGTTCCAATAGGCTTCCGGATCGTTTTCGTCGATGCTTTCGAGTTCGGGGTCGTCTTCCCATTTGTATCGGGCAGGTTTGGGGCCTTGATTTTTATAAAATATAGCCAACACTACGCCGGCAATAAGCCCCATGAGATGCGATTCCCACGAAATATTTTTCTCCGGAAACAACTCCGGGAAGATGCCCCACACCATGCTTCCGTAAAGGAAAGCCACCAAAAAAGTGATGGCCAGCGTGCGTCCGTCGCGGCGGAAAATACCGCTAAAAAACAGAAACGACGCCAGCCCATACACCACACCGCTGGCGCCAATGTGATAGGCTTCGCGACCCCAAAACCAAACCCAGATGCCGGTGATGATCCAGATAAGTACGAGCACGCGCACTGCCACAGGACGGTAAACATAAAACAGCAGCGAGCCCAGCACCCACAGCGGAATGCTGTTGGCAAAAAGATGCGCTGCGTCGCCATGAATAAAAGGCGCTGTGATAATGCCTGGTAATCCTTCCGGGCGCAAAGGCAAAATGCCAAACTGCACCAGATGCTCGCCGGTGATGGCTTCGAAGCCTTTGATGAGCCACATGCTGATGACAAGAAGGGTTGGGTAGAGGATGCTTTCGGAAAATCGTGCGCGGTCGTGTAATTTCATGGTTACTAAACAAGCATTCAAAAAAAGTGTTAATGGCCAAAGGTGTAAAATATTTCCGTCCGGCCTCCCGTTTGGTCGGTACTCATTATTAATATGAAAAAACAATAGAAAATGAACCATCCTGCCAGGATTTTCTCACAAAAAATATTTCGATTTATTGCTATCGCATTCGTGCTTGTTTTGTTTTCGGCGCCGCAGGTGCACGCTCAAACTGACGAACAGCGCGAAGCAATTCAAAAGTTTGGTACTGCCTTGCAGATTATCAACTTCGCTTATGTGGATAGCGTCGATTCGCCTGAGCTGGTGGCTTCGGCCATCAAACAGATGCTCAAAGAGCTGGATCCGCATTCGGCTTACATTTCCAAAGAAGATGTGGAGCGCGTTAACGAACCCCTCGAAGGCAGCTTTGATGGTATAGGTGTAACGTTTCAGATTTTTAACGATACCATTTTGGTGGTGTCGCCGGTACCAGGCGGTCCTTCCGATAAACTGGGAATTATTGGCGGCGATAAGATTGTAAAAATTGATGGCCAGAGCGCTGTAGGCGAAAAAATTGATAACGATTACGTGATGGAACGCTTACGCGGAAAAAAAGGCACCACTGTTTCGGTGGCAATAAAGCGCAATGGCAAAAAAGAGTTGATTGATTTCGACATCGTACGCGACAAAATCCCACTCAACAGCATCGATGCCACCTACATGGCAGCTCCTGATATTGGTTACATCAAGCTCACGCGTTTTTCTAAAACTTCCATGGACGAGTTTCACGAGAGCGTGCGCGAGCTGCGGCAGGAAGGCATGAAAGACCTTATCCTCGATTTGCGCAACAATTCTGGCGGCTACCTGAACACGGCGGTGGAGCTGAGCGACGAATTTTTGCCCGACGACCGACTGATCGTTTATACCGAAGGCCTGCGCAACCCGCGCGAAAACTTTTACGCCACCTCCACCGGCTCTTTTGATAACGAAGGACGTGTGATTGTTCTCATCAACGAGGCTTCTGCTTCTGCAAGCGAAATCGTGGCGGGAGCCGTCCAGGACTGGGATCGTGGGCTGGTGCTTGGTCGCCGTTCTTTTGGCAAGGGCCTCGTACAACGTCCTTTCCGTTTGCCCGACGGAGCCTTGATACGTCTCACCACCGCACGCTATCACACGCCAACCGGACGCTGCATCCAAAAACCTTACGACGAGGGGATGGAAGAATATTTTAAAGATTTCAAAAACCGGCTCGAACATGGCGAACTGGTGAGCGCCGACAGCATTCATTTTCCCGACTCATTGCAATACATTACACCAGCCGGACGAACGGTTTACGGCGGCGGCGGAATAATGCCCGATGTTTTTATCCCCATCGACTCCACACGCTTTTCTGATTACTACACCGATCTGGTGCGCAAGAGCGTTTTTAATGATTACATCATGAGCTACCTCGATAACAACCGCGCCCAAATACTCAGTCAGTATCCTGATGTGATGGCTTTTAAAACAGGTTTTGTGGTGGATGATAAGATGTATGCTGATTTTACTGCCAAAGCTGCCGAAGCCAAAGTGGTGCGTGATGCCGACGAGAAGTATTATTATCCCGACGAAGATTTGAAATTGCAGATAAAAGCGCTGCTGGCACGCAATCTCTGGGACGCCGAAGCCTATTTTGTAGTAATCAACACCATCGACGACGAACTCGGAGCCGCCATAGATTTGCTGCAAAACAAAAAGCAGTTTTCGGAATTGCAGGGAAAGTGAAGAAACAGGAGATAAATTCCAAATCACAAATCACAAATTCCAATGTCCAAATAAATTCCAAATCACAAATTCCAGGTTCCAAATAAATTCCAAATCACAAATTCCAGGTTCCAAATAAATTTCAAATCACAAATTCCAATGTCCAAATAAATTCCAAATCACAAATTCCAGGTTCCAAATAAATTTCAAATCACAAATTCCAGGTTCCAAATAAATTTCAAATCACAAATTCCAGGTTCCAAATAAATTTCAAATCACAAATTCCAAAGTGCCTTGACGGTTTGAATATTAAGTTTTTGTGATACGGAACGAGAATTTCGGTAATGAACGCTCCGCCATTTGCAAAAATTGATTTATTTTTAACGTCAATTTTATCATAAGTGCAGTGATCAATTGGAATCCATATCCGTTTTTTCGTGTAGTCGTTCCTTTTGCAGCCGGTATTTTAATAGCAATATCCATCGGTCTGCCGAGGGCAACAACCCCCGATATCTGGGTGCTGATATTGTTGGCTTCGGCTCTCCCCGCTATTTCTACAATTTTTGTCCATTCCTACCGCCATCGTTATCTTACCGGGCTTTTTATATATTTCTTTTTTTTGGTAGCAGGGTTCACCCTTGTGCTTGTTCGCACGCCAGCGCTGGAGCCTTTAAACATTACCAACTATAGCGGCGCTTCCAATAAATATGTGGTGCGTGTGGCTGAACCAATACGTGCTACTGCCAAAAGTTACCGTACTACTGTAGCGCTGATGGCTGCCATAGACTCTGGCGGACTGCAGCCGGTTTCGGGTAAGGTGTTGGTTTATTTTGCCACCGACAGCGCTGCCGCCAGTTTAAACTATGGCGATGTATTGGTAGTCACAGGAATATTATCTGAAGTGCTTCCGCCCGGAAACCCGCATCAGTTCGATTACCGAAGGTTTTTATCTTATAGTGGCATTTATCACCAGGTATTTTTGAAAAGCTCCGACTGGGTAAAGACTGACCGAACCGAGGCCAACCCTTTGTTTACCTGGGCGTATGCCGCACGTCACAAGCTGCTCGAGGTGCTGAAAAGCAAGGGTTTTGGTGGCGACGAATATGCTGTGATTTCGGCCATACTGCTTGGCTACGACGATGAGATGGATCGTGAATTGCGCCAGCGCTATGCTGGCGCCGGCGCATTGCATATTCTGTGTGTTTCGGGGTTGCACGTAGGCATCATCTTTTTCATCTTCAACTTTTTGTTTTCCGGGCTCGACCGTAGCAAACGCACGCGCTGGCTCAAAGTATTGCTTTTGTTGCTGGCTATCTGGGCTTATGCGTTTATCACCGGTCTGTCGCCTTCGGTTATGCGTGCCGCCGTTATGTTTAGTCTGTTTTCGTGGCGCGAATCGCGGCGCGCCAAATCCAATCCCTACAACATTCTGGCAGCCTCTGCTTTTATACTTTTGGTTTACGATCCCTACATCATCATGCTCATCGGCTTTCAGTTGTCGTACGCTGCGGTGCTGGCCATTGTTGCATTGTTCAATCCCATTTATCGCCTGCTTGCTTTTCGCAATTTTTTGGCCGATCAGGTGTGGAAGCTGCTGGTGGTTTCGCTGGCGGCGCAAATCGGCACTTTTCCGCTGGCCATCTATTATTTCCATCAGTTTCCGGTTTACTTTTTTATTACTAATCTGGTGGTGATACCGCTGGCGTGGCTCATTATTAATACCGGCGTTCTACTGCTGCTGGTGTCGTGGATTTCGGCGTCACTGTCGGCAATTATTGGGATGCTGCTGTCGGTATTTTTGTTGGTAATGAATGGTTCTGTAGATTTTATTCAGAGCCTCCCCGGCGCAGTATTGCAAGGTCTGGTGCTTAGCCTTCCGCAGGTGGTGCTGTTTTATTTACTAATAATTGTAACCACACGGTTTGCCGTTGATAAAAATTTTAGAATGCTTGCAGCGGGTCTGGGACTGGTGGCGATGTTACTGGTTAGCTTTGTTGTGGGACATGCAGAAAAATTATCCCAACAAAAACTTATAATCTATCAGGTAAATGGCCACTCGGCTATGGAAGTGATGCGCGGACGCCATGCTTTGCTTATTGCCGACAGCGCCTTGCTGGCTGATGCCAATGTCATGGAATTTTCGCTGGCGATGAACCATACTTATTCGGGGATACGGCAAATAGATATGCTTACGCCCGATTCGTTGGCTGGCGCCAATCTGGGAAAAGCCATTCGTTTTTATAAACCCAACCTGTTCTCTGTTGGCGATCTCCGTTTTGCTTTTATCAATCCATCTAATCTGCCACAGCGCTCCTCAGTTCCGCTTCGTGTGGATTATGTGGTGGTGCAGCAAAATCCAAAAATTGACCTTGCCGATCTGGCCACCCAATATGATTTTGAATCCATCATTTTCGATGCTTCCAACAGTTATTACCGCCTAAGGAACTGGGCGGCCTGGTGCGACAGCACGCAAACGCCCTATCACAACATTCGTGAAGATGGGTATTTTGAACGCCCGCTTTCCGGCCAATCGAAGCTGGGGGAGCTTTTGGGTTTTTGGTAAAGTTTAAATAACGGATGATTTTAAATTGGGTATGCTGAAAACATAAAACAATAATATTTCGGTGCGCTGCACCTTAAATGGGATCGGGGTGATTGCGGTTTCTACAAATATTGCGCGGCGCTGCCGCTTCAGAATTCCTGACCCGACGTAAGGTTACTGTCGTATTTTTTAGATTTCTCATCGCCAGATGGCGGATCGAAATGACGTGGCAATGTTTATACATGGGGGAGAGAAAGCGGGTGCGAAGCACCCGCTTTCTCTCCATCAACAAATCCGCCTAAGATTTGTCACCTCGAAGTATCCGTCGGCAGGCGGAGATTGAGAGGCCTGTTTAATAATAAGGATTTCAGACTCTTATAAAAACATATTTTATTCAAAGTCAGGATACAAAAGGTATTTCTTACGGATGGTTTTAAAATCGTTTAAGGCAGGCTGCCAGCTCTGGCGGATTTCGGCTTCGGTGCTGCCGGCTTCTATTTGCTTTCGCAAAATGTCGTTGCCAGCCAGCTTGTCGAAGTAGTTATTAAAAAACGTAACGCTGTCGTGCAGGCTTTCGTAAAAGCTGATAAGCCATTGCAAATGCAACTGCGCCGGTTGTTGCTCCCTGTTTTGCGCAAAGCTGATAAGGTTGAACCCATTGCAATACGCGCCCTCATGCTTGGGATTTGTTGCCACGCCGGGGATGGAGCGTGGCACAAAAATGTAGCTTCCCAGGAGGTATTCCGGATGCCCCGCCACCTGAAACGGATAATCGGTGCCACGGCCAATGCTTACGTCGGTGCCCTCGAAAAAGCAAAGCGACGGATAGAGATAAACAGCGAATTGGTTGGGCAGGTTGGGTGAGGGCTTTACCGGAAGTTCGTAAAAATCGCTGTGGCTGTAGCCAATCATTGGAATCACTGTGAGCCGACATTGCAAATTGTTGGGAAGCCAACGCTCCCCGTTTATCATCCGGGCATATTCGCCTACGGTCATGCCGTGCACCACCGGCACGGGATGCATCCCCACAAAAGATTTGAAGGCAGTATCCAGCACCGGCCCGTCCACATAAAATCCATTGGGGTTGGGTCGGTCGAGCACGATCACCGGAATGTCTTGTTCGGCGCAAGCCTCCATCACCAGCGACATAGTGCTGATGTAGGTATAAAACCGTGCGCCCACATCCTGAATGTCGAACACTACCACATCCACATCGCTAAGCATGGCGCTGTCGGGTTTGCGTTGTTTCCCGTAAAGGGATAAAATGGGCAAGCCTGTCACCAGGTCTATTTTGTCGTCCACTTTTTCGCCGGCGTCGGCCTGGCCGCGAAAGCCATGCTCGGGGCTAAATACTTTTACTACGTCCACATCGAGGCGCAGCAAAGTATCCACCAGATGGGCGTTGCCGATGAGCGAAGTGTGATTGGCCACTACTGCCACGCGTTTCCCTTCGAGGAGCGGAAGATACGCCTGCGTTTGTTGGGCGCCGGTGAGAAGCTGAATCTTTGCGGTTTGCGCATTTGCACCGGCAACCAGCAGGAATATTATTAATAAAGAAAAAGAAAGCCGTCGTGGGAAAGTCATAATGATTAAGTTAAAATTACAGCAGTGAAATTGGTTACTTTTGCGCCTCAACAAATAAGAAATTGAATTTCGAACTCTTCATAGCAAAAGGAATCCTGTCGGGCGACAAAGATAATTTTTCGCGGCCAATCGTACGCATTTCGGTGGTGAGCATTGCTTTGGGGCTTGCCGTCATGATAATGTCGGTGGCTATCACCAGCGGGTTCAAAAAGGCTATTTCCGAAAAAGTGGTGGGTTTTGGGGCTGACATCCAAATCACCAGCTTCGGCCTGAACAATTCTTTCGAAACCACACCCATCAGCATCAATCAGCCCTTTTATCCTTCACTGGCCGACACGGCTGGCATCCGGCATATTCAGGTTTTTGCTACCAAGTCGGGACTTATCAAAACCGACGATCAGATTCAGGGAATTGTGATGAAAGGCGTTTTTAAGGATTTCGATTGGTCGTTTTTTGACGATAAAATTGTTGCCGGCAAGAAATTTACCATTGCAGACAGTGTGCGCAACGACAGTATCCTGATATCTTCAAAAATTGCCGATAAATTGGGTTTTAGCCCCGGTGATGCGGTGCGCGTTTATTTTATCAATCCCGACGAGGTTACCCCGCGCGGGCGTAAGTTTGTCGTGGCCGGCATTTACGAAACCGGCCTGGAGGAGTTCGACGATCTCTACATCATCGGCGATATACGCCACATCCAGCGGCTCAACAACTGGACCGACGATCAGATAAGTGGTTTTGATGTGTTTGTGGACGACTTCAACAAACTCGATCAAATGTGGGAAATAGTTTACAATACAATCGGTTTCGAGCTTAACGCCACATCTATAACCAGTCTTTATCCGCAAATTTTCGATTGGCTCGACCTGCAGGATATGAACGTAATCATCATCCTGGTGCTGATGATTGCTGTGGCAGCTATTAATATGATTTCTACTTTATTAATATTAATACTCGAAAAAACCAACATGATTGGCGTGTTGAAGGCACTTGGGACAAAAAATGTTTCGGTGCGCCGGATATTTATGTACCACGCCTCTTTCATCATCGGCCGGGGGCTGCTCTTCGGCAACCTGTTGGGCATCGGGCTGGCAATGGCACAACAGTATTTTCATATTTTCCGGCTCGATCAGGAATCTTATTACGTGCCGTATGTTCCTATTAGCCTGGAGGTGCTTCCGGTGGTATTGCTCAACATGGGGACGCTGGTTATTTGCTTGTTGTTCCTGGTGGTGCCTTCGCTGGTGGTGAGCCGCATCACGCCTGTAAAGGCCATTCGGTGGGAATAGCTACGCAATGATCTCCTGCCTTTCTGCGATTTTCAATCACAGATTGATGCAGGTCATTTCGACTTGCGCCACAACTGCGGCATCCGCGATTTGCCCAATACCTGACTTCCCGGAATCAGCCCGCCATAGCTCACTGATTTCACCTCTTCTACCGAATAAAAAGCATTGGGATTAAAACGATTGATAATTTCTACCAGCGACTTTAATGCTTTGCGTGGAATTACGGTAAGGATTACCTTTACGGCGCCACGGCCGCCCATGGCGTCCATCATGGTGAGGCCAAAATTTTGCTCCTTCAAATATTCAATCAGGCGGGTAGTATCTTTTACGGGAATGATGCGCACCACCACTGTACCCAAAGAAAGTCGTTCTTCGATGATGATGCCGATGTAGTTGCCGGCGGCAAAGCCTGCACCATAAGCAATGTAGTAAAGCACGTTGTCGAGCTGTTGGATAATCTGCCCCACCGCAAGCAGCCAGATGATAACTTCAAAAAAACCCAGAAATGGCGCCAGATACCTAAAGCCCTTCGATACAAAGATCAGTCGCACGGTGCCAATGCTCTGGTCGGCAATACGTGATAAAAAAATCAATAACGGTATGATGACCCAGGTAAACCAGGGCGAATCGCTCATCAGGAAGCCTAAATCCATAATATTTTCTTTTTACAATAGTTGGCTGCAAAAGTAGCCATTAGCAAATGGGATTGATAAGAAAATCATCAGAGCTTACAATCCTTTAACAAATTCATTAAACAATAATATCTTGTTATTATTTCTTTTTTGAAAAACAAGGTGTTCGAAGTCTTTTGCTTTTTGGGAGAGGTCAATTTTTTGTAGCACGCTGGAAAATGCATTCTTTAAATCCTGCATATTATTCACACCACATTTTGCTTTAAGAAACTCAAAATCAGGTTTTGTTTGCCCCATCAAGAACATAGTATCATAAAAGTCACGGCCTTTTTGCCGCGATAACAATGCTGAAATTTTCATTGCACAAAGTGCTTGGTCGCTGGGCACAGGGAAAGAAAAAAAGAAACCGCATCCTTTAATGATAGTCATCTTGTGCTGGTATTCTATTTTTTGATCTTCACTTTCAATCTTTATCAAAAAGCGTTCGTTTTTGTAGGCCGATAAATTTACATCAAATAGCATCTCGGGAAAATAAAAACTCCGCCTAAAAGCTTTGAGCCTGACGTTTTTTTTATCTCTGGTTTCTACACTCAGGCCATTCATTTTAAGAAATTTAGCAACTCCATCGGTCATTGCAATAAACTCATTTTCACTAAGGTCTTTACAATCAAAATCCAATTCTTCAGAAAACCGATCAATACCTTTCGTCAAACGAAGGTTTGTTCCTCCAATAAAAACAAGCTTGCGGACATAGGGCGTTGTTGACAAATAGTCAAGCATCATTAATTGAAGATATTCCTTTAGCAAGTATTTTTGGTGAGCAGGGTTTTCGCTAAGGTAAGGCGGAAAATAGTTTTTTATAATTCCCAGGTCAATCATGTTTTATAATATTACGTTCAATAGATTTTTAACCCGGTGCGCTAGTGTAGCACTTTTAAATCTGTCAGCAAAGGATTGTAGTAGCTCTATATTAAGGCTCTCTTCAATAAAACATTCATCCAGACGCAGGTTTAAAAAATCATCCTCTGTTTTATAAAAAGGGTACAAATAAAGCAAGTCGAGCAAAGCCTTTTCGGGTTTAGCCATGAGCAGGGTTTTTTCACCTGACAATGGCAAGGGATCGTACCCGAAAAATATTTGAGTCTTTATTGTTTTATAAGAAAATGTTCCGAATGGATTTTCGAAAGTATTGGTTTTGTGTGTTGATACACTTGTAAGCTGAACAACCGTTTCGGGAATCAGGCCATGAAAAGCAAGCGCAGTATGCAAACTGATATAGGAGGGCTTGTAGATTTTATTAGCTACAAAAAGTGCAAAGTTTGGCTGATGCAAAAACTCGGGGAAAGTATAATATCCATTACGTAATTTTATCAAAAGGCCTTTTTTTGTCCATCTGCTTAAATTGTTTTTGTCGAACTCTGGACGCCAGGCATAAACCTGGTTGGAAGTAAAAATTGCCGGTGCCGACATGGCGCTATGAAATTCCTGAAATAACATTCTGTTTCTATATTTCCGCAAAAATACGGAAAATAAGAAATGGATTTTATTACAAAGAAAACCGGCATTATGATAGCCAAATGCCTAAGATTACTTTTTCGGATGAAGCCCGCACTCTTTCTGTTCGGGGGTTTCCCACCACCACCGGCCAGCGCGTACATCGTCGCCGGGAGCTATGGCGCGCGTGCAGGGCAGGCAGCCAATACTGCGGAAGCCCTGGTCGTGCAGACGGTTGTAGGGAATATTATTTTTATTAATAAAATCCCAAACCTGCTCTTCCGTCCAATCTATCAGCGGATTTATTTTTAGGAGTCCGAAGGTACAGTCCCATTCCACCGGCTGCAGGTTCTGACGTGTAACTGCCTGCGACCGTCTCAGCCCGCTTATCCAAACGTCCATACCTTGTAGCGCACGTCGCAGCGGAACGATTTTGCGGATGTGGCAACACAACTTGCGATTGTCGATACTTTCGTAGAAAAGATTCACACCTTTCTCGTTCACCATCTTTTCGACCTGTTCGCGTTCAGGGAAAAACACTTCGATGTTGATGCCGTAGCGTGCATTCGTGCGCTCAATCGCGTCGTAGGTTTCCTGAAAAAGTCGTCCGGTGTCGAGGGTGAAGATACGGGAGTTGCGGTCGATGCCGGCCATCATGTGTGTTATCGCCTGATCTTCGGCGCCCATGCTCGTAGCAAAAGCTATCCGGTGCTGGTAGGATTTGAGAAAATATTCGAGTATTTCATGAGCAGAGGTACCGGCAAAACGTTGGTTGAGTTGGTGTAGTTGCTCTTTCGATATTTTTTCCATCTAATGCTGCTTATTACGATTGTTAATAAAGAACGCAAATTTACATATAAAAAAGAATGGCGATAAAGCTGAAAGGGATTGATGGTTTTGCTATTCGGTTTTCAACACCTTTCTGCACCACGCTTATTCATGTCAGCTTAAGGATTGTTTTTAAATAGAATAAAAAAAGCCCCCACACATTGCGGAGGCTTTTCCTATTAAAAACATCAAACTTTAAAGATCACTATTTGATGATCAGCTTCTCGAAGCTACGGCCGCTTTGGGTGTAAACTTCGACAAAATACACACCGTTGACAAAGTTGTCGGTGTCGATGCGAACGTTGTTTTCATTGATCATCTTATCAAAAACAACCTGACCCATATTGTTGAGGATTTTCACCTGCAGCAGCATGTCGCTTGCGCTGATGTTGACTTCATCGCGCGCCGGGTTAGGATAGATGCTCAGGTTTCGGGCGGTGCTGTTGCTTACGCCGGTAGTGGTGCCTTCGCCAAAGCTGTCGGCTGCCACAAGGTAGAAGTTCACGGTAGTAGTTCCGCCGTTTTCGAGGGTGATTCCATTATGCGTTACCGACTGGTATCCCGGTGCATTGCATATTACATTGTAGGTACCGCCCATGAGGTGTAGCGTGTAGTGGCTTCCGAATGGTGTGCTGTACGACACTGCGCCATAATCACCATTGACGGTAGTTACCCATGCATCGTTTATCACCAGGTTGGTGGCTAAATCGCGAATAAAGCCCTGAAGCTTGCCTTGAATGGCTCCAACTTCGACATGTACCGGCTGTGCAATACCTGATTCGCCTTCGGGATAAACGGCCGACACCGAGAACCAGTGGCTACCCGCCGGGCAACTGTTGTAAATATACGACATGCCGGGTTGATTTGTTGCTACCATCTGATTATCCATATAAATATGATACCCACTCACTGATGAAGTCATTGGCACCGGAGCTTCCCACGTAAGTGAAACATTGCTTCCGGTAACCGAACACAACACATTTTGCGGAGGCTCCAGATACATCGGCGCCCCGATTAATATTGTGTAATCTTCCACTTCGCCATAGCTCATTCCTCCGCAAGGAACCGGGTTAGAGCTATAAGACATGCGGATGCGCATGCGGAACTGGCCGGATTGCTGTCCCGCGGGAGCTACGATATTTCCGGCAAACGATGCGCCGCCGCCACTGCCGGTAAGCACAAAGGTCTCGTTGGGGTTGTTGCCCAGTTCTTTGTCGAGGTTCCAGTCGATCCATACCGTTACTTTATCACTGCTCCAGGCGTTGCCGTTGGTGATGGTAATCGGAACCGGTACGCCGGGTTCGAGGGTGGTAGTGATGTCGGTATAGTTGGCCACTCCACCTTGCCAGCCGCTGCTGTTGTTTATTTCGCCACAAACTACTTTCGAGATATATTCGTCCTGGGTGTTAGTGGATGCTTCGCAGTAATCAGAGAAAACAATCGACAGTACATCCTGCTGACTGATGCCCATATTGGCAGTCATGTTAATATTCAGTTGAGCGGTATGACCAAAAGGCGTGTTGGCAGCAGCGGTAACCATAAAGGTAGCAGTACCTGTATTTCCTGAAGAAAGGTTGCCAATTGGCTGTGGAGTAGTGGTAAGAACAGACACATAAGGATCGGTGCCGGTAAGTTGCGCCAAAACATTAACCGCATTGGACGAGCCATTATTTTCGATGGTAAGCAACATCGAAACCGTTTCGCCCGGATCGAGGAATCCGTTGTTGTTGCCACTGGCATCATCAATAGTATAGCCGCCAAATTCCAGCTTAGGAGCATGTCCCATTACCGAAATAAAACTTTCCCAAACCAGTGTTCCGTTGGTAGCGCTCAGCTTAAGACTTGCAGCGTGGCCGTCGGGGATATTTTGGGCAGCCTGGATAGCAAAAGCATTGTTGATGGTTTTGGTGGCGCCGGCGCCAATGGTTCCAAATGCAGCGGTACCATCGGTGATGGTGATAAAAGGATCGGTGGTAGTCATGGTAACGTTAACGTTATTGGCAGCAGCCACACCCACGTTTTTCATGGTCATGTCCATGGTTACACTTTCGCCATAGTCGAGTGCTCCATTGTTGTTGCCGGAGGGGTCGTGAATAACATACGCATGGCCAACTACGTAGGGTCCGCTGGGCGGAATAATTTCCACATTGGATTCGTAGCGTAAATAGTTTTGACGTGTTACGGTAACGACCATCTGGTTGGGAGGTAACTGTGGCGCGATGGTGATGTTGGTGGCACCACCCGTGCTGGTAGCTGTTCCGATGATTTCACCATTTACCGTAAGGGCAATAAAAGAACCAGCTCCGGCTGTAACGGTAAAGATGCTCTCGCCGCTGTACAATATCGGGTTATGCGTTACTACCGGAGTTTGTGGTACCTCGGTATATACCTGCATGAAGGCTCCTCCATGGTGGTGAAACAGATTGTAGGTAACCTCTTTGTCGCTGGTATTGTAAGGCCAGTTACTTTGCTGGAGGAAATATTTTCCGGCGGCATTGCCAAAGGCAGGCAGGAAGCCACGCTCTTCGACCGGTGCACCGTAATCGGGCAGAAAGTTAGGATAGAAATTATCAAACATCCCCCATACATAAGCGTCGTTTACAAATGAGTAAGAAACTTCTGATGCTGCAATCAAGCCAAGAGCACCTGCATTTTGTCCGCCATAGGTATAGCGGTGGAATTTTTCGGCAAAGCACTCACTCGACCAGTTGTATTTCCCGGTGAGGCAGTTGATAGAGAAAACGAATACCAGCTCGTTGTTTTGGTTGTTGGTAAGCGAGTTGATGTGGGAGTTTACAAATCCAGGCTCACCCCAGCCGTCTTCTCCGCCATGGTCGCGGTGCTGCAGTGCAAAGGCTCCGTCGTTGATAGCATTTACAACCATTTGTGGCGAACCGGTGTTCCAACCGCCCAATGTTGCAGGGCTTAAAGGAATGTATCCGGTACCACTGGGGCCAAAATAATTCACCACCATGGAGGTGTTTTGGTTGGATGACCAGGAGGTTCCGGGCGTACCACTATAAATCATATTAATACGAACCGGCTCCTTATCACTCACTTCGCGCCAGAAACCACCTACCGTTTCAGAGCATATCTGAAACCAGCGTTCGGTTTGCCAACCAAGAGCAGTGATAGGTTTATTATAAAAGTTGAAATCAGTGGGGGGATTGCTTTCGTAGTTGAGCATTTTGGAAACCATGGTTTGAAGTTGCGTGGCATTTTGTGCGGTCATACGTGCGAAAATCATGTCGGGCATGCTGTTGTTGTTCACATCAGAAAAAATATTGTCTGACACACAGTAGCTATTCCAGATGGGCGAAGTGATGCTATTGGTGGCATCGGTGCCATAGTCGGCCATGATCAATACGGCTACCGGCGGGATGTCCCAGGTATTGAAAGCGTTGTTGAAATAATTTTCAAGAATGGTAGGCGTAGCGCCGCCGATGTCCTGAAGTTTTACGATTCCGGTGAGGATACCCTGTTTGGTACGCCATTCTTTTATCTGCTGGGCATAAGGCAACCAGATGTCGTTGTTGGGGATCACAATGAGGTATTCAAAACCTGCATCGTCAAGTCCTTGAGCATTTTGTATGCGCTGGCTGTAATCCACTTCTGTGAGCGATTCGCGGTTCATCAGCACGTCTTCCAAAATCGGGTCGAACCAACGGCTGCGCAAACGGTCTTCGCCAAAGTGGCCATTGCCACCTTCAAAAGTAACGTCCAACGAAACATCATGATACACCAACAATTCTTTGGTGACAGGATTATATTGAAAAGGAGTAACACCAAGTATTACCACATCTACTCCACGTATTTGCGTAAGCTCCGAAAGCTGGAATGGGTTGGCCGGATAAAAAGCATCCTGTGCATAGATTCTTTCATTTTTTACGTATTTCAGCGGGCTGTCATCGGTATCGAGTGGGATACGTAGTGCGGGAACCAACTCTACATTTTGGATAGATTGTATCCGGTAGTTGGCTACACGCAGGCGGGCTTGGGCGCCTTGTGGCACGGCTACGTAACGGCTATAACCCGGAACATTGGGTGCACCTTCGTCGTTGGGAAGAAAATTGCCCGGTGCCATGATCATCTGCATCATCTCACCATCTACATCCATTTGGGTAAGCTCAAACTGGGTGATAGAAAAATTGGCTTCTACGCCTGTGGTGCTTTCGCTAACCAGCGAGAGCCCCGGACTGCCCCAGGAACCTTCGTACGTGTACGACTGTGCCTGCAGGCCTGCAAATGTGAAAAGCATGAGCGCCAAAAGCATGTAGCTCAAGCGCCTTCGTAAAAATGTAAATACTTGCATGGGATTAGTGTTTTGAGTTAATACTATTAAAAAAATTTCAGAAAAAAATACTTTTTGTTTTAAAATTCTCCTCAAAAAATCAGTGGGCTAAAATAGAAAAAAACATAGTTAGAACTAATTTTTTAGAACAATTCTAAAATTAGGGCGCAAGGCGCAAACTGTGCGGTCTGCCGACTGAGAACTGAGAACTGCCGACTGAGAACTGAGGACTGAGAACTGTGAGCTGAGAACTGTGAGCTGCGGACTGAGAACTGTGCGGTCTGCCGACTGAGAACTGAGAACTGTGAGCTGTGAGCTGAGAACTGTGAGCTGAGAACTGAGAACTGCGGACTGTGAACTGCCGACTGAGAACTGAGAACTGCGGACTGAGAACTGCGGACTGAGGACTGAGAACTGAGAACTGTGAGCTGAGAACTGTGAGCTGCGGACTGAGAACTGCGGACTGAGAACTGCGGACTGAGAACTGCGGACTGAGAACTGCGGACTGAGAACTGCGGACTGAGAACTGCGGACTGAGAAC
>SABY01000201.1 GCA_009928785.1 Clostridia bacterium | reverse complement strand
GAAAGCGGCTTTTTTAACGATTAATAGCCAATCCGTAGCCCTGGCATTTATGCCAGGGTTTACGTGAACGAAACAGAAAGACGCAGGGCATTTATGCCCTTCCTATAAATCTATCACAATCGTGTGCGGAAAAGAAAAAGGCAGCTACAAAAATCGTTGTAGCTGCCTCATTTTCTTGTTGCCCGATCAGGGGTCGAACCTGAACTCTTCTGATTCAGAGTCAGACGTGTTGCCAATTACACCATCGGGCACTATTTATAATAGTGGCGGCAAAAATAAATCTTTTTGTTGACCACTAAAAAAAATCTGCAAAAAAACCCCACCACCTTTCGGCAGCAGGCTCGCCATCATCGAAAGCGGTTTTCTGGTCGGTGTAAGCATCATTGCGATTCAGCGTGAGCGCAAACGTTCCGTTGGAGCTAACTTCTGCCAGTCATAAATGGCTGGGTTATGGAGGCGGAGTTGCGCATTTCTTGATTCCGTAGCCCTGGCATTTATGCTACGCGATATATCAAGAGTAAACTCAGGGCATTTATGCCCTTCCTATCAATCAATCTAAATGCTAAAAGTGCGTAAACGCCCTGATGGAATGCGTTGCATTTTAAATCCCAGTCATGAATGGCTGGGTTATGGATACATAAATGGCTGGGTTCTGAAAGCAGCGGTGCGCCGGATAAAATTATCTGAAAAGAATCTTCTGTGAGGTTGCTTTATCTGCTAAAGTAATTTTTAAAAATGCAACCCCCTGATAGGTTTCTTTGAGAACTACTTTACAACCATTGGCTTCTTTATTCACATCAATAGCAAGCATGCGTCCGGCGGCATCGTAAAGCTGCAGTTCTGGGACTGATGAGCCTGAGGTTTCAGAACTTTGGATTTCAACAAAAAAACTGTGCGTAGCCGGATTGGGATACACATTGGCAATAATATCAGGAAACGATTTCGCAGGCTCGCTAATGGCTAACGGTCCAATTGCAAGTGGAAGATAAGTTACAAGGCCAAGTTGCGGATCGTCGGGCTGATGAAAAATATGCAGCTCTACACTATCGGCATTTGTGGTCCCCCAATAATTGTTTTGCGCCATTATGTCGTTGGGGGTATTGTTGTAAAGATCGTAAACCTCACCTTCGTTGCCATTGCCGTAAATATTGTTGTTGCCGGCATTGTAATTTGTACTATCCAAATTACCAATATTGGGCGCAGGTGTTCCCTGCAAACTGATGCCCCACAGGTTGCCGCCGATACTATTTTCGGTAAGGATTGCCTGATTGGTTTCGTTGCCATAGATATTTATTCCACTACCGCCCTGCATAGGCAGGTTTTGGATATTGTTGTTATAAATTCCATTGCTGCGCAGCATTGCGCCGATATTATTCCCAAAAAGGGTAATGCCATAGCGGTTATCACTGATAATGTTGTCCTCGACGCGTGCGGTAATATTTCCGCCGGCAAGCGTGGTTAGCGCGATTCCGCCCGCCATAAAATTGTCGGGATTGCCTTCAATAAGGTTACCAATGATGCGGATGCTGTCGGCGCCGGAGGTTCCCAGGTTGATCTGCGGCGTGTTTCCATTAGCAGTTACATTGTATTTTATCTCGCAGTTGATGATTTGTGGCGAAGCATTGCCATTGGCAGCCGACATCACCGCCGGGCCGCCGTTGTAAGTAAAACTGCAAAATTCGATCACCGGTGCGCTCTGCGAAATATTGATTGTTCCTGTGGTGTATTCCTGATCAAATTCGGTAAAGTCGCATTGGAGAAAAGCCACGTCCGACGACAGCAGCCGGATGCCACCCGCTTTTTTGAAATAGGTTCTGTAAAACAGCGAGCCGGGACTATCTTCAAACCGGAAACCTTTGAAATGATCGTTTTCAGCTTTAAAAAACACGATACCACTCAGCGGATTGACGATCATCGTTCCATTGACGGTGACGAGCACGTTGTCGGACATATTAATTTCTGCATCGGTGAGGATGCTTAAAGTATCCGTTGCCGACAGCGTTACATCCTGATGAAAGGTGTATTGACCATCAGGATCAAAGGTTACCGCACCCGACGAATAAGCAGTCAGGCTGTCGAGTGTAAAAAGCATGCCGGTACCGGGAGTGATGTATTGTGCCCTTCCAAGAAGAGCCGGCATTAACAAAACGAAAAGAAAGATAAGTTTTTTCATAATTTATAAATTTGAATTGTAAATTCTGTAAAGTGAAAAAATCAAATATTGCAAAGAGCAGATGACAAAAATAGGGGAAAACTGCAAAACGGTTTTTGCAAAAATATTTGTCCCGGAACGTCCGGAACGTCCGGAACGTAGAGACCCACAGCCTGCCCCGCTCCAGCGGGGGACGTGCGTCTATAAAACGAACATCCGTGCGTCCGTAACCAAAGGGAACCCGTAAAAATGTGATTGTAAAAACACCGGGCCATGCGCTAAACCCGACACTACCCCCGCGATAATTATTAGTTTTGTCATTCGTTGGTTATTCGTTTTTGGATGACCAAATAGAGAAGCAAAAGCATGAGCGACCAGATAAAACATGAATGCGGAATTGCGCTGTTGCGACTTCGTAAGCCGCCGGAGCACTATTTGCGGGAGTATGGCACCGTTCTTTACGGCCTCAACAAGATGCACCTGATGATGCAGAAGCAGCACAACCGCGGGCAGGATGGCGCCGGACTGGCCAACATAAAACTCGACATGGAGCCGGGCGTAAAGTACATCAGCCGCTACCGCTCCGGCACTTCCACACCCATCATCGACGTCTTTAAGCACGTATATTTGCCTTTTCAGCAGCTCGAAAAAACGCGCCCCGAACTTTTGCGCGATCCCGGTTGGCTCAAACGAAATATCGACTTTACCGGCGAGCTTTTTCTGGGGCACTTGCGCTACGGAACTTTTGGTGGCCATGGCGTCGAAAATCTGCACCCCGTGTTGCGCGAAAGCAACTGGATTACAAAAAATCTGGTTTTGGCCGGCAACTTCAACATGACCAACGTGGAGGAGCTTTTTGCCACACTGGTGGAAATTGGTCAGTATCCAATCCAAACTACCGACACCATTACCATTCTTGAAAAGATAGGTCATTTTCTGGACGAAGAAAACGAGATACATTATCAAAAATACAAGAAGCTGGGTTTTGTTAAAAAAGAGATTTCCGAAAAAATTGCCGCCGACCTCAACATGCGCGACATACTGATAAAAGCCACCAAATATTGGGATGGCGGCTATGCCATCGCCGGACTGCTGGGACATGGCGACGCTTTTGTGATGCGCGATCCTGCCGGCATCCGCCCCGCGTTTTATTATATCGACGACGAAGTGGTAGCCGCTGCTTCGGAGCGTCCGGTGCTGCAAACCACCTTTAATCTGAAGAGCGATCAGGTAAAAGAGCTGCAGCCGGGGCATGTGCTGGTGATAAAGAAAAACGGTACCACCGAAGTACTTCCTTTTGCACAGCCCCAACCTTTGAAAGCCTGCTCATTCGAGCGCATCTATTTTTCGCGTGGCACCGACAGCGACATCTACCGCGAGCGCAAGATGCTTGGCAAACTGCTCACCCCGGCAGTCTTAAAAGCCATCAACTACGACATCGACAATACGGTATTTTCGTATATCCCCAACACGGCCACAGTAGCTTTTAAAGGTTTGATTGAGGAAGTTAATAAGTTTTGCAACGGCATCAAAGCCGACCGCATCGGTGCGCTGGGTGCAGAATCCACACCCGAAAAGATTAAGGCGATACTTAGCATGGCGCCACGAGTAGAAGATATTGCTGTGAAAGATGTAAAGCTGCGCACCTTTATCACCAAAGACAGCGGGCGCGACGACTTGGTGGGGCACGTCTATGACGTTACCTATGGCGTGGTGCGCGTGGGCATCGACAATCTGGTGGTAATCGACGATTCCATCGTGCGTGGAACCACGTTGCGCCAAAGCATCATCCGCATCCTCGACAGGCTGGGACCTAAAAAAATCATCATCGCCTCCTCGGCGCCACAGATACGCTACCTCGACTGCTACGGCATCGACATGGCAAAGCTTGGCGATTTTATAGCTTTCAAAGCGGCCATCAGTCTGCTGCACCAAACCAACCAAAAAAGCATCATCAACGAGGTATATAAAAAAGCAAAGGCACAGGAGCATCTTCCCAAAGAACAGGTGGTGAATTATGTGAAACGTATTTACGAACCCTTTACCGCACAGCAAATTTCGCAGCGCATTGCCGAACTGGTGACGCCGGAACATACCCGCGCCACGGTGGAGGTAATTTATCAATCTATCGAAGACCTGCATGCAGCTTTGCCCAACCACACCGGCGACTGGTATTTTACAGGCAATTACCCCACGCCCGGCGGCAACAAAGTGGTGAACCGTGCCTTTATCAACTATGTCGAAAACCGG
>SABY01000003.1 GCA_009928785.1 Clostridia bacterium | reverse complement strand
CGCTGCGCGCCGATCCCGACTCCCTCATCAACATCATGATGCTTGTCATTTCGACTGAAAAAATTTGCAAGGCAAATTTTGAGGGAGAAATCTAATCCAAAAAAAACCGCGACACTTTGTGTCGCGGTTTCCATTGTATTATGTATTATGTGTAAGAGAAGAAAGCAACGTATCTACTTTGTCCCCATCGCCCTGCACTATGCGCCCAGCGTCTTACTTCACCACCATTTTCCTGGTTACGGATTCGGTGCCTGAGGTGAGCGTGCAGAAATAAATCCCGGCGCTCAATCCATTCACATCAAGTATCAGTTCGTTGTTGCCGGCTTGCAGACGGCGGGCAGGCAAAGCAGAAACCTGCTGTCCCATCATGTTGGTGATTTCGCCTGAAACCATTGCTGGTTCTTGCAGCGATATGGCAAAGCGTGCTTTGTCGGTAGCCGGATTGGGCATTGCCTGGCTCACTTCCATGTTGGCAGGCTGCACCATGGGTTCATCTATGCCCACGCCCATCAGGAATGTGAAATCCTGAATGTATTTGAACTGAACAGCAGCAGCCGGATCTACGATGTCCATATCCTGATAAAAGAAGGGTATGGTATAAGTGGCAAAACCATCATCAAAAGCTTCGTTGGCCATGCCAAAGAAATAGGCACCAAAGGTAGCCTCAGAGCCCCAGGTAACGTTGTTGGGCATGTTCAATCCCTCCTCATTTGACGTCAGCCAACCGTTAGCCACATTGTATCCGCGACACCAGATGTCGGGTGAGTTGTTTTCGGTGGATACCGTGGTATCGGTGTCTTGCCAGGCTACAAACATATTGGTTCCGAGCTTGTCGCGGGCAATCTGAATACGGTTGTCTTCTGTCAGTTCGCCAAAGTTTCCTCTAAAGTTGTAAGGGCGTCCCAAGAGCCGGGCAGTCCAGCTACCCTCTTCACCCATATTGTCCGACGAAAGCAGGAAAGCGCCCATAAACAAATATCCGGAAGAAGCGGAGCGTCCTGATACGATCGAATAAGCTGTGGAACCGGTTACGCCAACCATAGCAGCAATGTGTGGATTGCCTGCATGATCCACGCTTATATCAACATTAAAAGAGGTAGTAAAAGGAATTTGCTCACGCTCAGGCAATGGCGGGTCGTAAAGCTCGCCAATTTCTTCATCACTCAAAAAGTTTAGGATGGCAGGCAATCCATCTTCGCCGGCAAGAGGTACCGGGATAGGATCTGACCAATTGAGACCGGCATCTTCGGTGCGGAAAAGTACCGGATAGTAGGATTGCCCCGTCGAAACAGGAACTTCACCCACATCCATCAAAGCCACCACATAACCAATTTGTCCGTCGGGCGAAAACTCTACTTTGTAATCTGAAGGCGATGCGTCAGCGGGACCTGTCAGTTCAAGTAAACTTAACTCCAGTTCAAAATCCATAATATCCTGATTCCAGATTCCTCTGCTGAGCACTAAACTACCCTGGTATTCCAGTGCTCCGCTCATCCAGTTCATATTCCCATCTACCACCCAAAAATCGCCACCTTTAGCCATGGTCATGCCTTGTGGCACATACAGGTATATCCCGTTTGGTTCGGTAGTCATAAAATTATAGGTTGTGTCGGTAGGATCGCCGATACTTCCTCTGCCCCAACAGATACCGCCCCAGGTTACGCCGTTGGAACCTGCGGTAGTAGCTGCATAATAAGCGATGTAAGCATCGTCGGGGTTGGTATTGCCCATCGGATTGTAAATAGCATGTTGCGGATACCTTGCAGCATCCATGTAATATGTGCCACCGGCATTTACTTTGGCGGTGTAAATCTCGATCATTGTGCTCCAGGTCATTCCACCATCTTTAGACACATCGTAACCCAGGTCGCCGCTATAGCCACCCGGATCAAGCGCACCACCCATACGATGGATACAGCTAATGGTATTGATGTCGTTGTTGACCATCAGATTAGACTTACCGCCATTGGCCAAGCCATAAGCGTTTGCCGAAGTACCGATAGGAACAATGGTTATCGCATCGGTAGATTTGTAATTTACTGCCGGCCTGTCGATAGTTGCCTGCGCTGCCACAGCATGTTGCAGTGGTTTGCTGTCGTAAGGCTGGAAGCTTTTGGCCTGCTCGGCTGGCAATCCTGGCTTTACGGTAGCCGTTTGTGCTGCCACCATAAATCCGGCAGCCATCATCATAATAAAAATCGTAAGCTTTTTCATAATCCTTTAGTTTTAGTGAATAATGTTTTTGTTAATAATGTTTTCAAAAATAAACAAAGTATGACAACCAACATCTAATTGCTGAGAATTTTTAAAAAAATCCTCCCAAACCAACTCCGTCAGAGAAACAAAAAAAGGCTGCCCCCAATATTTCGGAAACAGCCTCATTCACTTGGGAGGTTGAATAAAATTATTTAACCACAAGAGTTTTCAATAGTCTTGCAAAATCAATAAACAAAAAGGTTGCATCCCAATGGAGGGTGCAACCTTTTTTGTTGTGGTAATTCGGTTATTTTACTACCATTTTTTTGGTGATGGAATTCACGCCGTCATCTACCGTATAAAAGTAAACACCGGAGGTAAGATCGTTTACGCCTATTGCGAGGGTATTCACACCAGCCTGCAGCGTGCGTGCCGGAATAAATTTCACCGTTTGCCCCATCAGATTAGTAACCGTAATGGCTACACTTGCCTGCTGCGGCAGGGTTACATCAAAGCGAACAACATCCGCAGCCGGATTGGGACGACTTTGTGACACTTGCACGGTTTGAGCTTTTACAACGGGCAATTCATCATCAATTCCCACCACGGTAAAGTCGGAATCGGTAAACATGAAGTCCTGGATATACTTAAACTGTACCGCCTCGGCAGGGTTGGCGGGGTTCATTTGCTGGTAAGCAAAAGGAATGGTGTAGCTGCCGCTGTTTTCAAATACCTCGTTGCCCATGGCAAACATATAGGCTTCAAAAGTGGCTTCCGATCCGAAAGTAACATTGGTTGGTTTATCCTGTCCAGTACCGTCGCCAGTCATCAAATGATTCACAACGTCGATACCCCGTGCCCAAATGTCGGGAGCAATATTTTCGTTGGCCAGCGTAGAGTCGGTGTCGAGCCAGGCAACAAACATTTTGGAGCCTTCGTGGTTACGCGAAATCTGAATGCGGTTGTCCTCGGTCAAATCACCAAAGTTGCCACGGAACGAAACCGGACGCCCCAGTTCATAGGCCGACCAGCTACCTTCTTCGCCCAGATTGTCGGAGCTAAGCAGAAACATGGCAGTAAATAAATACCGGGATGACGGCGATATCCCGCTAAGAATCGAATACACGTCAGAACCTGTAACGCCTACAACAACTGCAATATGTGGATTGCCGAATTTATCTACACTTATTTCGCAATCGAAGGCGGTGGTAAATGGAATCTCTTCCCTTGCAGGCACAGGAGCTACAAAAAGCTCAGCAATTTCTTCGTCGCTCAAATAGTTCTGAACTGCAGGAATACCGTCTTCACCGGCCAAAGCAACGGGTATAGCGTCGCTCCAGGTTTGTCCACCATCGGTGGTGCGCCACAGTATCGGATACAATGACTGACCGGTGGATATTTCTACTGAGCCATTGTCGGCAAGTACCAGGATGTAGCCTGTCATTCCGTCGGGCGAAAATTCTACTTTTTGATATGCAGGCACTGTTGAGCCAGGCTGCACCGGACAATCGAAGATGATTTCCTCATACACGAAGTCGTTTTCCACATCACTCCAGGTACCGTGATTAATGATCATCTCACCTTCGTAAACCAAGGCGCCGCTCGTCCAGTTTTTGTTCAGGTCGGCCACCCACACGTCGCCAAGGCTTGTAACGCAGTATCCTTCGGGAATTTCCTGATAAACACCTTCCTGCGGACGCGACGAACGCAGATTCTTGGTAGTGTCGGCAGGGTCGCCAATACTGGCAATGCCGTAGCTGTATCCGCCCCAGCCGGCCGGGTCGTTGCTTTTGTCGATGTTGGCAGCAAAAAATGTTATCCAGGCATTGTCGGGATCGGTGTTGCCGATAGGATTGTAAATACCATGATTGGGATACCGGGCGGCATCGGCATAATATTCGCCGCCCAGGTTAACTGTAGCTACGTAGCATTCTACCATATTGGTCCAGGTGGTACCGCCATCCGTTGAGATGTCGTAACCCAGGTCGCCACTATAGCCACCCGGATCCAAAACGCCTCCCATGCGGTGGAAGTTAGAAACGGTATTGAGGATCGGATCGACAGCCAGCAGATTTTTTTGCCCGCCTGAATAGCCATAGCCATAAGCATTGGCAGAGGTTCCGATAGATACCACGCTCACGGCATCCGTGGATTTGAAAGCGTGCCTTTTGATAGTAATGTTCTCACCGGCAACAGGAGCTTTCAGGTTGTCGAAAGTAGCTTTTTGCAAATGCAAGGGTCGCTCACTTTTTAAATTGCTTTTGAGCGCAGGATTTTGCGCCATCACGCTCACCCCAAAGAGCAGGGTCAAAGCGTAGAAAAATAACTTTTTCATAGTAGAAGTTTTTATGTGTTTATACTTGTGTTGATTAATAATAATTTTAAAAAAAGACATTGACAAAAATAGTAACTCAAAAGTAGAATACTAATATTTAAACTAACAACGGTGGCGCTGATTAAGTTTACGGCTACAAAAAAAACTGCACCTCATCCTGCTGCCAGGCAACAAGGGGTGCAGTTTTGAAATTGTTTCGCGAAAAGCGCTACTTCACTATCATTTTTTTGGTAATGGTTTCGGTGCCGGCTTCTACTGTGTAGAAATACACGCCTGCAGGTAAGCTGGAAACATCCAGTGTAATTTCATTGGCACCAGCCTGAAGTGTGCGCGTGGGCATAGCTTGCACGGTTTGTCCCATCAAATTTACAAGCATCACTTTCACCTGGGTGGACTGCGGGAGCGTTACGCTGAAACGCGCCTGACCCATTGCCGGGTTAGGCGTGGTTTGCGAAACAGTAGCAGCAACTTTTTGTACGATAGGTTTTTCTTCCATTCCTACTATTATAAAATCGGCATCATTGAAACTAAAATCCTGAACGTACATATAATGAACAGGATCGTTTAATACTGTTCCTAATTCCTGATAAGCAAATGGTATGGTATAGTTGCCATTGCCATCTTCGAGCACCTGATTTCCCATAGCGAAAAAGTAGGCAGAGAAAGTAGCCGTTGAACCATAGGTTACGTTAACGGGACGGTCGGCGATGGGGCCGGCAAGGTCGGCGGTATAGGTATGATCGATAATATTTACGCCACGCGCCCAAATGTCAGGAGCGTTATTTTCGCCTGAAATGGTGGTGTCGGTATCGAGCCATGCCACAAACATTTTAGAGCCGTCGCTGGTGCGGGCAATTTGAATACGATTGTCTTCAGAGTTGTCGCCCCAGTTGCCGCGGAACGACACAGGGCGCCCCAGCGGATAGCCTATCCAGGAGCCTTCGTCGCCTTTGTCCATCGATGAGAGCAGGAAAGCACTTGTAAAAGCATATCTTGAAGAGGGCGAAATCCCGGTAGAGATACTATAAGCAGTAGCTCCGGTTACACCAACGATAACTGCAATTTGTGGATTTCCGTAAGTATCTACGCTAAGATCAAAATCGAAGGCAGTGGTAAAAGGGATTTGGTCGCGTGAAGGCAACGGCGGGAGAAAAAGCTCGCCAATTTCTTCGTCGCTCAGGTAATCCTGCACACCGGCAATTCCATCTTCGCCAGCCAGCGCAACAGCAATAGGATCGGTCCAGGTAACGCCTGAATCTTCGGTGCGCCACAAAATGGGAAAGTACGACAAATCCCTGCTGATGTCCACGTCGCCATTATCGCCAATTACAGCATAGTACCCGATTTGTCCATCGGGCGAAAACTCCACTTTCGATTGTGCGGGACGGGTTACGTCAGGTTGCATAACGCACTCTAATGTAAACTGTTCGTAGTCGAAATCCATAATGGATTCGTTCCATACACCATGATTAGCGATCACCTCGTTGAGAAATACCACTGTACCGCTTCGCCAGTCCTGATTGAGGTCGCTCACCCAGAAATGACCATTGCTGGTGGTGGTGTAGCCATCAGGCGTGTATTGGAAGATATTGTCGTCGGGATTGGAAGTTTCCAGATGTTTGGTGGTATCGGTTATATCGCCAATGCTGGCACGCCCCCAGGCATACCCACCCCAGGAGTCGGGGCTATTGGAGCCATCGAGCACCGGAGCAAAATAACAGAAATAAGCATTGTCCGGGTCGGTGTTGCCAACAGGATTTAGGATGCCATGATTGGGATAGCGGGCAGCATCTGTAAAATAGGAGCCGCCGGCATTGTTGGTGGCGATGTAAAACTCCACCATCAGTGTCCAGGTGAGACCACCATCAGTGGAAATGTCGTAGCCCAGGTCGCCCGAGTAGCCGCCCGGATCAAGTGTGCCGCCCATGCGGTGTACGTGTGTAATGGTGTTGAGGTCGTTGTTGGCAGCAAGTATCGATTTTTGTCCGCCACCATAGCCATAGCTATAACCATTTACAGAAGTGCCAATGGGGATAATCGACACAACATCGGTAGATTTGTAAACTGCCGGTTTGTGAACTTTGTAATCCACCCCAACCGTGCCAGCATTGGTAGGCGCGTAGGCAACTTTTTCAGCGAAGTTTGCCTTTTGGCACACCACATTCGATTTGACGCGTGCCTGTTGCGCCATTACAGCGAAACCCAGCGTCACGGCTAATGCAAAAAGTAGAATCCTTTTCATAATTTTAAATGATTTAGTGAATAAATTTATTAATGAAATAACTTTTACAGTCTTTGTTTTCAGCCAGCAAATATAGGAATAACCTCATTTGAAAAACTAAACCCGATCCACTTTTGATAATTAAATAGTCCACAGCCGGCAGTCTGCAGTTCTCAACTGGCAGTCCGCAGTTTTCAACCGGCAGTCCGCAGTTCTCAGCTTTCAGTAAGCAGCCAGCAGCAAATTAACCACAGGCATGGTAAAAGTTTCACAGTTTTTTCGATGCGTTCAATAACAACACAATTTGCCGGTGCTGATGTTCGCTAAGTCTTTAATTGCAAAACAGAAGATAAATTTTTTGCCGCATGTGGGCATCGAAATGCAAGGGTTGGCGTGTGAGTGAGGGAGAATTTATTACAAAAAAAAACCGCGACACAAGTGCCGCGGTCTTCAATGTTTTATGTGTAAGAGAAGACAGCATTGTAACTGCCTTGCTCCCATCGCCTTGCGCCATGCGCCCTGCGTTTTATTTCACAATCATTTTCTTGGTAACGACTTCTTTACCGGCTTCTACGGTGTAGAAATATACGCCCGAAGAAAGGTCAGCAACATTAAGTTGCAGTTCGTTTACACCAGCCTGCAGTTTGCGGGCGGGGATAGTCTGAACGGTCTGTCCCATCATGTTGGTAACGGTAACATTAACCATGGCAGCTTCGGCCAGCGCAACGGTGAAACGTGCCACTGAAGCAGCCGGATTAGGCATAGTTTGCGAAACGGTTACAAATTCCTGTTTTGCAACAGGAGCATCATTGATACCAACAATGATAAAATCAGCCTGATTGAAGGAGAAATCCTGGACGTATTTATATTGTGTAGCCAGGTCAATCGCTTCAAATTGCTGGTAGGTGAACGGAATGGTAAAGTTTCCTGCTCCGTCTTCGAGAGCCACGTTGCTCATAATAAAGAAATAAGCCTGGAACATGCCTTCGCTACCCCAGGTAACGTTGCTGGGTCTGTCTTCAACCATGTCGTTAGCAGTTGCTGCATTCAGTACCAGGTCGTAACCACGAACCCAAATGTCGGGTGAGGAGTTTTCGGCCGAAACGGTGGTGTCGGTATCAAGCCATGCTACAAACATTTTGGTACCATCCTCTGAACGGCAAATCTGTGTACGGTTATCTTCGGTAAAGTCGGTGCCAAAAGTACCACGGAACGAAACCGGGCGACCCATCTGGTGGCCATACCATGAGCCTTCGTTACCCATATCGGTAGATGAAAGCAGGAAAACACTGGTAAAGGCGTAACGTGATGAGGGAGAAATACCGGTAGCAATGGTGTAAGCATCTACAGAAACACCACATACAACACCAATGTGTGGGTTGCCCCATGCATCCACGCTCAGGTCGAAGTCGAAAGCGGTAGTGAAAGGAATTTCTTCGCGGGCAGGTACCGGTGGGAGGTAAAGTTCAGCAATTTCTTCGTCGCTAAGGTAGTTTTGTACATCGGCAATTCCATCTTCACCAGCTATTGCCACGGGAATAGGATCGCTCCAGGTTTGCCCACCATCTTCGGTGCGCCACAGGATGGGGTAATATGACATGCCTGATGAAATCTCGACAGAACCATTGTCGGACAATACCACGATGTAACCAATTTGTCCATCGGGAGTAAACTCTATCTTCTGCAGTGCCGGACGGCTGGCGTCAGGCAAGGTTTCGCACTCGATAATTTCCTGCTCAAGGGTGTACGTTTCGGAGGCAGCATCCCAGATGCCATGGCTGATGATGGTTTCGTTGAGCCATACCAGTGCGCCGCTTCTCCAGTCCTGGTTAAGGTCGGCTACCCAGAAATCGCCCATAGCTGTAACAGTGTATGCATCGGGGATGTACTGGAATTTTCCATTAGCGGGATCAGAAGAAATCAGGTGTTTGGTAGTATCAGTTAGATCACCAATACTGGCACGACCCCAGCCATAACCACCCCATGAATTGGCACCATTGGTACCATCAAGCGTTGGGGCAAAGAAGGTTACGAAAGCTTCATTGGGGTCGGTGTTGCCCATTGGGTTGTAAATGCCATGGTTAGGATAACGGCCAGCGTCGGTGTAATATTCGCCACCGGCATTGTTGGTAGCTGTGTAGCATTCCACCATGTTAGTCCAGGTCATCCCGCCATCGGTTGAGATGTCGTAGCCCAGGTCGCCGCTGTATCCGCCCGGATCCAATATGCCACCCATACGGTGAAAGTGGGTAACGGTGTTAATGTCGTTGTTGGCAGCAAGAATCGATTTTTGTCCGCCAGCATAACCATAGCTATAGGCGTTGGCCGAAGTACCTATGTTGATAATCGACACGGCGTCGGTTGATTTGTAAACAGCCGGACGCTGAATGTTGTACTCCATGGCAGAAGCAGCACTTTGCTCGGGAGCATAAGCCACTTTGTCGGTGCGGTTGATTTTTTCGAAAGGTATGTTGGATTTTACAACAGCGTTTTGCGCCATCATTGCAAACCCAAACACCATGGTCATAACGATTAGTAGTGTTCTTTTCATAATTCTGAATAGTTTAATTAATGTTTAAAAATTTGTTAGTTAAAGATACTTTCTGTTTTAAAGAATGCAAATATAGAATCTTTTTTGGAAACCAAAGAAAACGTTTGGTTCTTTTAACGCTTTGATTCGGGTGCTAATCTTTATAAAAAACCAAAATGGCGTCAAAGATATTTTATCATACCATCACCATAAAATCGAATCAGCAGGCGGTTTGATTGAATAAGTTATTGGTCACGACTTTTTAATATTTTTATCCTTCCCCAAGGTTTTGGCATGTTGGGGAGCCATGCCTTGGACAAATAATTTTCGGTAGGTGATGTGTTTTTTTCCAAACTTTCCTCCCACTGCTGCATGCAGTGCCTGCATCTGCGGGTTGAAATCGCCCACCCACGACAGCTCTACCTCACGGTATTGTGGACGCTTAGCAAACACTGTGCGCAATTGGCTGAAGATACCCGACTCGATGCCACGCTTCTGAAATTTAGGCACCACACCCATCACGGTGATTCGCGTCCGCTGTATTTCACCTCTTTTTTTGTAATAAACAAATCGCAGCTTGTTCCACCAGTGGAGTTTACCATCGAAATGCCGGAATATTTGGTTGGCATCGGGAAACATCACCAGAAATGCGATGGGCTGGCCTTCAAAATAGGCAAACCAAATAATTTCAGGATCGAGAATGGGGCGAGCCTTTTGAAGGGTGGTCTTGATGTCGAGTTCGTTGAGCGGCGTAAAATGTTCGTGGTCTGCCCAGGCCTCGTCATAAACTTGCTTGAGGTCGCTGATGTACTTGTTGGTATTTTCGTAATCGAAATGTTCGAAACTGATTCCGGGACGATGACTGATCCAGTCGGCAATTTTCCAGAAACGCTCCGGAAAAGGTTTTGTCATATCCAAATGGTTGGTTACCTGCTCGAAATAATTGGTAAATCCATACGCCTCGAAAAGATGCTGGTAATAGGGCGGGTTGTAATTCATGCCATAGCTTTGCTGCATAAAACCATCCACCAGCAAGCCCCAGAAGTTATCGTTTTCGCCAAAGTTGATTGGCCCATCCATGGCTTGCATTCCGCGCTGCTGCAACCACTGGCGCGCTGTATCAAAAATAAATGCGGCTACAGCTTCATCGTCGGGACATTCAAAAAATCCCATGCCGCCGGTGGGTTGCTCGTAGGTATTCGCTTTTTTATAATTAACAAAAGCGGCAGCTCTTCCAACATCGGTTTCCTGCGGATCGGTAAAAATCCAACGAATGGCTTCACCATGGTCAAAATAGGCATTGCGCGCAGGGTCGAAAACAGCTTCTATGTCGGCGTCGAGCGGAGCTATCCAATTGCTGTCGCTGCGATAGATGCTACGCGCCACATCACGAAATCGTTTGGCATCGCTGCGGCTCTTAACTTCAGTAACTTTTATCATGCAAAACTTTGTAAATTTAGTATGTGGTATTAATGTTTTTAAAATAGATTTCTCTGCCGCACGTGCGGTAATAAATATAACCTGTCATTGATAGCGATGAAACTATGTTTTTTAAATGGACACAATTTAAACAAAAATCACCTGTCGCAAAGATAGCCTATTAATTTTTGCTCTTCAGGGAAACCAAATCCGGCTTTTTGTCGTTAGCATTGCGCACATTGTGCTGCCGCCATCAGCGCGTGCATCATTATCACTAACTGGCTGCTATTGTGAAACGACTCGATCTTTTTATTATCAAATCCTACCTGGGGCCGCTGGTGCTTACCTTTTTCATTTCGCTGTTCATATTGGTGATGCAGTTTTTGTGGAAATATGTGGACGATCTGGTGGGCAAAGGACTGGAGTGGTATGTAATAGCCGAGCTTTTGTTTTATGCGTCATCTACCTTTGTGCCCCTGGCGTTGCCACTGGCCATTTTGCTCTCGTCGCTGATGACTTTTGGTAATCTGGGCGAGCAATACGAGCTGGTGGCTATGAAAGCTTCGGGCATTTCGTTACGCCGCATTATGAAGCCACTCGTGGTGCTTTCGGTGATCATTAGCCTGGCGGCATTTTTATTCTCTAATAATATCCTCCCCATTGCCAACCTGAAATTTGGCGCCCTGCTCTACGACGTCAGGCAGCAGAAGCTTACGCTAAATATTAAAGAAGGTGTGTTTTATAATGGCCTCGAAGGTTTTACTATTCGTATCAACGACAAGAATGATGAGACGAATACCATCCGGGATGTGATGATTTACAACCACGCCGACAGGCAGGGCAACATAAAACTAACCACCGCCCGGCATGGCAAAATGGAGATAGCACCCGACAAAAGCACCCTGCTTTTTCATCTCTACGAAGGCTTCAACTACGAAGATGTTACCAACCGGACCGGGTACCAAAATACGCGACCCTTTCAAAAGATAAAATTTGGTGAGCAAACCCGCCGTTTCAGTGGGCTGGAGGCTGCCATGAACCGCACGGATGAAGAGCTTTTCCGCAACAACTACCAGATGATGAATCTGCAGCAGCTCACCTCCTACCGCGACTCGTTGGAGGCCGAGTTGATACTGAAAGAGCAAAGTTTGTTAAAATCTATCAACGAACGATTTGTAAACTATGCGCACTACGATACCCTTGCGGCGGATACTGCAGGGATAAAGCCTGTAATGGCTGCTTCAGATACAATGTATCAACCGGAAAAGGTGGATAAGAACATTCGCAAAGCCGCCCTCGACTTTGCCCTGCAATCGGCCAGGTCGGCCAAAACAAATCTGGAGTTCAGCATCCCGGATTTCGAAAAGCGCCGCGAACGCATCCGCAAACACGACATCGAATGGCATCGCAAATTCACACTTTCCATCGCCTGCCTTATCCTTTTCTTTATCGGCGCACCGCTGGGCGCTATTATCCGCAAAGGCGGGCTGGGCATGCCCGTAGTGGTATCGATTCTGTTTTTTGTGATCTATCACATTATCAGCATTACCGGCGAAAAATATGCCCGCGCCGGCGTACTCGAACCCTACATTGCTATGTGGCTGGCTTCGGCAATACTGCTACCCGTTGGCATTTTTCTTACCTACAAAGCCACCACCGACTCGCCACTGCTCGATGCCGAAGCCTGGAATAAAATAATGCGCAACCTGCTATTTTTTGTAAAACAAAAACAATAGCCCTATTCATTTTCTAGTATGTGTAAAATGAGCAGTGACGAAGATTCAAGGCCTTTGAAAATTTTAAATTATTGAGATGAAAATATTGTTTCTGTGCAACAAATCGCCCTGGCCACCCCGCGAAGGAGGTCCCATAGCCATGAATGCCATGGTGGAAGGCATGGCCGCTGCCGGTCATCAGGTGAAAGTGCTGGCCATCAATACCAACAAATATCATGTGGATGTGCAAAAAATCCCGCAGGATTACCGGCACATTACCAACATAGAAACCGTTTACATCGACCTTTCCATCCGCCCTATCGCCGCGTTTCTCAATCTTTTCAGCAGCGCCTCTTACCATGTGCAGCGATTTATCAGTAACGCTTTTCGCGATAAGCTGATCGAAATTTTAAAAAATGACCACTACGACATTGTGCAATGCGAAACGCTCTATTTAAGCCCTTATCTTCCAGTAATCAGAGCGCATTCCAAAGCCAAAATTGTACTCCGCGCGCACAACATCGAGCACCTCATCTGGCAGCGTGTGGCCGCCATTACCGGCAATCCGCTAAAGAAAATTTATCTTAAATATCTTGCCACCAAACTCGAACGCTACGAGCTAAAGGTTCTGCAACAATACGACGGCATCGCAGCCATCACTTCCACCGACGCGGCTTTTATCACCCAATTTTCAGGCACCACGCCCGTAACGTCCATTCCTTTTGGTATTGATATTTCAAAATTTTTGATCCCTCATGATATTACCGAAGAATTTCCGTCGCTGTTCCATATAGGCGCCATGAACTGGATGCCCAACGAGGAAGGCATCAGTTGGTTTTTGAAGGAGGTGTGGCCAAAGGTTCATGCACGTTTTCCACTCCTCCGGTTTTATGTCGCAGGCCGTGCCATGCCCGATTGGTTATTAAATCTGAAAACAGAAAATGTAGAAGTGCTGGGCGAAGTGGACGATGCTGCTGCTTTTATTGCCTCCAAAGCTGTGGAGGTAGTGCCGCTGTTTTCGGGAAGTGGCATCCGCATAAAGATAATCGAAGGTATGGCGCTGGGCAAAGCCATCGTAAGCACCACCATCGGCGCCGAAGGCATCGGAGCGACGCATGAAAAAAATATTATGCTGGCCGATACCGCCCACGACTTTACAGAAGCCATCAGCCGATGTGTGCGGGATGCCGCTTTTTGCCGGCTGCTTGGGGACAATGCCCGGCAGCACATCCGTCAGCATCACAGCAATGCTGAGCTGATGCGCAAGCTAACCGATTTTTATAAAAGGATTTGATAGGACTACTAATGACAAGTTTTTGAAGGGAGAAATCTATCGCTTTACTGATTTTCAAGCGGAAGTTCTTACTTTTGCCCGATGAAACTGCTCGTTGTACTTCCCAGGGTTCCCTACCCGCTTGAGAAAGGTGATAAGCTGCGTGCCTATCATCATCTGAAGCATCTCTCGGCACACTTCGAGATTGTGCTTTGCGCCATGACCGATGAGGAGGTTCATCCCGATGCCATCAGCGAGTTGCAGCCATTTTGCAAAAGCATCCATATTTTCCGACTAACAAAGCCGGTGATTTTACTCAACCTTGTCAAAGCCATCTTCAGCGGCATCCCTTTTCAGGCAGGCTATTTCTACAGCCACAGCATCCAGCGGAAGATTGACAGGGTGATTCGGGAGGAGCAACCCGATCATATCTTTTGCCAGTTGCTGCGCGTGGCGGGTTACGTTTCGCACCAGCCCATTCCAAAAACCCTCGATTACCAGGATGTATTTTCGATGGGCATCAGGCGGCGCATTCCGCGGGTAAGCTGGTATCTGCGGCCAATATTCAGGCTCGAATACCAGCGACTGAAACGCTACGAACGTGAGCTTTTCGAGTTGTTCGACAACAAAGTAATAATCTCGGCGCCCGACCGCAAGCTGATCCCGCACCCCCGCCACGCCGAAATCCACATCATCCCCAATGGCGTGGATCACGATTTTTTTCGCCCCATCGACAAACCAAAAGCCTACGATTTGGTTTTTATTGGCAACATGGGGTATCCGCCCAATGTGAATGCAGCCGAATATCTGGTGAATGAAATATTGCCGCTGGTACATCATGAAATGCCCTCGGCCACGGTGTTGCTGGCAGGAGCCACCCCCGACAAACGCGTGCAGGATTTGGCCAGCAGCCATGTAACGGTAACCGGCTGGGTTGACGACATCAGAAACTGCTACGCACAAGCCAGAATTTTTGTAGCACCCATGCAAATCGGTACCGGACTGCAAAACAAACTGCTCGAAGCTATGTCGATGCGTTTGCCCTGCATCACATCTTCGCTGGCCAACAGCGCGCTGTGTGCCCAAGATGGCACTGAAATATTGGTCGCCGAAAAGCCCGCAGATTATGCAAAACATATTTTGGATTTGCTAAAGGATACAGATTATGCCGGAAAAATTGCAGCAGCAGGCTACGATTTTGTTATTAAAAATTATAACTGGAAAAATGCCACCGACGAAATGGCGAGGGTTATGATGGGAAAGACAATTTTGGAATGATGATTTACGAAAACGAATATCGAATCTTGAATATCGAATTTTGAATCTTGAATCTTGAATGAAAATCCCAACAGGGCGACATCAATTTAGAATGACGATTTATAAAACAAAACATTCATCAACAAAAACATCTTTTATTATGGAAAATAAATTAAAATCTTATCGCATCACGCTTGCCATCAATGGGGTGGTGGCAATACTATTTGGCGTGCTTGCTCTTTTCGTACCCAGCGAAACCATCCGTGTGGTAGCCATCTATTTTGGTGTGCTGCTAATGGTTGCCGGAATTATTGGCGTCATCGTTTCGATACAAAACATGCGCAAAGAGAGACCCTATGTTTCTGCACTCATCAATTCGCTGGTGAGCCTTGTCATCGGTATTTTTGTAGTTTTCAACACACAGCAAAGCCTCATCGTTTTTGCCATCATCATCGGCATCTGGGCACTGATAATCGGAGCCGTACAACTTTATATAGCCCTTAAGATGATCAGACCGGGCACCGCGCAGCGCGTGATGATTATCAACAGCGTGGTGACGCTCATTTTTGGACTGCTGCTGTTTTTTAATCCATTCGAATCAATCATTGCCTTCGTTTACATTATTGGTGTGATGGCTTTTCTTTTTGGTGCGATCATGTTGTTTTTTTCAGTTTCCATACGCAGCGCCCAAACGAATCCTGAAGAATTGATTTAGCTATGGTTTTTTTGGGGAAAAGAACAGTCCGGGCAGTTCTTCTTTTTCTAATCGCATTTTTACCGGTGCTGTCCGTTGAGGCGCAGATCAATACCGAGAAGTACCGGAAATATTACGACAAGGAAGGTTTTCTTTTTAATGCAGGCACTACACTGGCCTTCAAGAGTGGCAATACGGAATATACCGCCTTGAAAGGTACTGGCCGTATCGACTACAATGGCAAGGCTTTCGATTATTTTGTTGTAGGAAATTTTGAATACAAAAGCAGCAGCGACGAAAAGATCGAGAACCAGGGATTTGTGCATCTGCGCTCGATGTGGAACTTCGCGCCGCGGACTAACCTGGAGGTGTTTGCCCAGCGACAGTACGACGAATTTATCGACCTCAATGCACGAAACCTGGCCGGTGCAGGAATAAAATATGGCCTGCTGAGAGCCTGCTCCCGAAAAGACAGCACCCATACTTTTGATGTAAACCTAAGTGTAGGGCTTATGTACGAAACCGAGGAGTACGATTTGGATGAAGGGATTGTTGGGATATACTTGTGGCGCAGCACCAATTTTATCAGCTTCGACTGGTTGCTAAAGGAGAAACTAAACCTCACCGGCGTGATTTACTATCAACCTGCGCTGGAAGATTTTGCCGACTATCGCCTTTCGGTGGAGGCAGGGCTGGAGGTACAAATTGCCACACGTCTGTTTTTGATTACCAGCTTTACCTATCGCTACATCAGCCAACCCATTGCTAAAGTAAAAAACTTCGATCTGTCGCTGGAGAACGGTATCCGGTTTCAGTTTAATTAGGGCGCTGGGCGCATAGAGCAAGGGAGCAGGATACAACGAAAAGTCTAATTTTGCTTTTAATTTTAATACATAAAAAACAGCAACACAAAAAGATATGGCAGACGATAACAAAATAATATTCTCGATGTCGGGCGTTGGTAAGATTTTCCCGCCCAACAAGCAGGTTTTAAAGGACATTTATCTCTCGTTTTTTTATGGTGCCAAAATCGGCATCATCGGCCTCAACGGTTCGGGTAAATCCACACTGTTGCGCATCATTGCCGGCACAGAGCCATCGTATCAGGGCAACATCGCTTTTTCGCCCGGTTACCAGGTAGGTATGCTTGAGCAGGATCCAAAGCTCGACCCATTAAAAACTGTGAGAGAAATAGTAGAGGAAGGCGTGCAGGAGGTGGTGGATATGTTGAAAAAATATGAAGCCGTTAATCTGCAATTTTCGGAGCCTATGAGCGATCAGGAAATGGAAGACCTTATTGCAGAACAGGGACGGCTTACGGAGCTGATCGACCACAAAAATGCGTGGGAACTCGACAGCCGCCTTGAGCGTGCCATGGATGCCCTACGTTGTCCGGAGGGAAGCACTCCCGTGAAAAACCTTTCGGGAGGCGAACGTCGCCGGGTGGCATTGTGCCGTTTGCTGCTGCAGGAGCCTGATATCCTCTTGCTCGACGAGCCTACCAACCACCTCGACGCCGAATCGATAGATTGGCTCGAAATGCACCTTAAACAATATGCCGGCACAGTGATAGCCGTTACTCACGACCGCTACTTCCTGGACAATGTGGCGGGCTGGATTCTTGAACTCGACCGCGGCGAAGGCATTCCCTGGAAAGGAAACTACAGCTCATGGCTGGAACAAAAAACCAAGCGCCTGGCGCAGGAAGAAAAAACCGAAAGCAAACGACGCAAAACGCTGGAACGTGAACTGGAATGGGTGCGCATGGCGCCCAAAGCCCGCCACGCCAAAGCCAAAGCCCGTTTGTCGGCATACGAAAAAATGCTCGATCAGGATGTGAAACAAAAAGAAGAACGCCTGGAAATTTACATCCCCAACGGGCCGCGCCTGGGAAATAATGTGATAGATGCTGACAATGTGAGCAAAGCTTTTGGCGACAAGCTACTTTTCGAAGACCTGAACTTTGCCCTGCCACCAGCAGGCATCGTTGGCGTGATTGGCCCCAATGGCGCCGGAAAAACCACTTTGTTTCGTATGATCATGCAACAGGAACATCCCGACAAAGGAACATTTAAAGTTGGCGAAACGGTAAAGCTGGGCTATGTGGACCAGGCGCATACCGAAATAGACCCCGAAAAATCGGTGTGGGAGGTGGTGTCGGGAGGGCACGAAACGATACAATTGGGCAACCGTGAGATGAACTCGCGTGCTTATGTGGCGCGCTTCAACTTTAATGGCGCCGACCAACAGAAAAAAACCGGCATCCTCTCCGGCGGCGAGCGCAACCGCCTGCATCTTGCATTGACGCTGCGCCAGGAAGCCAACGTGCTGCTTCTCGACGAGCCTACCAACGACATCGACGTGAACACACTCCGCGCGTTGGAGGAAGGCCTCGAAAACTTTGCCGGCTGCGCCGTGGTAATCTCGCACGACCGCTGGTTCCTCGACCGGATCGCTACGCATATTCTCGCCTTTGAAGGCGATTCGCAAGTTGTCTATTTTGAGGGTAGCTACTCCGAATACGAAGAAAATAAAAAGAAACGCCTGGGCGACATTGGCCCCAAGCGCCTGAAATACCGAAAACTTATCACCTGATGTCATCCAAACCAAAAACTTATGCTGTCATCACCGGCGACATTGTGGATTCATCGCGCTTCACAGGCGAAGAGCGTCGCCAACTACTTGGCTATTTAAAAAATGCATTGGCTGTTCCAGCTCAGATTTTGGGCAACGCTGTGATGGCTTTCCCTTTCGACATCCATCGGGGCGACGGCTTTCAGGGCGTGATCAGTCAGCCGGCAACAGCACTTAAAGCTGCCATCATCATAAGAGCGGCTTTGCGCAGCAGCATCAAAACTACGCTGAGCAACACCATCGATGCACGCATTGCCATCGGTATTGGTTCCATCACACTGATGCCCGATACAACCGGCGGCGAAGGCGACGGCGAAGCCTACCGCAACTCCGGCCTTCAGCTCGACCTGATGATGCAAAACAACCGCATGCTTTTCGTGAAAACGCCCAGTGAAGATATCAACGAAGAACTCGATGTGGAATGTGCACTGCTTGATACGCTTGTCACCAAATGGTCAGCCGAACAGGCATTGGCAATCATCGAATTTTTGAAAGGAAAAACACAACAGGAAATGGCGGAAATCTTCAACATATCACAACCTGCTATCGGCAAAAGGCTGCAGTCTGCCAACCTCTATGCACTAGAACTCATGCTTACCAGATTTGACAAACTCATGCAAAGAATATGAATACGTTATAACCCTGTGGGGTTATAATTGGCTTTTATAACCCTGTGGGGTTATAATTGATCTTTATAATCCTGTGGGGTTATAATTCCCAGGGATGTGTTTTAAGAATTGGATGCACTTAAAAAGAAGAATTATGACGACAGGATTTGACGACCTACAAATAGCTTTGTTGCTGCGACTTCTGATAGCGCATCTGGTGGCGGATTTTATAATGCAGCGCAAGTCGTGGATTGTGGCCAGGGGAGAGCGGCACTGGCGAGCCGGTTCGCTTTATCTGCACGCTACAATTGCAGCAGCACTTCTTTATCTTTTCTCAGGGCATTATCAAAATTTCCTCATTCCGGCCTTTGTGCTTGTAACTCATCTGGTGACCGATCTTTGGAAATCGTACACCAACAACTCGCTGAAATATTTCGTGGCCGATCAGTTCATCCATTTGCTGGTAATAATTGCCGCGTGGTACATGTACATTATGCCTGACTGGAGCATTTTGGATAGCCTGGCGGGTTATTTTGCCAATACGCGTGTGCTTGCCATAGTGCTGGCCTATGTTTTTGTTATCTGGCCAGCCGGTTTTCTCATTGCCAAGATCACTGCGCCCTGGCAACAGCAGATCACCGACAACCAAGGACTGGCGGATGCAGGCCGCTGGATCGGTATGATCGAGCGCATCCTCATCCTCACTTTTGTGCTCATCCATCAGTTTACCGGAATTGGTTTTCTGATTGCTGCCAAGAGCATCCTGCGGTTTGGCGACATCCGCAATCCCGAAAACCGGAAAGATGCCGAGTACATCCTGCTGGGAACCATGATTAGTTTTATCATCGCCATTTTTACCGGCATTGCCGTACAAAGCCTTGTGGCTTAGCGCAATATTTATTTAGCGAAAGCGACATTTTACTGCATAAAAAAAGCCCTCCAGAGTGGAGGGCTTTTTTTTGTGCCGTGGGGCAAAATCTATTAATACATGCCACCCATACCGCCGCCAGGAGGCATTCCGCCAGGCATCATGTCGGCTTTGTCTTCTTTTATGTCGGCAATTACGCACTCGGTGGTGAGCAGCATACCGGCAATAGAAGCCGCATTTTCGAGGGCAACGCGCGCTACTTTGGTAGGATCGATTACACCTGCATCGTAGAGGTTTTCGTAAACTTCGGTGCGGGCATTGTAACCATAATCTCCTTTGCCTTCTTTTACTTTATTTACAACAACAGAACCTTCCATGCCTGCATTTTCTACAATCTGACGCAATGGTTCTTCGAGCGCACGGCGCAGGATAGCAACGCCGGTTTCTTCGTCGTCGTTTTCGGTATCGATGTTGTCGAGGGCATCGATGGCGCGCAGATAAGCTACACCACCGCCGGGGATGATACCTTCTTCGATGGCGGCACGGGTTGCGTTGAGCGCATCTTCGATAAGGTCTTTTTTGCTTTTCATCTCCACCTCACTGGCAGCACCCACATAGATTACAGCAACCCCGCCAGCCAGTTTGGCCAGACGCTCCTGCAGCTTTTCTTTGTCGTAATCACTGGTGGTGGTTTCTATTTGTTTTCTTATTTGACCAACACGACCATGGATTTTTTCTTTTTCACCTTTGCCACTTACGATAGTAGTGTTTTCTTTATTAACGGTGACTTTTTCGGCATGACCGAGATATTCGATGGTAGCATCTTCGAGTTTGTAACCTTGCTCTTCGCTGATCACTTTACCACCGGTGAGGATGGCAATGTCTTCGAGCATCTCTTTGCGGCGATCGCCAAAGCCGGGAGCTTTTACAGCAACCACTTTAAGTCCGCCACGCAGCCTGTTAACAACAAGTGTAGCCAGTGCTTCGGTTTCTACATCCTCGGCAATGATCAACAGCGGGCGACCGGTTTGGGCTACCTTTTCAAGAATTGGAAGCAAGTCCTTCATGATAGAAATTTTCTTGTCATGAATCAGTATGTAAGGACTTTCGTAAACGGCTTCCATTTTCTCGGTATCGGTAACGAAATAAGGAGAGATAAAGCCGCGGTCGAACTGCATGCCTTCAACCACGTCCACATAGGTTTCGATGCCTTTGGCTTCTTCCACGGTAATTACGCCATCCTTTTTCACTTTACCCATTGCGTCGGCAATGAGTTTACCAACATTGTTGTCGTTGTTGGCCGAAATGGCAGCTACCTGTTCAATTTTTTGTGAGCTGTCGCCAATTTCTTGTGACTGCTGACGCAGGTTTTCGACAACCGCTTTAACAGCTTTTTCGATACCGCGTTTTAGGTCCATCGGGTTGGCGCCGGCGGTAACGTTTTTCAGTCCGGTGCTAACTATTGATTGTGCCAACACGGTAGCTGTGGTAGTTCCGTCGCCGGCTATGTCGTTGGTTTTGCTGGCCACTTCTTTCACCATCTGGGCACCCATGTTTTCGACAGGGTCTTTCAGCTCAATTTCTTTGGCTACTGTAACGCCGTCTTTGGTGATGCTCGGTGAACCGTAGCTCTTGTCGATAATTACGTTGCGGCCTTTGGGCCCCAGGGTAACTTTTACAGCATTAGAAAGTGCGTCAACACCTCTCTTCAGGCCATCTCTTGCTTTGAGATCAAAAATGATATCTTTTGCCATTATTCTTCTTGTTTTATAATTAGTTAATGATTTAAAATTTTGAATTGCTTACACAACAGCCACCACATCCGACTCGCGCATGATGAGGTAGTTGGTGTTGTTGATAGTGATTTCGGTGCCGGCGTATTTTCCGTATAGCACCACATCGCCTTCTTTCACTGTCATTGGTTCATCTTTTTTTCCGGGGCCAACAGCTACCACGGTGCCACGCTGTGGCTTTTCTTTGGCTGTGTCAGGAATAATGAGTCCGCCTGCGGTTTTTTCTTCGGCTGAGGAAGGCTCAATGAGCACTCGGTCGGCCAATGGTTTGATGTTAATTTTTCCCATAATCTTCAAAGTATTTAATTGTGAATTTTCTTAATTATGATTATTTGTTTGTGAATTATCGAATGGTGCGCACCAAATCAGATTTTGTGCCAAAGCATTTTTTAGGGGTTTCTACCTCTTTAGTTGTTCATCTTGTCAGGTTTACCTGACAGGCAGGCCAGGTTTTGCGGATTTACATTGTTTTGCCCATGCTCTTCCAAAAGTGCTTCGGCAAAACTCCTCAAAAAAAAATGTCAGACTGCTTGGTGACAACCTGACATTTTCAAAAATATGTTTTCTTTTATTTACAAGAGCGACTATTCAGCTTCCGGCTGACCACCCTCATCGGGAGGCGTTTGCTCGGTGCCGGCCGGATTAAAGGGTTGGGTAGGCACGGGAAGCGCATTTACATTAATCTCAGATTGTGTTTCAACATTGGTAGTCTGGTATTTGGGGATGATTTTGGACGTTCCCAAAACAATCACCACCATGGCGATGGCCAGTGTCCAGGTAGCTTTTTCGAGGAAGTCGGCAGTTTTGCGCACGCCCATGTATTGATTCGATCCTGCAAAGTTGCTTGCCAGGCCGCCACCTTTTGAATTTTGCACCAACACCACCAAAACTATCAGCACAGCAACGATGAGCAAAAGTACCGTCATAAAGTTGTAAAAAGCCATAATATCAATTATTTAGATTAGAATTTTTCTTAATTTTTTCAATTTGGGCTGCAAAGTAAGTACTTTTCCCCGGAACTTTCAAAATTAATTTCTCATAAATTTTAATTGCTTTTTCATGGTTGCCTTGCTTGAGGTAAATCAAAGCCAGTGTTTCGCTGATGATGTCGTCGCGGTCGATGGTGCTGGATTTGGCATAATCGTTAGGATTGAAGAAATCGCGGCTCGTGCGCAAACGTGGGGCGTTCTTGATAAACTTATCGATAAGCTCGGCTTTCGATTTTTGGTGCATCGTCGGAAGTGGTTTTTCCACTGTTTCAGCCGTATTGTCAGCAAGGGTGTCATCCAAAAAATTTTCATCCGCTTCATCCTTTTTCCCGGGTTCCTCCGGAAATTCCTGCTGCGAGCCAACTGTTATCCCCGGCTGAAGCTCTGGTTTTACTATCTCCACATTCTCCGGCATCTCACCAGCAGGCGCTGGCTCAATTACCGATTTCTGATTCATTAGCTCAAGCTGCTCCACATGATCTTTGAGTACACCCCGGTCTGTAACATAAGCTGCCGCCACGCGCAACCTGTTGTGATACCTAATGTCGCTGCGCTGTAGCAGCCACAAAAAGTAAAGCATCTGCAAGCTCTGGCAGTAAGGGAAGTGTTTTAAAATATCTTCCAATCCGGCAGCAGTATTGCCCAGGGTGGATGTGTCGGCAAGTGCGCGCGTAAATTCCTCTTTATTCATCGTGACGGTTTATGGAAGACCCGGCATCCAATGGGCGCGTGCGCGGATAATCGAGTGAATAATGCAACCCACGGCTCTCCTTGCGCTGCATGGCCATTTTTATAATCAGATAGGCAACATTAATAAGGTTTCGTAGCTCACAGATTTTAACCGTAAGAATTGATTTCTCGTACAATTCTTCTGTTTCGCAGTAAATAATTTCCAGGCGATCGAAGGCACGCTTCAGGCGAAGATTGCTTCGCACTATACCAACGTAACTACTCATGATGGCCTGCAGGTCTTTCAGGCTCTGGGTGATGAGGATCATCTCCTCGTTGAGCACCGTGCCTTCGGCATTCCAGTCGGGGATGTCGTCGCGGTATTGGATAGCGTTGATACGAGCTATGGCATCCACACTGGCGCGATGCGAAAATACCAACGACTCGAGCAGCGAGTTGGAGGCCAACCGATTGGCGCCATGCAAACCCGTAGAAGCACACTCGCCGCTGGCATACAGCCGATTGATGGAGCTGCGGCCATGGGCGTCAGTTTTTATTCCGCCACAGGTATAATGCGCTGCCGGAACTACCGGAATCAGGTCGCGCGCGATGTCGATGCCGATGGTCAGGCATTTGGCATAAATAGTCGGGAAATGATTGATAAGCTCGTTTTTGTCGAGGTGACGGCAGTCGAGATAAAGGAAGTCGTCGCCCGAAAGTTTCATTTCGTTGTCGATGGCACGCGCCACTATGTCGCGTGGTGCCAGCGAGGCACGCGCATCATACTTTTGCATAAACTCCTCGCCTGCCCCATTTTTGAGCACGGCACCAAAGCCGCGCAAAGCTTCCGTTATCAAAAATGAAGGCGATTCTTTGGTATTGTAAAGCGCTGTAGGATGAAACTGAATAAACTCCATTTTCTCTACTGCGCCTTTGGCACGATATACCATTGCCACACCGTCGCCGGTGGCCACACGCGGATTGGTGGTAGTAGCGTAAACGTTGCCGGCACCACCTGTTGCCAGCATGGTAGTTTTGGCCAGAAAGGTATGGATTTCGTTGCTTTTAACATCCAGCACGTATGCCCCAAAACAAGTAATGTCGTCGCGGCGGCGGGTCACCTCCTCGTGCAGGTGATGCTGTGTAATAATGTCGATGGTAAAATAATCTTCGTAGATTTCGATGTTGGGATTCTGTCGTGCCTGATGCAAGAGCACCTGTTGAATTTCCAAGCCTGTACTATCTTTATGGTGTAGTACGCGTTTCTCGCTGTGGCCGCCTTCGCGTCCCAGATCAAATTGCCCGGAAGTGGTTTTGTCGAATCGTGTCCCCCACGCTATCAGTTCTTTGATGCGCTCGCTGCTTTCGGTGATGGTAATGCGCACAATGTTTTCATCGTTGAGTTCATCGCCTGCGATGAGGGTATCTTTGATATGTTTTTCGTAAGTATCGGGTGTGTAGGTAACTGCCGCAATGCCGCCCTGCGCGTAACGCGTAGCAGTATCGGTAGCGCCCGCCTTAGTAATGATAGCTACGGTACCTTGCTGCGCCACCTTTAGCGCATAACTCAACCCGGCGATGCCGGACCCTACTACCAGAAAATCAAACTTTCGACGCATACATTATTAAATTCCAAATTACAATAAAACAAATCTCAATAAAACAAATCACATTAAAACAAATCACATTAAAACAAATCACATTAAAACAAATGAGTCCAGTCTAAAAAGCCATAAGACCCCTAAATCCCCTTAAGGGGACTTTTCCAAACTTCTGATTTTTAGTACTTCTTCCGCGGCTGGCGAATCAGGGGTAAAAAGGACTAAAAATCAGAAGTTTTTGAGTTTTTATACTACACTCACAAATCTCAATAAAACAGATCACAAAATCCAAATAAACTCCAATTTTTAAAACTCAAAAAATAAAACTCCCGGAATCACCTGAAATTGTTTTGAACGGTTGTCAACGATTGTACTTTGTTCGTAGGTGCATTAATGGCGGGACTGTGGCCTATAGCTGTGCGCGAATATCGGCAGCAAGCTTTTCAAACTCTTCGGCGGTAAGTTTTAATTTTTCTTTGCTAAAGTCGATATCAAAAATGCTGTTGATCGGGACCAAGTGGATGTGTGCATGCGGAACCTCCAGTCCCAAAACGGTAATACCCATGCGCTTGCAAGGAACTACCTTTTCGACAGCACGGGCTACTTTCTTGGCAAAAACCATCATGCCGCCCAGCATTTCATCGTCGATGTCGAAGATGTAGTTGATTTCCCTTTTAGGAATTACCAGTGTATGACCTTTTGCCAATGGGTTGATATCCAGGAAAGCGAAGTAGTTTTCGTCTTCGGCAATTTTGTACGATGGAATATCGCCGTGGACAATTTTTGTAAAAATGGTGCTCATAATCAATTATTTTATGGTGATGAATACAATGAGCAAAAGTAACAAAATCAAAAAAAAATTGCCAAACCTGCGAAAAGCGTTTGGCAATATCCATTGGTAGCCAAAAGGCTGCTTATCTGGTAATTTCGACAATTTCAAAACTAATAGTCCCGGCGGGAACCTGAATCTCAGCTATGTCGCCAATCCGCTTGCCAAGCAATCCTTTGGCAATGGGTGAATTTACTGACAGCTTTCCATTTTTAAGATCGGCTTCGCTTTCGGGTACGATGTTGTATTTCATCGTGGCATTGTTTTTCAGATTGCGCATGGTAACGTGCGAAAGTATGAGCACCTTGCTGGTATCGAGTTTCGATTCGTCGATGATGCGCGCGTTGCGGATGGTTTCTTCGAGTTTGGATATTTTCATCTCAAGCATGCCTTGTGCTTCTTTGGCAGCGTCGTATTCAGCGTTTTCCGAAAGATCACCTTTGTCGCGTGCTTCGGCAATTTGCCGCGACGCCTCCGGGCGATCTACCATTACCATGCGATGCAATTCGTTGTTTAGCTTTTTCAGCCCTTCCTCACTATAATACTTTATCCCTGACATATCGATATTGCCATTTAAATTTGTTGGTGATTAAAAATATAAAAAGACCCTTTCCGAAAAAAGGGCCTTAAAATGTGGGTGCAAATATAGAACTTTTCTGCTCCGCTACAACTTTTTTTACAAGCTGATGCGTGCACCGATGGTATGAACGCCATCGAATGGGTCGGTGTCGCGGTAGGAATAATCTACTGCAAAGATGCTTCCTTTTTCTTTGTTAAGCGGTATCTGAACCGAAATGCCAGCGCTGGGGCCGGTAAATACAGAGGTGCGGTCGGCCTTTGTGGTAATGCCTTCTTCGTAGGTATAGCCAGCACGCAGCACAAGGTATTTTCGCAACGAGAACTCGCCACCCAGCGTTACCTGGTCTTTGGTGAAGGAGTTGGAGATAAATGCTCCTGCCAGTGTAAACCGGCTTTCGCCAAATAGGAAATCGTAAGCACCACCAATCATCAACTGTGCCGGCAGCTCGAAATCAGAAACCCGCTGCTCGAAAGTAGGCGAAGTAGTAGAGAAAGGCGTGTAGAATCCGCGGAAAGTTAATCCGTCGCCGGAGAACTTCATGGTTGGTCCCACGTTTTTGAGCGAAATACCAAATTTGATATTCTCCATCTCACCGGTGACATACTGGATACCAGCATCAATTGCTATACCCTGGGCACTCATGTCGGCAATAGATTCGGAAATAATTTTGATATTAAAACCACCATAAATACTGTTAGAAAAAGCCTTGGCATAGGCAATATTAATGTTGAGCAGGCTGGGGCTGTAAGTACCAATGGAGGCGTCAGTAGGGTCGGGGTTGGTGATGGTGGTACGGGATATATCGCCAAAACCCATCGCCATGATTGCAATGGTGAGTGCTCCGGTTTCGCCAATCCGCTGTGAAATACCAAAATTCATGATGTTCACATCAGCGCCTTTCAGATAATCGGTATTGGCAAAAATCAGTTCGGTACGATTGGTAAAAGCTGTTCCGGCTACGTTGGTAAACAAGGCTTCCAGTCCACGGGCACAAGCCACATTGGCTCCGCCCCATCCTGAGCTGCCGGCCCACGGGTTGATGAGCAGTTCTGAAGCTCCGGCCTGCCCCGAACGGTCTTTATTCCCGGCAAAGGTGTCTGCCGAAGGTATTATTAGCATTGCAGCTACAAAGACTGTGAAGATGTATCTATAAATATTTTTCATGCTTTGAAATTTTATTCGTTCTTACAAATTGCTAACAGTATCGTTTAGAAAGTATTCAGGTCGATGGGTCGCATTGCACCAAACCATTTCACAACCCGCTCGCCATAACGGCCACCGGTTTCTTTCACATGGATCAGATAAAGCCCGCTGGCAATAGGAATACCGGCAAAGTTTTTCAAATCCCAATCAATCGAAGTCTTTGCATCGGTTTCTACGCCGTTGGTAGATGACGAAGGATTGTTCACTCCTGTCTTATCTACATTGTATTGCCTGATAAGTGTTCCGGAAATATTGTAGATTGTAACTACACACCGCTCGGGAATGTTGGTAATCTTCACGCGTGTATCGAGCTGGTTGCGTTCGTATCCGGGGCCATCAGCGTAAGCATAATAAGGATTGGGAACAACCGAGATCATGTCGAGATACTTATTGTTGGCTTCCGGCGAAAATTCGACAGGTTGGAAAGCATCAGTGTTGAACTTAAACATCGGATAGAAGTTGTTGGCTTCCTTCGGATTGTTAGGATTCAGCGGCTGTTCAGAGAAATAACGGCGGTATGGTTTGGCAACTCTTATCTTAACGTGGGCATCGTTGCCTTCGGGCAGCCATACCGAATCGACCATTACAGGAATGTTGACCCATAGCGTGCTGGCAAAAACTCCCGATAGACGGACGTTATCAGGCAAACCACCATTGGCAATACCAACGCCTACCAATGAATCGCGGTAATAACGACCTGCATCGTAAGCCGGGAAGTTGAAGATGTTTTCAACATAATTAACACGGGTAGGATTCATAATGTAGAGATAGTGCATGCCGCCAAATACAGGGATGCCGTTGTTGTCGGTGAATCTGTTGGATGGATTCCATTTCATGTCGCGGCCGTTGTCGCCACTAAGCCATGAGTTTTCGCCATACATCACGTTGAGGCGCTCACCAGTTTCGATATTGATAGCGTATCCGGGGAACCAACCCATACCTTTTGCAGAAATATAGTTAGGATCGTCGGGATTATCGCTATCAGGCATATCCATGCTTGCGGCAAAGTTGCCATCTTTATCAATCGACGGTGCCTCGCGCAGATAGAGCTGTTTAGCACGGCCTTCTGCCAGGTTAAGGTCAGGGCATGTTTCGAGAACCGGACAACGTGTCCATTTGGATTTATCAGCCGTAACTACCACATCCACGCTGGCCAGAAAATCCAGTTTGGCTTTGTCGCGAGAGAGGAAGTTATAAGCCGGACCTATATCGATGTCGGCGATATCAGCCGTAAGCGAATACGGTGACCAGATACCACCAATCAACTTTTCATAATTTTGATTCGCATCCCAGGGTTGCGGCGGGTCAAGCGACATACGCCAGTCGTTGTATTTTGTATTGGCTTCGTCTTCATACACACCCGAACGAATCCAGTTGAAAGCACTTCTGGGAACATCGATATCCGGTACACCAAAGAGCCAAATCTGGGAGCTATCGTCAAATGACATTGTAGCGCTGATAAGACCATTGTTTACTGACAAGGATTTGCCCGGAGCGGCAATCTGAACAATGTCGATGGAAAGCCCAAGCTCAGGAATAACCTGCTCGTTGCGAACATCAATAGCGGTATCGGAGTGCCATGTGTTTCCATATTCATCAGTAAGAATCCAGTTAGCACGCAAAATGGTAAGCGAATCGGTGATGGTTACCTCGCCTTGCGAGTTGGTAGAGGAGGGGTGTTTTACATCAACAAACCGCAGCGTAAATTCACCGGCTCTCACATCCAATGGATTGATAACTTTTACATTAAGAGGGCCATGATTAATAGTGTAGTCGAGATTGTAGGCCATCGGATAACTATCGCTGCCAATGGTGTCGTTTGTAACATAGCCGTTGCGTGCCGGATCCCATGTATATCTGATAGGAGGCTTCGACATAATTTCATCCACAACGCTTTGTTTAAGCTCCAATCCAAAACCGCCGTTGCCGTGACCCTGCAGGCGTGTTATTTCAAAGCGATCGCCGTAAGTAGAGTTTAGCACTTTTCCATCTACAATTTTATGTGGGATAGCGGTGTAAACTTTAATATTCTTACGCCCTGCCAGGTAGGGTTTCTTTTGACCATAAAGTCCGTTTTCGATGCCAGGATCCTGCGAGTAAGGAGCATATTCGTTGTAGGCGTAAGCCAATGCCAGGAAGTAATATTGCTTATGATTTACAAGTTTTGGGTCCTTTTCAGCAAAAGCATCGCTGGTAATTTCAAAGGTATGACTGATGCCTTCATCACCACCTTCAACTTCAACAACGGGTACCGTGGCGCCAATGCTGCGGTCGAGGTTATAATTGATAAGCCGGGTAACGCCGTTCTTTTTATCAAATTGAGCAACCAAACGAACCAGGTCAGGATCGTTAAGACTTTCGACACTTACATCCGGACGACGCAATTGGTAAATTTGATAACCTTCGAAACGATAGGTTTTAAGTGAATCTTCCTGTGCTTTTGTACGATTTCCGGTAGTATCTTCGAGCAATTGGATATTGGGGTCAATTTCGGAATATCCTTCCATGAAGTTGTTGGAGCCTTTGCGGTTGCTAATATTAACAACCAATTTTTTATCTAATTCCAGGAAGGAGATGTCGGGCGCGCTGGGACCGTCGAGCACTTTAAAACAGTTGTCGAACAGCGCCTGCGCTTTGTCGTCAACTACGCGCAGCAACAAAACCGAAGCCCAGGCACCACCCGAAGTAGCACGTGCCCAGGGGATACCCACGGTGATGTAGTTTACAGCGCCAGCTTCCAGGTCGAAAGGGCCAGCCGACTGCATGAAGCGGCGGTCGCCGGGCTGGTTATTTTCGGTTCTTTCAGTCCAATATTTTCCATTTTGGTTAAAACCATCGTTGGGCGGAACGCCCCCGGTTCCCCAGTTGCAGGGATCGGTATCGCCCGGAAACATAAAGTCGGTTGTGGGACCTACGGCTTTTGGATCGCTGATGTGGGCAGTACCACCGTACTCCATTTTGGTATTGTCTTTCCAGATACCACGCAGGTAGTTGTAATATTCAGGAGCCGTTGCCGGGTCAGTCGTAGCCTGGTTAGCAGAGGTATTGTTGTGATAAACATAACGGCGCATTCCAAAGCGTTCGTTGTCGATGATACCGTCGCCAAAGTTAACGCCGTTGATACTTATGTCGCATATTTGTATTCTACTGGTGGTATCACCATTGCCATTAATTACGTATTGATATTTTGGATTGTCGATGCCATCAGGATCCATGTACGGCCCCTGAAAAAAGTCAACACCAATAGCAGGGGGCTGGTCGCCGTAGGCTTCCACCTGGCCGGTACCATCCACAGCATTACCATTATAACAATATCCCAAACCACGTCCTACATCACAGCCAACATAATCGTCCCAGGCGTAGCCCAGGTCGGTATCGACCCATTGAGAGAAGTAGGTATTGGTAAGTTTAAATGTAGAACGGTTGATGATCTCGTAACTATAAAAGGTCATGTTGTTCACCTCATCGTTGGTAGCAAAGCCAAACGCCTGTGCACGAATTTCCAAGCCAATGGGCGCACCGCTGGTTTCTGTGTGAATATTGCCTTTATCATTAAACACCCACCACAAGGTCTGGTCACCTTTTACAACCTGGTCGGCCAGAATACCATACTTCCAGTTGTCGGGTTCGTTGCCGTAGTAATAATCGGCGTCCATGGTAGGAGTTTGCGTTCTGCACAAACTGTTGTCGATATCGTAATAAGGATAATCGCCCTGGCGCGGCTCGTATTCACCGTTGAAGTTAACATCAACAAATGGTGCAAGATAGTAGCTTTGCCCCAGACTCTCATCGCCGTGAGCCGGCCAATTGAGAATGCTTTCGGGGATAGAATAATCCGGAAATTCTTCGGCAGGATCGGCACTGGTTGACCAGGCTACAAAGTCATCTACCTCAGCACGGGTCATCATAAATAGCTTGTCGTATTGTGCGCAGGTTTCAGCATCTATCGAAGCATCGATGCGCGAAATAGGACCAGGCCAGTAGTCGATGCCAACCTGGCGGTAGCGTTGTGCAGCCAGCTTAAGCTGACCGTTAACGTCCACACCACCAATCCACAGCGATGCCGAAAACATGGAAGTTTGCAAGGTGTTAGCAGGAACGTAATATTGGCCTACATCGAAGTTCCACCACATGTCGCCACCCGTATTGATACGGGCACGGATATTATTTACATCAAGAAAAGCGAAAGCACCTCCGGGCGAACACCCGGCAGCGCCTGCTTTGAGCTTCTGCGTCTCTACATTGGGTTGTTCTTCGGCAAAGCTCCCGGGAGCAGTCATTAGAATTACCGAGAAAATCAGCAGCGTTTGTAATATGTATCTCATCTGTATGATATTTTTTATTTTATCTGATTAATCTTGAAATAGCGGGATTAAAAGTTGAAGATTACACCCAACCTTATTTGCCGCGGGGTACTGAAGTTGAATGGCGTATTCATGCGTAAAGCATAAAGATCGCGATATGCAGCAGGATCAATGGAAGCATTGATGTTGCTTTGCCACTCAGGAGCTGTCAGATAACCATCATCATCCGGACTACCGGTAGCGGGATATACGGAGATGATGTTTTGGGTGTTCAACACGTTGAGCACCTGCAGATAGACGTTGAGATAGAGGTTGGATTTTGGGTCTTTAGTTATGCTAATGTCACGATCCAAACGGCCATCGATCTGAAACTGCCAGGGCAAACGCGAACCATTGATGGTACCATCGAGCACATAACCGCCGCCACCACCATACACACCAATAATATTTTCGGCACGGGTGTAAGGCGTTCCCGATCCACCACCCACGGTAATGTTCAGACCGGTATTTTTGAGCCACTGGGTAGTTTTTACCTGATCGGTACCCTTAATAGTGCGCGTAGATGTGGGGCCACTATAATTTTTGCCTTCGCCAAAACGATAGTCGAGCACGATGTTGAAAGAGTGCCGACGATCCCAGTCGAGCGGGAATATCTGACGCAGATTAGGCAGGCCGGCATTCACCAAAGCCGCAGCAGTACTGGGGCTTGAGCCGGTACCTTCGGCAAATTGCAGCGTGTAGCTGATACGTGCGCGGATGTTGTTGGTTCGGCGCAGGTCGTATTCTACTGTCAAACCTTTAACGGTACTGAAGTCGAGGTTAGCATAAGAATCATACAGGTTAGAACCACCAGTATAGGCGCCAGTAAAACGGAAATACTGTATTTGGTCACGAATTTCGCGATAGAAAGTGGCTATCTTCAGCGAAGAGGTGTTGCTTAGCTTTTGCTGAAATCCCAACTCATAGTCGATGGTTTTCTCGGGCTTCAGGTTGGGGTTGTTGATAGCTCCGTCCTGACGGTCGATAAAAAAGTATTGTGTTGGGTCCATACGCAGCGCAGAAGTAGGACGCTGGGTTAAAATGTCGTAATGGGCAAAGAACAAGGCTTCGTCAGAAATCGGGAATGAGAAAGCAATACGGGGCATCACGCTCACCTGTGGGGTATAGTCTTCAAATACCTCGCTGGATAAGGTGGTCTGACCGGGAGTTACCAAATAAGGGGTGATACCATTACCAACATCCAGAATATTGGGATTTTGAATAATGGCGCCAGTAGCGTTGTACCATGTATCATCCACACGATAGCCAACCACATCCGTTGGATTGTCTTTGTTGTCAACATAAATAACAGCATTGCCCGGAATGTTGGAGGGGTGCGCTTTGTTTTCAAAAGTTTTGTTTCTTTCGTCCACTGTGTAGGCCGAATAGAACAAATAGGGGTCTTTCAGCACGTTCTGGTTGGCATCGAAGCGGTCAACACGCAAACCAATATTAAAGATCAAGTCGTCGAAAGCAAATTTATCCTGAATGTACCCGGCCATGTAAATCGGCTCAAAGGCTCCGATGTCGCGGGTGTAGTATTTTTTGGTCAGGCCATTGGGCATCATAATATCGTCCTGGCTGGTAAAGAAATCGTCGAAGGCCGGACGGCTGCTTTGTTTATTCCCATAAGGATCATAACCATAATAATATGCGTAACTAGAGCCATCGTTGAGTAGCTCGTCGGGGCTAAACATATCTATGGAAAGACCACCACTTACAGGCGTGTTTTTGTGTATTACGCCGTTTTCGTCGATATAGCTGATGGTTTGGGTGCGTGGGTCGTAAGAATCGATGTCGATCCAGTCGATACCCTGAATATCGATGCCCAGCTTTTTGCGTAGATTGATATCGAAAATGCGCTGATCGGTAAAGCTGTAAAGGCGGTTGTAGTTGATGGTATCCTGAAAAACGCCTTCGATTTCGACCAACTGCGGATTGTTTTTGTCAAGCTCGTTGATGTGTGTGTTCGTGATCAGACGCATCAGCGACCACAATCCTACAGGGCCATAACCATAGGCGCTCTCTGTACGCTGCTCGTATTGCAAACCAAATTCGATGGCATGATTGCCAATGTCGGCACTGGCATTGGCTGAGATTCCTATCTGCGAATCGTCGTCAACGGAGTATCCATTGTATTGCGTGCCAACATTGCTCCACATGGTGTAAACGCCGTCGGGCGATTGACCATTGAGCAAGCCACCATAAAGCTGCACCTGGTTATAGTTGAGCCAGTAGCCGGCTCCCGGATTGAAACGCCAGTCGCCTTTATCAGGATAGAGTTCGTAATACTGCTCGGTGTAGCGGGCTACCGTGGGGTTGATGTCGTAAGGCTGGAAAGTAAAAGCTGTATCCTGCCAGTTATTTTGCAACAACACATTATTATATATGGTTCCGTTGATGGTGTCGCTGCCCAATTCGTACGAACGACGTTTGTACGTCTCAAATTTACCCAAATAGCCATAGTTGAAGAGGTTGTCGCCGTGGGTTTCGTCTTCTACCACCTGATGGAATTTGGAGTAGTCGGCCTGAATGGTATAAAAAACATTCTTAACCACTGAGGTGCTTTCTTTATCAGCCGGGAAACGCTGGGTAAAACGTCCGAAAACACGCCAGGTATTATTCTTTACATGTGCGTTGTTTTCCCAGTTAAACAAGCTGCCGGAATAGCTAAACGCCTTGTAGTCCTGCAGGTTGAATGATCCCCCTACAGTAAGATAGATGGTTGGCGAAGTGCGCAGGTCAATTTTTCCGGAGAGGTTTATCTCGGTACGTTCTGTATTTTGTGATTGATCTACTGATTCGGTGTTACTTTTGCGTGTAAAGAGCGAGTTGTTATACAAGCCGAAGCCAGTACCAGTAACGCGCTGTGGGTTTTGTTTTAGAAATGCCAGATAGTCGTCGGTAACTTTATCGAGAGTACCTGTGGCAGAAGGGCGGCCGTCCTGGCGAAAGATGAACTCACTGGCCAGGAAGTAGCCGATGAGTGAGGTCTTGCTACCATTATCGTCGGTTTTGGAAACCAATGGGCCCTGCATGTTTAATCCCAGGCGGTTGTAACCGAAGGCATCCAAAAATTCGGAGGTCTGCAGCTCAACGCCGGCGCCAAACTGCCGCGACGGGCCTTTGGTGGTAGCGCTGATGATACCGCCGGTAGCATCGCCAAATTTGGCCGGCACACCACCCAGGATTACCGATACCTGTTCGATAGCCGATTCAGGCAGCGATAACGATCCCAAAACGCGCATCCCGTCGATGTAATACACCGTACCGCTGGAACGCTGTCCGCGGATACTAATGTCTCCGCCATCGGCATTGGCATACACACCACCCACCGTGGTAGCGATAGAGGTGGTGGAGCGGTTGGGCATCTTCTGAATTTCTTCGCTGGTAACGGTTGCACCGGAGGTTGTCTGGTCTTTGGAAATAAGTGGGACTTGGTATTCCACTATCTCCACAGTCTCGAGCATTTCGGTGGTACTCGACAATTCGATATCCTCAAAAGTGATTTTGTCGCCTTTCACAATAACGTTGGCAATCTCCTTGGTTTGATAACCAATAAAAGAAGCCCGCACGTTGTAATTGCCTGGGGTAAGTGGTTTGATAACGTACTTACCGTCAAAATCGGAGGTCGCCCCCGTAATCAGGTCGCCCCCCGTAAACAACGCAATGTTGGCAAACGGAATGGGCTCTTTAGTATCGGCATCAAGGATTTTACCTTGCAGTGCGCCCGACTGTGAAAACAGATACAGGCTGGAGGTGAGCAGAATACCAATAGTTAAAAGTAGATGTTTTAACATACGAAATAATTTTATGTTTATTTGTGCTTTTGCTAAAGGGCGGTAAAATTAGTAATAAAAAAACGGATTCTCCAAAACCTTTTTATCACGCCCCCTTATTTAAACTCACACTTAATTAGCTGTAACGGCGATTGAGGATTTCGGAATAGATAACTGCCTTGCGCAAATCGAACCAGGAAGTGCCATAAACAGGCTCTTCTGCTACATCAACCAATTGCATCTCCTGATTAATTTCTTGTTGCAATTCCTCACGTCTGTCTTCCATTCTATCCGGCATTCCCTGCTGCGCCGATACGGGTGCTAATTTCGCGTCATAATATTTTTGATAAATGTTGGTTTCTTCGTTTTCGGGAACTTCGGTCATCTGAGCCATTTCAGGAATGCTTTCGAGCGATTGTCCTTCGTATTCGGGTATCTCCTCCAGACTTTGTGCTTCGCCTGTGAGCATGCGCTCAAGTTCTTCCGCAAAGTCGCGCCGGCGGTTGGTCGGCACGGTTTCCATCGCAGACCCATCATAGGCTTCCTGCCTGTTATCGGCCTCCTCATCCTCTGTCAGCGCACGTCGCCGGGCTGCCTCCAACTCTTCCTGCTTGCGTTTTTTCTTAACGCCCTGCTGGTAAAAGCTGAAAGCCAACCATCCGATTATTAATAAAAAATATAAAAGATCATCCATGTTTTAGTGCTAATATTTCCTTTACAGAAAACACGTAAAAGTAGAAGTGCCCTACAAACCATTCCACTGAAACAAGTTAATGGTTTTTAACAATCAGTTTCCGGCTTAGCTGCTCAGGCGTTTTCACAAGTTATTTCTGCTTTTGTATCCGTTTGTTTTACAGTAATTTCTATTGCGCATGTTTCCGATTTTTACAGGTTATTCAATGTTTCCATTATCAACTCTTTGCGTCGGCGCGAAACCGGCACTTTGCTGTTGTCGCTCATCAGGATGTAACCACCCTCGCCTTTTACAAAGCCTCTGATGTATTTGGTGTTAACCAGATGCGACTTGTGCGAACGGATAAAATGATGATCGCGCAGCAGGTACTCGTTTTCTTTCAATGTTTTACTTATTAAAAGCCGGCCACCATCCTTAAAGAAAAAATTGGTGTAGTAGTTATCCGATTCACACCTTATTATATTGTCCACATCCACAACATGAATTTTTTCGGCGGTGGCGAGGATTATTTTGCGTGTTTCTGTGCCCGGGTTATTAATGTTTTCGAGCAGTACCCCAATGTTTTTGCTCATGTTTTGGTGTCGCGCTATCTTAATTTCTTCCACCTTCTGCACGGCTTCGATAAGCTCCTGCGGTACGATGGGCTTGAGCAGGTAATCGAGTGCGCTAAATTTGATGGCTTTGATGGCATACTGATCGAAAGCGGTGGTGAAAACAATTTCGAAATCTATTTTTTCGAACGACTGTAACAAACGGAAACCGCTGCCGTCTTGCATCTGTATGTCGAGAAAAATTACATCGGGGCTGGTGTTTTTTATCAGATCGATACCGGTGCGTACTCCTTCGGCTTCGCCCAGGATAATCACATTGTGGCAATAGCGTTCGAGCAGGCCTATGAGTGCCTGACGCGATTTCTTCTCGTCATCGATGATTACTGCTTTTACCACGCTATGATAGCTTAAAATGAAACCGGCAAATATCTAATTTTTCTGGCTTAGGCCGCCGGTTTTTAATTTTAACACATTAATTTTTAGGCTTTATAAATAACAAACGATTCCAAAACCCCGCGAATTCTAATAAGTGACAGCATGCTCTTTCAATCTATTCAAGGTTGGGAATGATTCCGCGACAAGGGATACACGTAAAGCGGATCAATTGGACACCTTTTATAAAAATCATTTGACATGAGTATTAATATTTAGGAAATACTTTCACTGATGCCGACCCGTTTTTTGCAACTTCTACCTTCTACCTTCTAACCTCTACCTTCTAACTTCCACCTTCCACCTTCTAACTTCCACCTTCCACCTTCTATCTTCTACCCTCTACCTTCTACCTTCTACCTTCTACCCTCTACCTTCTACCTTCTACCTTCTACCTTCTACCTTCTAACTTCTACCCTCTACCTTCTACCTTCTACCTTCTACCTTCTACCTTCTACCTTCTACCTTCTACCTTCTAACTTCTAACTTCTACCTTCTACCCTCTACCTTCTACCTGCTACCTTCTACCTTCTACCTTCTACCCTCTACCTTCTACCATCTACCTTCCACTCTCTATCCGCAAACACTAAACCTCCTGAATGGGAATGGTAAGCTCTACGCGGGTTCCGGTTGCTGCACCCGATGTATCTTTGAGATCGACTATAAGTACGGTGAACTTTTCATCAGCATTCTGACTCAAAAATTCGAGCCGTTCGCTGGTGATGGTCATGCCACGTGATTTAGCTGAAAGCCCCGAGGCTTCTTTGATTTCGATAGCCCGCTCACGCCCGATACCATCGTCGGTGATGGTACAAAGCAAACTGTTTCCCTTTTTAGCGAAAGCGATATAAATACTGCCGTGGGTTGCCTTGTGCATCAATCCGTGGATAATCGCATTTTCGACGTACGGTTGTAATATCATGGGCGGTATTCCGGTAAAATCTTCGTCAATCTCCGGGTCGGTGTTGATATGATAGTCGAAACGGTTGTCGAAACGCAATTTTTCAATTTCAAGATAGAGCGTTATGGCTTTTATCTCGTCGGCCAGGGCAATCACCGATTCGCGTGAGTTGGCCAGGATGAGGCGCATGAGCTGCGAAAACCGGCTCAGATAATTGATGGCCATATCCACATCCCTGGTGAGGATAAAACTTTGGATACTGTTGAGGGAGTTGAAGATAAAATGCGGGTTCATCTGCAGCCGCAGCGCTTTTTGCTGTATCTCCAACAATTGTTTTTCGACGGTAAGCATCCGTGTTTCAAGCAGATGTTTTTTTTGGATGTGCCGCACCCTGGTGAAAATCAGGAGCCAAATTAAAAAGATAAACAACAGTGCGGCGAAAGTTCGAAACCACCAGGTGGCGTGCCACGGCGGGCGGATGATGATAGTAAGACCCACGCCCTCGCTGTTCCACAGCCCGTTGCCTCCCGCACCTGTTACCCTGAAAGTATAGGTGCCAGGCATTACGTTGGCGTAGTCGGCATAGTGGCGGCCGCCGTCCACATATACCCAGTCGCTGTTGTAACCGTCGAGGCGGTAGGCATATTTGCTCTTGTGCGGATTGAAGTAGTCAAAAGTAGAGAACTCGAAAGAGAAAAAGTTTTGCTGGTAGGTGAGCACGATGGTATCGCCATCGAGAAGCTGGCCGGGCTGGGGCTGGTTGAAAATTTTGAAAGAGGTAATCATCAGGCTGCTCGTCATTGGGTTGAGCTGAATGTCGGCAGGATCAAAAACATTAAAGCCTTTCATGCCTCCAAAATACATTTCACCCGACGAGGATTTCATATAGGCCTCGGCATTGAACTCGTTGCTCTGCAACCCATCCGTAACATCGAAGTTGATGAATGCCTTGGTTTTTATATCAAATTTTGAAATGCCCCAGTTAGTACTCATCCACAGGTTGTTTTCTTCATCTTCCAGCACACCATACACCAGATTGTTGGGCAGGCCATCGCTGTGGGTGTAGTTGGTAAAGCTGTTGTTTATCCTGTCGTAATATTCAAGCCCGCCACCACGTGTTCCCAGCCATAAATTTCCGAGGCTGTCTTCGTGTATGCTGAACAGGCGGTCGGTAGCCAAATGTTGGGAAGCCATGTTGTTGCGGATCACCGAGAAGGTATCGCCTGCCGGATGATATTGGTTGAGGCCGTCGAGGGTAGCAAGCCATATTGTGCCTTGCCTGTCCTGGTAGATGTCGTAGATGGTGCTGTTGGAAATAGTACCCGGCTTTTGTGCATCGTGCCGGTAGATTTTGATAGCATTTGTTTTGGGATCAATAATGTTAAGCCCATTGTTGGTTGCGACCCATATCATGCCATTGTCGTCCTGCAGCATGTCGAGTACATAGCTGTCGCTGATGATGTTGTAATACTGCATCGACGGGCTGAAATGAAGCATACGCCCGGTTTTTGTTTCGAGCTTGTTGAGGCCTGCATCGCGGGTTCCAATCCACACGTTGCCAAAACTATCTTTGAGCAATGACCGCACGCGCTGACTCGAAAGCTGGTTTTGGCCACGAAAATAGCCGGAGAGGCTGCCAAACTTTTTGCTCTCCGCGTTGAATATGCTAATGCCACGGTCGGTACCAATCCAAATAATTCCGGGAGCATACTCAAGAAAGGCCCACACAAAGTTGTCGTTCAAAGCTTCCGGGTCGCCGGTATGTGCCGAATAAAGCGCAAACTTAGGCCGGTACCGGTCGATGACATTTACACCTTTAAATGTGCCGATCCAGAGGTTGCCATGCCGGTCGTTGGTGATATGGTAGATACGGTTGTTGCTCAGGCTTGTGGCATTCGCATTGTCGGCCTGGATATGCCTGATGGTAAAATCTGTCAGGTTCATCACATTCAAACCACCACCATCGGTTCCTATCCACAACTCTCCGTTGGTATCTTCATAAAGGGTTTCGATAAAGCTATGACTCAAACTTGCTTCGTCGGCAGGCTCATAACGAAAAACCCTGAAAGTGTTGTCGGTGCGATTCATCAGGCTAAGTCCGTTCTCGGTGGCAATCCAAAGCCTTCCCTGGCTGTCCTCAAGTATATCGCGCACCCGGTTATCGCTCAAACTATGCGTATCGTCGGGACGATTGAGGTGACGCATACTTTGGTTTTTCTCCAGATCGTATTCCACCAGGCCAAAGTTGGTTCCCAGCCAATAGGTGCTGTCAGCGCTGCGCATGATGCAGTTGACGCTGTTATTGCGGCCACGGCTTCCCGTTTCGAAGCGCTGGATGGCATGTGTTTGCAAATCCAGGCTGCACAATCCACGTGCGGTACCTATCAAAATACGACCGGCCACATCCTGATAAAGATCATTAATTTTATTATCAATCAATCCGGAGCTATCGTCGATATGGCACGCAAACGAAACGATTCGGCCGGTAGCACGTTCCAGACAATTCAATCCGTCGTCGGTACCAATCCAAATGTTGCCGTCGTCGGCTTCTATCAATGCGTGGATGGTTTCGTTACTCAGCCCATCGGCACGGGTGTAAACGGTGAAAGTATATCCGTCAAATTTGTTAAGCCCGTCCCAGGTGCCAAACCACATGTAGCCAAAACTGTCCTGCATGATACGGTTGACGGTATTGGCCGACAGACCTTTTTGCTGCAGCATGTTTTCGCTGGTGATCACATCAAAAACATATTCGTGTTGCTTTTGGGCAAAACCCTCCAGGGGCAGCATCACTGCCCAAATCCATAGCACTATATAATAAGGTGTATCACGCACTAAAAAAAACTTTTGGTAAAGATCGCATTTTTGGCATCAGCCCCTCGTGTTTCCGCAAAATATCCATCCTGTGGTAGCGTTACATAACTCACATACATCCAAAACGATTATGGCTTCCAAAACGATTTTTTCTGCCGCTTTATTTTCACTTTTTACCGCGCTCATTCTTATCTCCTGCAATGGCAACGACGATCCGCCCATCGACATTGGCTACGTAAACTTTTACATCTATCCCAACTCTACCCAGTACTTGCCCCTCAACAGCGTTGGCGGCTATGCCTACGTTACGGCCAACGAGCCAAGCCGCGGCATCATCATCTATCGCGCCTCCCTCGACGAGTTCAAAGCCTTCGAGCGCACGCCCACCTACAAACCCGACAGTTGCTGCATCACAGAGCCGGTGCTCAAATGCACCCGCCTAATCGTCGACGAGTCGGCGCTCTTTGCTGTTGATACCTGCAGCGGCTCCCGCTATTTACTGCTCGACGGTTCCATAGTGCAAGGTCCCGCCTCCTACCCTATGGTGCAATACAACACTCGCTTCGATGGCGAGGTGCTCTACGTTTTTAATTAAAAACATATTCCAGTTCTCAGTTGGCAGGTCTCAGTTCTCAGTTGGCAGTCCTCAGTTCTCAGTCAGCAGGTCTCAGTTCTCAGTCGGCAGTCCTCAGTTCTCAGTTGGCAGTCCTCAGTCTTCAGTCGGCAGGTCTCAGTTCTCAGTTGGCAGTCCTCAGTTTTCAGTCGGCAGTCCTCAGTTCTCAGTTGGCAGTCCTCAGTTTTCAGTCGGCAGTTTTTGGTTATTAATACTTAATCCCGAACGGGTGAAATAATTATTATCGGGAAATACCTTCCACCACATTTACACATGTGTACTTTTGCATCACCAAATAATATCCCGATGCATAACGAAATACATCATCTTAACGAAACCCATGAGCTGGTGGCCAAAGCTGCTGCTTCGATCCTTTATTTCTACAGCGACCGCTGTGCGCCGTGCGTAAGTCTGCGGCCAAAAATCCAGGAGATGGCGGAGCAGGATTTTCCGCTTCTGTCATTGGCTTTTATCAACAGCGAGCATCATCCCGTCATTGCTGCGCAATATGGCGTATTTGCCAATCCGGCCATCATCGTTTTTTTCGAAGGCCGCGAGTACCGCCGCTACAGCAAGTACATCTCGGTGAGCCAGCTAACACAGGACATCGAAAGAGTGTATAGGATGCTATTTTGAAAGGATTTAAAATACAGCGTCAAGCGCAAATTTCCGAACTTCAGCCCCATTAGGGATTGCATGCCGGAAACTCCCACAAAAAATCTTCGTTTGCCTTTAGGCGATACATCTTTGTGGTTTGCAAAGTGGTGAGCGTTTCGATATTTTTGGAAGGCCAGAATACTTCTCCGCCGGCTATCTCACAGATGGCTTCTATCTTTGATAACACCTCTGCAGGCAGTGCACCAATTTCGACATCACATGGCAAAAGTACAGGCAGCAGGTTCCAGCCGGCACCGATGGGAATTGAGGTAGGCACGGTGGGTATCCCGGTGATAACGATTGAGGCATTGTTAGAAATTTTTAAAAAATAACCTGCTGACGGATCAATTTGCGGCAGTGTGTTAACACCCCCAGCAGGATAATACACTCCCTGCCCATCAGACACAAAAATTAATTGATCGCCCAAATCATCAAATACATCATCAACATCCAACGACAGCGGTTGCACGGCCATTGCAAAAGTGTTCCAGCCTGCCGCAAACTGAAAAGTTTGTGTGGCCAACTGCCGCACTTCCAGCAAGGCAGCGCGGCTATAAATGGTGCACCCGCTGGCAGTGAGCCTGCATCGATAAAGATTGCCAGTCATGGTTAGGTTAGCAGTGGCTATTTCAAGTGTCGGGGTGTCGATACCCGAATAATTTGCTGTTTCGCCCAGATTGACAAAAGTAGCTCCCTCATTGGTGCTCCGCTGCCATTGGTAAGCCGTGATTGGGACGCTTTCCACAGCAAAGCCAGCCGATTCGCCACTGTAAACCAACTGATCGGCAGGTTGACTAAGAATTTGAATGGACGACTGTATGGAGCCGCTGCCATAAGCCACATCCAGAATCACCAATTCGGTTGTTGAAATTTCACAATTGGGCAGAAAAGCAAAGTTGCCTTGCCCATTTTTGTAATGATATTGTATATCGAAGAGCTTTCCTGCGGCGATATTGGCGCCGGCGATACTTGCCCAGCTCACTGCTACCATAGGTTGCGGTGCAAGCAAATGGTTGTAAAGCAACCCGCCGAGCTCTGGATGTACGTTGTTGAGCGTAATGTATTGCACTGCGGCAGTATCGTAAGCAATAAAGAGTGTGATGGCTCCTATTTGTAGCAGGTTGGTGGCATTAATGCTCACGGCTACATCACTGCCAGGGCAGGCGGATTGCTGGGAGATACTGATGGTCGGATTTTGCGCCCGGACTGTTGCACCCAGAAGCACAACTAAAAGGGTTAGGATAAGGATAGATTTCTTCATCTTCTTATGTTTTTTTACCAGGATTAACAATTTGATAAGAGCACCACAAATCTAATAAAAGTTATGACGAGCAAAATAGCAACGTCAAATTTACTATCATCAACCACACTAACCTTCTGCCTTAAAGGCTGCGGTTTGCAATCTTTTGGCTGCCTATTTCAGCTTGTCCAATGCCTCGGTCAATTCACGAAAACGGCTGGTTGAGGCAATGATGGTACTGCTGCTGTCGGCGAGGATAAAATAAGGCAGGTGGCGGCTTGCGCCAAATAGCTTTGCTGCTGCCCCCGACATTCCTTGCGAATCGTTAATGTGCGTCCAGGAAGTATTTTCGATTTTAACAGCAGCCTTCCAAATTTGGCTGTCGCTGTCGAAAGAAATAGCCAGTATAGGGATGTCGATGGTGAGCGCTTTGAGTTGTTGGATGGCTGCACGGCTTTCGGGTGACCAGGAAGCCCACAGAAAAAGGATTATCGGTTGGTTTTTGAAAGATGACGCTGTTACCAAATTTCCGTTTTCATCAGGCAAAGAAAATTCAGGCAACTTTCGACCAGGAAGCAGCCGCTCGGCCAGCATTTGCTCCTGCTCACGCTGCTGCTCTGCACTTTCTACACGGCTGATGTGATGCAAAACGTGCGCATTCCCGGGATAGCGTGCCCCGGCGCTATCGGCGATAATGCGATAAAGATTGGGAAACGAATCAATGGGTAAGAGCAGATTGCCGGCGAAATAAGTATTAACCAGCAGCAGCGAGGCCAGCGAAGAAGGGTGCTGCAAAATGAGTCGCTCAACAAACTTCCGGTGAGCTGCCATAGCGCTATCAACATACCGGTCGGTGTCGGTTTTTAATCCAACAAAATCATCCTTGCTGCGACTTGCCAGCACGATAGTTCCCAACGAATCGAGCGACAGCCGCAACTCCCGTGCGGCATTGGCATATTGCATCAGCAACTGCGAATCGGCGTTGCCCGATATTTTGTAAAATCCATTGGTGTCTGCTGTAAGTAAAAGGGTGTCGCCCTTATCGATCACCAACGCTATCTTTTGGTTTTTGTCGTCGTAATGCAATAAATAAAGACCAATTCCGGCAGGGTAAGCATTAAGCAGGAAGGTTTCGCCGGGAGCCACCACGGTCGAGTCGATGCCGATGACTTTCTCAGGAGTTAGCTCGCTTAGTAATATTTTGCCCGATGCACCCGGTGGAAACGCCCCCGATACCACGGCAGCATCCGGCTCATTGGTCTGGCGGCAGCTATAAAACAGAAATCCCATTATTACCATCAAAAGTAAACGCTGACACAACCACCGCAAACGATAGCGCGTTGTTAAACTTTCTAAATCTTTATGCTTCATAAAACCCTCGTATTCCGTTGTGCTAAAAGCCTTGACATATTTTTTGGCCTAAGCCAAATGCCGGAATTACAACGCCTTTTAGCCGAAATTTGTATATTTGCCATTCATCTAAAAAAAACAAATATGAGCGATTATCACGAACCCGCTGAAGAACTCAGCGAAAAAACCAGAGATTACACCCGCGCCCTGCGCAGCCTCATCGAGGAAGTAGAAGCCGTGATGTGGTACCAACAACGTGTGGATGTTACCAAAGACCAGCAGCTCAAGAAAATCCTGGAGCACAACCGCGACGAAGAAATAGAACATGCCTGCATGGCACTCGAATATCTGCGGCGCAACATGCCAGCCTGGGACGAAGAGCTTAAAACCTATCTTTTTACCACCGGCGACATCACCGAAATTGAAGAAGGTGCTGTTGGCGATGAGAAAGAAAAAGAAGAAGGCAACGAAGATTTAGGAATTGGAAATTTAAAACAATAACACCATGGATATTTTAAGAAGATCGCTGGCACCCATCAATGATGCTGCCTGGCAAGAAATTAACGAAACCGCTGCCGATGTGATGCGCAATCTGCTCTCGGCGCGTAAGTTTGTAGATGTGGAAGGCCCGCACGGCTGGAATTTTTCGGCGGTGTCAACCGGACGCCTTAACCTGAAAAAAAACCAACCTACCGATCAGGTGCGCTATGGCACCTTTGATGTAATGCCGCTTGTAGAGTCACGCATCAGCTTTAAACTTAACCAGTGGGAGCTCGACAACATAAGCCGCGGCGCCAAAGATGCCGATCTTGATGCGCTGGAAGCTGCTGCCCGCAAAATGGCCGAATTTGAAGAAAAGGCCATCTATCACGGTTTGCCCGAAGCAGGCATCAAGGGATTGCTTCAATCTTCGGATCACCAACCTATTGCTTTCCCCGAAAATCCTGAAGGCATCCTCAACGTAATTGCCCGCGGCATTGCCACATTTACAAAGGCTTCGATGGAAGGACCTTACAACCTGGTGCTGGGTATCGAAAAATGGGAAGAGCTGATGACTTACGTCAAAGGTTACCCCCTGTTTTCGCACATCGAACGCCTGATGGGCGGCAAGATCATCATCAGCCCATACATCACCGAAGGAGCTATGGTGTCGTTGCGTGGCGGCGATTTCAAACTCGTTCTTGGCCAGGACTTATCGATAGGCTATGAATCGCACTCCCAAAACGAAGTACAGCTTTACCTCACCGAATCGTTTGTTTTCCGCGTCATCGAGCCAAAGGCGGTGATTGTTCTTCAGTAATGCAGTTTCAATATCTGTTTAATCATGTTTATTCAAATTGGCTCTGATATAAAATTTTGTGGTCAGGCTGTTCACTAACCCCGGCCTAAAGGTCGGGGGTAAAAAGGCAATAGTGTTTCAGTAATCTCTATCCCAAATAAAGAGCATGTTATGAGGAGTTCATGGAGAGATAGTGATGTAAAAGTATTGCGGGCTAAAGCCCGCCAGTTTCTGGCAGTACTTTCTGACCCTGCCCTAAAGGGCAGGGTTACTGAGTTGCTAAAGATGAGCTACAACCAATAAATAATATCAGAGCCTTCAAATTTACTAACCCTGTGCTTTTTGGCCTGGGTTAGTTGCTTTTACATAGAAATTAAAAAAATGATGATGAAAAAAGGCTCGGATATTTCCCATTTAAAAATTATCAGACGTCAGCCACACAGAAAAGGCTGAAACACTTGATTTTTTACCTACTTTAGCGGCTTTTACTTTCAGATTTATCCCATGATAATCCGGTTTTCGACGTTGCTATTTATCCTATTCCTCGTTCTTCCGGCCATGCAGGCACAGCAATATCTGGTGGTCGAAAAAACCGGTACGGCCAAAAACTTCAAATATTCGCCCGGCAGCAAAATCGAGTTGCTGGTAAACGAAACACGCCTCAAAGGCACCCTCACCCAACTTACCGACAGCACGCTTACGCTCGACTACTCCATCATCATTCAGTTACAGCAGATAAAAAAGATGTTTCGCTTCCGCGGATTTGTTTACAGGTTTTCGATAAAAGCATTGATATTGAGTGGCCTGGCCTATATAAGTATGTCCGGAGTTAACGGTATCCTGTACAACGAATATCCGCTGGTGGATAAAACTACCGCAATTATCGGTGGCTCGATGATAGCAGCAGGCTTTTTATTGAAGCCTTTTTATTATCGCAAAATTCCTATTGATGGCCGTTGGCAGCTCAAGGTGATCGATTTTGATGCGCTTAATTATTCACCGTTACCCGACGCTTTGCAAGAGAACAGATAGCGCACCAACGCATCGAAACCCAGTGGTGGCATGTAGTTATAACCGGTATGGTAGGTGCTCATCACTTTCAGGTATTTTACCTGATCTGCCTCAATCTCCAGCTCCAGCATTATGCTGCCATAAAGCTGATTGATCGGATAGCCAGCGTTTAGGATGTCAGGCTTCAGATAATATCTTTCGAAAAGATGGTTTTTTTCATTGGCTCCGGGCTTTTCTTCGAGGGATGAACTATAGAGGCTATATTTAAGCGTCATCAACTGTTCACACAAACAGTCAAGCACGAAGCGGTAATATTTTATGTCGGTTTGTTCAGGCAGTTTAAGTGTGAGGCCGATGGCTCCGGGGGCGGTATATAGCGCGATCTGAATAGAAGATTCGTTTTTGCTGCGGTTAAGATAGCTTTCCGACAACTGCTCGCGCATGAGGTTCTGCGCCGGCGAGTTTTTCCAGGAATCAAATTCTTTTTTATAATCTGCATCCCTGATCAAAGGCTGATTTTGACTCATCTGATCGTTTTCGCTTTTAATGACGTATGACGGAAAAAGCTGATGAAATAAATCTTTTGCATGTTTTTTCATAGGGGCTTGTGTTGTGACAAATAAACAAGCCAGCACCATAAAAGTTTGTTACTAAAAGCATTAACGCATTTGCCAGTGGTTGTCGTCGGGCTTGCTGTCGGGAATCCATTCGTTGCCGAGCACCATACTTTTTATGGTTTTTTGGGATGGCACCGAAACTTCCACTGTGTGTTTTCCATCTTTCCATACACTTGCTTTTTTTTCGATAATGGCGCTGGTTCCGTCCGTAAAATCAATTTGAAGATATACCGGCACGGGCATCGAACCCAGGCGCCGGATACTCACAACGTTGTGCTCGTCGGGAGCTTCTACTGCCAGATCAGGAATGCCGCGATCAAAAAACCAGGGTTTCCAAAACCACTCCAGCGATTGCCCGGCCACATCATCAAAGGTGGCAAAAAAGTCGTAAGGCATCGGGTGTTTGCCCTGCCAGCGGCGCATATATTCGCGCAAAGCGCTACCAAAAAGTGCATCGCCAAGCTCCTGGCGCAGCAGATGATATGCCACTGCCGGACGCGTGTAGGCAGCCATGCGCTGAGTAGTATAGTCGTTAAAGATATAGGTAGGAATCATAGGAGGTAGCTCGTTTTCACTTCCTGCGAAAGCAGCATAATTATGAATGGAGCGCTGGAAATAAATAGTTTCGGGCGACACTTCGGCCAGGAAACCAGTGGGAAAATAATGCGCCCAGCCCTCATCCATAAAAGCATATTTGCGTTCGTTGGTGCCCAGGGCAAATGGGAAATAGTTGTGAAAAATCTCGTGGTAGGTCAGCCCCTGCAAGTCGGCGAAGTCGTCGGGGGCGCCGTCGTTGGCCATCATCGGGAACTCCATGCCACCGGTTTTGAGGCTATTGGCAAAAACCGTAGCCGCCGGATAAGGAAAAGCAACGCCTGGCCACTGGAACGACATATATTGTACGGCCTCACGCGCTATGCCAGCCACCTGGTCGTAATGCGTTTGTCCGGGAGGATACACCGCCGAAATGAGAACCCGCCGGCCTGATGCCGAATCGACAACAACACTTGTGGCATCCCATTGGGAAATACTGCTTACCGCAAAAGCAAAATCGGGAACCGCGTCAGCGTGGAATTGCCAGGTGCTGCTGGCAAAATTTGTAAATTTATCAAGATTCTGATAATCGTTTGCCTCAATAATGCGCTCGATTTGGTCACTGCCGGCAGCCTTCTCCAGCAGCCTGGCTTTGGCTGTGCCCAGCACTTCGGCAGGATTTTGCAAAATACCTGTGCCCCACACTGCAAAGCCACCTGGCACAGTAATATTTACATCGAAATCGTTGTGATCATTATAAAACTCTACCATGCCCACGTATTCGTTTTTGTCCCAGCCATCGATGTCGTCGTAAACAGCTATTTGCGGGTACCAATAAGCGGCAAATAAATGATCGGGGCGGTACTGCCCAAAACGAACAAACCTCTTTTGCGGCAATTTAAAATTCCATTCTATTTTTATCTCAGCGGTTTTATTTTTCAGCAGCGGCTCCAAAAGTTGTACGGTCATATTCGTGACCGATCTTGACACCTTATTTGCTTCTACATCATAAGATTTTCCATCAATAGTCAGGGCAGAAATCTGAACACCGTCGGTGAGATCGGAGTTGCCGAGCGGAAACTGGCGGGCATTGCCTTTTTTGTAAATGTCCTGATAAAGCCTAAAAACCAATTGCGTTAAAGTATCGGGGCTGTTGTTGGTGTAACTGATGGTGGCTTTGCCGCTAATAGATCCATTGGCTGGCATCACTTCCACATCAATATTATAGCTGGCGTGGTTTATCCAATAATTCGGGCCTGGTTTTCCATCCGCCGAACGGGTGCCAGCCTGATAAGCTTTGCGGTAATTTTCGGGCAACTGATCTGCCATGGTTTGGCTCTGCCCATTTGCGACAAGCAAAAAAGAAAACAGGATCAACAAACCTTTTAATAATCTCTTCTTCATCTTAATAATAAAAAAACAATTTGGAGCTCTCACAGATTAAAACCCGGCCACGATGCCCATACTCCAAAATGGGGCGCCGTTGCGGTAGGGCGAATTTTCGTCGTTGAGTACATCAAACAGCACCTGGATATACACATAACTGTTTCGGCCAATTTCCTGCGAAAGACCTCCGCCCAAAAACAAAAAAGGCACCCACTCGCGCGTTTCATCAATCTGACCCGATGGCAGCTTGCTTTCGATTTCGTAATTGATAGCGGCATATTCGGTGTGCACGTAAATCTGCGGAATGATGCGGTACCGCGCAAAGACTCTTGCTCCGTAGTTGCTGGTTTCGTAAGAGCCACCATAATAATAGCTGTCGTATTTTAAATATTCGTAGCCGGGCTGCAAACCCACCGACAACTTGGAGGTGACCTTGTAACCCACCAGCGGCCAAATGCCAATGCTGGTATAACTTCCCAGGCTTAGCATGAAACTGCCGCCAAAATAAAGACGGTTGGCAAAGTCTGACTTTTCTTTTTGTAAATGTGAATACGGATTCACGCGCGCAGAATCGTTTTGCTGACCAACTGACACTATGCTCAAACAAAGAAATACGATAAGTATGAGAACAAATTTTTTCATAAAAAAAATCTCCGATTCGTTTTGAATGCTTTAAAATTCCCAACCAGACCAAAAATGCTCCTTAGAAAACCAGTGGCGAGATTGATTTATTGTTTGGTTTGTCATTTCAAAACAAAAAGCCAATAACAAAATATGCCCATTTGTGGGGAAGGGCGTTTTCAAATTTGGCGGACACCCATTGTGCGCCGATCCCGGTGTTGACTTTATGATAACGAATGGAGGCTCCGGCTTTTAATTGTGCCAGCAGTGGATTGATAACTTCGACGGTGTGAGGGCTTTCCCGGTTGAAAGCGCCACCCTGAAGCGTAGCATCATAAACGACATACCGGGTAGATGCTTCCGCAAAAATATTGTATTGCAATCCATCGACGGCCAATATTTGGCGCGGTGAAAAATAATCGTCGCCCTGGCCATATCGCAATCTTATGCCACCCGAAAAGTCGGTGAGGGGAAGTCCGAGGCTGGTAGCTGCCAACGCATCCATCTGTAGTTTTCCGGCGTCGAACAATAGCTTTTGATAATCCACCAGGTAGCTCAGGAGCATATCCTGTTGTATTTGGTATGTCCATCCCGGAATGGGTTCGGAGGCTGGTAGCAAAACATGAATTCCGTTTTGCACAAATTGTCCGCCGGCATACCGCCCAAGCAAGCCTGCCTGTATCGTCGAGCTAAGCACAAACTGATGATCGTCGTCGTAGAAAGCACCTTTAAGCCCAAGCAGCAACACGCCGGCATACGGACGGTCGGTGCGCACCGGGTCGCCCAATACATTGCGCGGTGTGTATATTTCGTGCGTCAGCAACAAACTATAAATGGGTGCCGATTCTACCAACGGATCGAAGAGTAGTTTAGAAACGGCTGAATTTCCAAGATGCTGACTGTGATATTCGATTTGTAATCCATTGGTGTAGTAGCGGTCGGTTTGGAAAAAAACATCGTTTGCCCACATTACCTGAAGCCGGCGTGGGTACTCAATCACTTCTTCGGGAACCAGATAACGCTGAAAACCTTGCGCCGACAAAAAAGAAGCACCCAAAAGGATGGCACCAACAAGAGAAAGCCTAAGATAAAGTTTTGACAACCAATGAAACATACCGGCAAAAATACCATAAAACCTTTGCAAACCTACCGGCACAAATCCTTACGGCTGACGGCTGCAAACAATTGTTAGCCTTACGGTAGGCGGTCGGGAATTTTCCGGGATGAAATTAGTTTCCTTGTGGAAATGGTGTTATTGAAGATTGGAATTTTTCAGAACTCGGTGCCTTCAAATATCAAAGCGTCCTCTGGCAGTATTACCGCCCCGCGCATGGTCAGGGCATAATTCCGCATCACGTTATTTACATCTACTACTGCAAGATCGTCACCGGTAATGGTGAGTGCTATACGTGCTCTTCCAAGTATCCCATTGATGGTAAAGGTCATGTAAATCTGTTTTTTATTCTCCTTTTCCTTTATCATCACATCGGTCATCTCGCCTTTTATTGTAAATCCACCCAGGCTGTTGGAGCCACGGGTGCGCGAGTAATCGCTGCCAATCTGCACTACCGCTACATTGCCCGTTACTTTCAAAAAATTGATGGTGGATTGTACCGGTGCAAATGTTTCGCCATTCCTGAATTGAAGACTTTCGGCAGTGACCACGAACATCGAATCCAAAATAGCCTGACGTGCTTTTAAATAGCGCGCTTCCTGCGCCAACTTCTGCCGTTGTTTTTTCTCATCTCTGGTTTCATTTTTCGGTTGCTGTGCGGCAAGTGAAACCGGGATTAATAAAACCACCACAACAGCCATCCACAACAGTGTGCTGAATTTTCTCTGTTTGTTTTTCATTGTATTTTCTTTTTTTTGGTTGAATAAACAAGCGCCACCGCATAGGCGCTAAGCCCTTCTTCGCGGCCTTCGAAGCCCATGCGCTCGGTGGTAGTGGCTTTTATAGAAATTTGATCAGCCACAATATTGGCTGCGGTGGCAAGCCTTTGTTGCATCTGTGGAATAAAACCAGATAACCGCGGCGTCTGCAGCGCCACCGTAGCATCAATGTTGCCTATGGCAAAGCCTTTGTCGGTGAGCAGCATCACCACCTGTTTGAGCAGCAACGTACTGTCGATGTCCTTGTAGGCCGCATCCTGATCGGAAAAATAAAATCCAATGTCGCGCAGATTAGCCGCCCCCAACAATGCATCGCAAATAGCATGTGTCAGCACATCGCCGTCCGAATGCCCCAACGACCCGCTGTGGTGCGGAATGTGCACTCCGCCAATCATCAGCCGCCGACCTTCGGCCAATTGATGCACATCGTATCCGAAACCTACCCGAAAATCCATAGCCTTTTTTTTTACGAAAGTAATTTTAAAATCATTAACCCCATTTTCCCGGGCATAAAAAAAGCCGGGAGAAACTATTTCTTCCGGCTCTTTTTATGCGTTTAAAAAAATCCCTGCCCGCGTTTTATCTTAGTTGTAAAACTCGTTAAAGTCGAAGCTGAGGGTAAAGCGCAAAGTATTTTCCAGTGGATTTTGCTGTTCGAGTGGGATCAGGTACGAGAAATCCAAGCCAAACACATTGTATTTTAGCCCTGCGCCGAGGGTAAAATATTTACGATTTCCTTTGTTTTTATTTTCATAAAAAAATCCTCCACGTACTGCAAAAACTTTGTTGTACCAATACTCTGTGCCTACAGAAAAGTAAAACTCGTTAAGTTCTTCCTCAAAACCACCGGGAGCATCGTACCACGACTGGATCATTCCTTCTACAGGGCCTACGTTGGGGTCTCTGCCTGCCTCGATCACGGGCTGCCCGTCAACATATATAGGGCTGCCTGTTGAATCCTTGGCGTACACCGGCGGTGTGGGAACCAATAGCTTATTCACATCCAACATAAACGACAGACGGTTATAATCGTCCAGGTCGAGCGTAAGGCGTGGCCCGATGCGCAGGTTGGTAGGAATAAAATCTTTATCGGTAGTAGCGTCAGAGTAGGAAATTTTAGACCCGATATTGGAGATATTAATACCCAAAGCAAACTCGGCATATTCAAAATCGCGCCAGTCAAGCTCACGTTGATGATACACGGCAATGTCGGCGGCTACTGACTGTCCGGGTTTGGTAGCTTGTCCGCCCACACTCACGCCCTGCGTAAGGTTGGAGTGAATATAGCGGGCAGCCACAGCTCCCGACCAGTTGTCGGAGAATTTTCGGCTATAGGTAGCATCCACCGAAAACTCATTGGGCCGGTAGTTGCCGATGCTTTCGCCCTGGATGTCGGTAAAGTTGATGTCGCCTAAAGAGAAGAAAAGCAATGAAGCAGCAATGGTTTGCTGATCGTCGATGCGGTAATAGCCCGACACGTAAGCCAGGTTGATGTCGCTGACAATGGCCTGAAGCCACGGGCTATAAGAAGCCGAGAAGCCGGCTTTGGATTCGATAAAGGCATACTTGGCAGGATTCCAGTGCATAGAGGCGGCATCCGGTGTAGAGGCAGCTCCCACATCTCCCAGGGCACCCGATCGGGCATCAGGAGCTATCAGCAAAAAAGGTACTGCTGTAGTAATGGTGTTGGTTTGCCCCAGATAGTTAGGCTTATCCTGCGACCAGGCAAGGTGCGTCAGCATCATGCATGCAGTAACAACTGCAAGGGTTTTTTTAATCATAAAGATCGGATTTACTTTTATTAAAATAATGAAGGTAAACGGTCATTCATTTTTTATATTGTTTGGAAATGTTGGCCAAAAGCCTCCGTGTTAGTCGGTAATGATAAGTTTTTGCACCCGCTCGGTGTATTGGCCTCTGGTATCACTTACGCGCAAACGATACACGTACAATCCCGGCGCCAGTTTATCGCCACCCTGGCTTGTGCCGTCCCATCGGATGGGTTCCATGGCGTAGCCGCTGGTGTTTATCGTTTGTGGTTCAAGCGTCCGTACCAGGTTACCGTAATAATCGTAAATTTCGATGGCTGCTGTGAGCGATCCTTCAAACTGATTGTGACGGAAGGTGAACCAGGTTTCCTTGCGGAATGGGTTGGGATAATTATACACATTGAGCAAATCGACGCCCATGCTGTCGGAAACAAAAAATTCGAGCGTCTTTTCCGAGGAGTTATTAAACATATCCCAGGCACGCAGATGCAAAGTGTGCATTCCATTGCTTAGGTTTTCGAGTGGTAAAATGATGCTTCCGCTGCTGTAGTCGTCTATTTCGGGATCGAAAAGATGATTGAGATTCATCGAATGAAAAGAATTACCATCGATGGTAAGTACTATGTCGTGCCCAATGCCTGCACCGGCGGCGTTTATGCCGGAAGGATCGGAAAGGCGCGCCAGAAACAGCGGCGAAGGATTAATAGCCGTTCCGGGGGTAAAAGTGCTGTCGTTAAGAAACAGCTTAATGTCGGGTCCCACATTATCGGCCTGGGCGTTGTGCTGTGTGCCGCCTACAACCAGTCCCGAAAAATAGCCGCTGGCATCGCGCGCACTATCAATGGCGTAATAGCTAAGTTTACCGTAGCCAAAGTTGTAGTCGATGTCGCGCGGTAGTATAAAGGTGTAGCTAAATCTTCCATTTTTTACGCTGGCCTTTCCCTGGCAAAGTATTTTGTTTTGTAATTCAAAAGTATAAGGATAGCTGTCGGTTGCCGATGCCAGTGTGGTTACTTCTTCGGGCTTATCGTAAAGCGCAGGATAAATAACGCCATCAAAATCGGTAAGCACCGCTCCGGGCATATTGTGCTGCCGGATGTGTCCGCTGATGGTAATGGTGCTATTGGCGCTTAGTGTATCTCTAAAGGAGTTAGCCGGTTGCCCGTTTATCGAATCGGTAATGATGTCGTGCTGCGGCATGGCCAGCCTCAGTGCCGGGTCGCCAAGCAAAACAAAATTAACCAGGCTGGAGCTTGCCGGCAATTTAGTTTTCATGATAAGATCGCCAAAACGCACTTCATTTCCGCCCTGAATAGTAAAGAGTGTGTCGTAGATGCGTTTGTTCAGGATCAGATTTACACTTGCAAAGGCTACCCGCGTAGTGGTCAGCAATCCAATACCGCCACCCAATGGATTGAGCAGCACCAGCTCGCCGGCAGAGGTAAGCGCCGGATTATCAAATCGGCTAAACTCGCAGGTAGCTGTAATTACCAAAGGCAGCCGGTCGTAGTTTTTCCAGGAAAGAATGTCGCTTATCTCCACTACGCTTTCGTGCGTAAGTCCGGTTTCGCCACCATGGCCGGTATAATTCACTATCAAAGCGCCTTCCTGCATTTGGTCGTTAAAAGCTTTGTTGGCCTGTGGGAAAGTATTTCCGTTGGCAGTGCTTTCGAGAGGATAGGCATCAATATAAATCTTGTTGATGTTCACGTTGCGGTTTTTGCGCACGATGTCGCGCACCAGGATGGTATCGGCCTGCAACAGGTGCAGGTTGCCATTGCCATCATCGGCCATAAAACACAACTGGTTGCGCCAGGCGCCCTGGGTTCGGGAAGAGAGGTGCATGTAGTTTTCTACCTTGTCCACCATATCTATCGCCTGCTGCTTTGTTACCACCGGAAATCTTCCGATGCCCAGGTCGATGCTTCCCATCGACTCTTTTCCCTCACCGGCATCCATCAAACCAAAAAAGTCGTCGGTGACAAAGGAACCGGCATACCAATGCGAATTGCGGGCTTCGAAAGTAGGAACCATGTTGTGGTTTTCGCCCGTACGGTATTTCGGGTCGTAGGAGCCGTCGCCAAAAAGCAACAAATATTTTAGCTTTGGAGCCGCCGGCGAGCGATAATAGACCATGCGCACAAAATCACGGATGGCTGACGGATCGGGAATGCCGCAGCCAAACTCATTGTAAATCTGCTCGGTGGTAACCACGTGCACAGCCATACCATCCACCTCTTGGTGAAGCGATTTGAGCCGTTGCGCCTGATCCAAAAACAACGGATTGGTAACGATGACATAGTCGGCCGCGCCAAGCTGATGCAAATTTTGATTTTCGACTGAACCCATCAATTCCGGCGAACGGTAATCATTATTAGTAAAACCAATAAACTCATTGATGGCATCTGAAACAAGTACGAATTTGCACATGCCATTGTTCAGGGTGGTAAACATACGCTGTGGCTGCAAACGATTGGTGATATTCCAAACCTGAAAATCCGGCTCGGCATTATCAATTACATATTGAGATACACGATCAGGAATGGATTGCTCCCGATTACGAAACGAGAAAAATTTATCGTCGTAAACCAAATAACTTGTAACATTTACGGTAACGTAATTCAACCAACCTGTCGAGAAGTTGTCGGGTCTCAAATAGCTGATGCCAACAGTGATGTCGGGCGTATCGTTTACCATAAACCAGCGCGACTTATCAGAAATGTTGGCGTATTTGGTAGCGGAATTCATTATAACATAACTTACGTTGTCGTAATAAATAGAGTCGCCATTTGCACGGATCACAAACTTACTGGTCAACGCCGAGCGGGCGGCAAGGTCGGTGCTGACGTTTATATTGGTGCTCACGTCGCGGTGCGGGAAAGGAAAGAAGAAGTCGTAGCTCAACTGTTCGCTGAAAGTTTCGCCGTACCATTCGCGCCCCGAACGGATAAGATTGATTGCATCGATTTCGTGCGAAGCAAAATCGTTGTAGGTGGTAATAATATTTTCGGGCGCTAAGGGTACCTGTAGTTGCTCCTCAATGCGCTTACCGCCGATGGCTGAGGTATTAATAAAATAATAGGCTGTATCAGAAAATTTGTTGAGCGAAAATTCGTAAGCCTGTTTTATGTTGCTATACTTCCACTCGTGAGGCGACTGGCCGTAAAAAACGAAATAGTCGCCGGCATCAAAGCTGCCATCATCGCCATCGTGCATCTCGATGGCATTTTCCTGCAAATCGTCGTAGCGAAAATCTTCGTTGGCCTGCGGCAACATGCCACCGCCATTGCCATACAAAGCTATTGCCGATGAGGAGATGCTACCCTGCATTCCCAACTGCTGCATTTGCTCGTAGGTAAGTTTGTAAATACCATCGTCGATAACGCCAATTTTAAACCATTGGCCGGTAGCCAGCACAGAGTTTTCGGCGTAGTTGGGGATCGAATCGCGCCTGACGCTGATAATTGTATCCAGAGGAGCTATTTGCCAGGAAAGATCAAAAGAAACGATTTGATCAAAAATTCCCGTAAGTGCATTAAAGCGAAGTGGCATCAGCCGGAAAATGGTGTGGCGCTCGCCGCGGGTTGTTGCGACTTCTGCATAATACTGCGGCACGTCGGTGATCAACAGCAAATCTTCAACCCCATCCATTTCAGCAGTCACAGGAGCATATTGTACATTATTCAATGTAAAAATCAGATTTCCGGTATTGTCGTCCATCGGGATACGCCGCGTAAAAACCGGTAACAATCCATAGGCATCCACAAAGGTGGCATCATCGAAGTTGAGCACAAGCCCCGTCGATTCTTTGGCCGAAGCATCCCAGGGTACAGGATCGTTCCATTGCAGGGTGTGATGCTCCGCAACAACCGTCTGGCTAAACACATCAAAAGCTGCCGTGATAAGGATCAGCAGCAGCAAGGATTTATAAATATTTTTCATAGGTTCTTTTGCAGAATTAAGATTTTGATTTATGGTTCAAAAACAAGGGTCTAAAATTAGTTTAAATAATTAACGCGCAATCACAAGTTTGTTTACTGCGGTGGCAGTGCGTCCGGCTACATCTCTTATCTGAACCCTATACACATACACGCCGCCACCCAGTCGGCGGCCACTGTCGGTGGTGCCTTCCCAGCGGATAGGCTCGGCATAGAAACCACTGCTCAGGTTGTTTTGTTGCAAAGTAGTCATCAGGCGGCCACTAAGATCGTAAACTTCAATTTTTACTTCCGTAGGTTCGTTGGCCTGGTTGTGATTGTAGTCAAACCAGGTTTCGGTGGCAAAAGGATTTGGATAGCTGTAGATTTTGTCAATAACGATCCGATCGTCATTCACTACAACAAATTTAAGCGATGCTTCGGAGGAGTTATTAAAAACATCCCACACTTTGAAAGTAACCATGTGCTCGCCAGGCTCCAGGTTGCTAAAAGGGAAACGTACGTTGCCGCTGGTATATCCTTTGGCATCCGACTCGTAATAATCGTTGAGTTTAAAAGGCTTTTCGGTGTCTTCGTCCAGCACAGCGGTAATGTCGTGCCCTATGCTATTGCCCACGGTATTGATGCCGCTGCGGTCGAAAACATGCGCCAGCAGCACCGGGTTCTGGTTGGTAATATCGCCCCAGCGGAAAGTGGTGTCGTTCATGTAAAGTTCTATCTCCGGCCCGTCGTTATCAGCAACGGTATTTTCATCAAATCCGCCTATGATCAAATCGAAGTCGTAGCCATTGGCGGTTTTAAAGCCATCTTCTGCAAAATAGCTGATTTTGCCGCTACCGTAATTATAGGCAATGTCCACCGGCACGATGAAAGTAAATGAGAACACTCCGTCAGTAACTTCAGTCTGACCTTTGTAAATCACATTTTTACGTAGTTTGAAAGTGCGCACCTGACTCGACGGGTCTTGACCCAAGGTGCTTTCCAGCGATTCTTTGTCGTAAACAATAGCGTGCAAAATCCCATTAAAGTCCGATTGAATGGCTCCCTGATCATCCGTAACCATACCTTCAATTTTTACCCTTGATAATGCGCTGAGTGTATCAGCCTCCTGGCCGGTTTCAGAAAAGGTGATGGCGGTGGTGTGTACCTCGTAGTCGGGATAGGCCATTTTAAGTGCCGGATCGCCAATGAGCAAAAACTTCAGGTCGTTGCCCAACGTATTGCTCTCGCGTTTGGCAAGCCTTATCAGATCGCCCATGGCATAATAGACGCCGTCGATTTTAGAAAACATTTTTTGGTAAAGCTTTTCGTTGAGGCTGTAATTAGATCCGGCATACGTGGCACGCGCCGTAGTAAACAGGGCGATGCCGCCGCCTTTGGGATTCAGGAAAACATACTCGCCTGCCGAAACGCGACCCGGATCATCATAACGGGCAAACTCGCAGGTAGCCGTGATAAACACAGCCATCTTATCATAATTTTTCCAGCTATTAATATCTCCGTTTTGCAACACGCGCTCATGCGCCCAGCCCACTTCGCCACCGTGGCCGGTGTAATTCATAACGAGCGTACCCTTTTCGATGCGACTGTTGATGGCCTCGTTCACTCCGGGATAGCGCTGCCCGCCTGCTGTGGTCTGCTGGGTGAATGCATCCAGATAAATCTTGTCGGTATTGTACTGTGGATAATAATTCTCGATGAGTTTTGCCAGGTCGTCGGCCTGATTGGTGTGCAGATTGCCCTCTTCGTCGTCGCCTACAAAAGTCAACACATTGCGCCAGTCGTCCATGCATCGGCGGCTGGTGGCATAATGGATCACTTTATCAACGCTTTGAGCGGCTTCCTCGGGCGTGGTTACCACAAATCGTCCGATACCGATATCCACCAAATCCCTTTCGCTCACACTATCGGTGGGATCGAGAAAACCGTAATAGTCGTCGGTAGCAAAAGAGGCGGTATAGGAGAGTGAATTGAACGATTCGTAAGCCGGAACAAAGTTGGTGTTGTTTTGCAGGCGGTCTTTATAATCATAGGAGGCATCGCCAAAAAGCAACAGATATTGTGGCATCGCATCCCCCATATCGGCACGGGTATAAAACATGCGCATCATCTCTTTGATGGCTGTAATATCCTGCGCTCCCGACGAAAATTCGTTGTACACTGCCTGCGGCGTAGTGACGAGTACTGTCAGGTTAGAATAATCGCGATGGAAATTGGCCAGGCGGTTGGCCTGATCCAGGAAGTCGGGATGTGAAACAATAACGTAGTCGATGTTGCGCTGCGCGTGCAGGTTTTGATTGGCAACGGTGCCGGCGGCTTCAGCAGTAAGAAACTGGCTGCCGTCGAAAGCCATAAATTCCCGTACCACCAGCGTTTCGAGCTTGAAGCGCAGCGTATTATTTTGCGGGGTGGCTTGTACCTGTTGCACATCGGTGGCTGATGTTACGTCCCAGAGTGTAACGCCTGAGCCTGCATTCCCGAGAACAAATTGGGTAATGTCGCCTTCGCCAAAGGTGTCGATATTTCTAAAATCCATTTGTGGTCCGCTGAATACCAGGTTGCGCTCCACGTTCAGTTCGATGTAGTCGAGCCAGCCAATGGCGCTGCTCACGGATTTGTTGTATTTAAGGCTTACATTCACTTCGCTGCCCGGAAGCTCCAGCCGCTTGATGGCGGTATTTTCTTTGGCATAATCGCCCTGGGATGTTTCGGGAGCGCTTGCTATAGGTATGGTTGCAACATTATTGCCGTTGACCGATGCCACAAATGAAGAGGATGCCACCGACTTAGCAACGGCTCTCAGCACCATCGTATGCTGGGCAGTGGTAACAATGTTGGGAAATGAAAATGCAAAGCTGTGGGTGGTCTGCACATCAAAAACCTCGCCCACCCACTGCCGTCCGGTTTTATACACGCTCAGGTTATCCATCTCGTGCGCCTGATGATCGACAAAAGTAGTGGCATCGTGCGTGGCTGCCTGAGTAGCCTGTGGCAGCAAGTCGATACGCTTGCCTTGTCCGTCTTTTATGGTGATAAAATAATAGGTGTAATCAGAATAAATGTTTTGTTGATGATCAAATTTCAGCGCGCTGGGATTATACTTCCATGCGTGCGGCGACTGGCCATAAAACAGGAAATAGTCGCCGGGGTCGAAACGTCCATCGCCGCCATCTACCATCGCCACGGCATTTTCTATCAGGTCGTCGGGGCGATACTCGCTGTTGGATTCGGGCAACATGCCGCCGCCATTGCCGTAAAGGCGTACTGTAGCCGAACCCACGCCGGAAAGGTTCATCCCCATTTGCGTAAGCTGTTCATAAGTAACTTTGTAAACGCCTGTTTCCTTTACACTTATTCTGAACCACTCGCCATTGGCCAACACTGAGCTGGCGGCATATTCTTTGACTTCAGTGGTGCTTTTTAATCCTTCCTGTGGCGTCAACTCCAGATCGAAAGCTACAAGTTTTTCGTATTTGCCGCTGAGCATGTTGAGCCTGAAAGGGAGCAGTTGCACAATGGCCACAGAAACACCGCGTGATCCGGAAATAAAACTTTGCGGTTCGATGGCCGGAGTGATCAACATGAAATTATCCACCAACATCAGCTCTTCGGAGGTCAAGGCCTGATATTGCGCATTAATAATTCTGGCTTCTACTGCTTTCGCAGAATTTTCTAATGGCATGTTAATCGAAAAAACCGGGAGATTGGAATATTGACTTCCATATTCTGCGTTTTTAAAAAATAAGCGCGAGGTTATCGGAGCTTCGGGTGTGGGCTGCTCGTGAATGGTCTGCCATTTGAGCTGGTAATGTTGCACCAGGTCACCAGCCGAAGCCATGAGAGAAAAGACGATCAAAAAAATTGTAAAAAAATGACGTTTCATCATACCGATTATTTTTATCATTGATTAAAAAAAGCGAACACCCTGATAGTGGCAATTGTTTATGGCAGTTGTGTTTGTCGATACTGCTGTCTTTCACGGGGATAAATACCATAAAGCAATACACTGAAAAACGAAGCTTCGGGGGCATTATTGCCGCATTTTCCGTTTGCTTCCTTGCTTTGCATACATTTGCAGGCCGATAGCAAAGGAAGTGCTGCCACTAAAATATCCCGAAAAATAAAGAGTTAATAATCACGTGAAAGGTTGCGTAACATCTCCGGAATGGTCATCATGAAAAAGCCCAAAGAGCTTTCTGTGCTGCTCCTATTAATTGTTTTGGCCACAAGTGTGCGAGGTCAGGACTATACCTATTCGCAGTTTTACGCCAACCCTGTTTATCTCAATCCTGCCCTCGCCGGCTCCGATTATTGCCCGCGCATCACGCTCAACTACCGTAATCAATGGCCACAATTGTCTGGTGAATTTGTATCCTACAGTGGCGCCTACGATCAATACGTCGATTTTCTTTCAGGCGGTGTGGGAGTGCAGTTTCAATACGATAAAAGTGGCGAAGCAGCTATCCGCCAGTTCCACCTTGGCGGGATGTATGCTTATCGGCTCGACATCGCCGACCGCTGGCAGGCAAGCATGGCGCTCGAAGCCGGTTTTGGCCAGCGCGGCGTCAACTGGGACGACCTCATCTTTGCCTCACGCATCGACCCGGCCAGTGGCAACCTGCTCCCACCGGGAATTCAGCCCGACAACTTCCGCGACAATGTCAACTATGTGGATTTTGCTACCGGCTTTGTAGTAGGTTATGATGAGAAAGTATTTGTGGGCGGTGCCGTGCATCATCTTACTACTCCCGACATCGGCTTCATTAGCGAAAGCGACAACAAACTGCCTATGAAAATTACCGTACATGCCGGGGCAAATATCGAAAGTGGCGGCAGCCGCGGTTATCGCAGCCGGCAGCCGCAGCTTACCATTTCGCCCAACATTCTGTATCAGCAGCAGGGCGACTTTAGGCAGCTCAACGCCGGCACTTATTTTACATTTGCACCATTTGTTGGCGGCCTCTGGTACCGACATGCCTTCGAAAATCCTGATGCTGTTATCGTGTTGCTGGGTTTGCAATACAACAACCTGAAACTCGGTTACAGTTATGACTATACCGTTTCAAACTTTGCTAACGCCAGCGGTGGCGCACACGAAATATCTGTCGGCTGGCTTTTTGATTGCGACAAAAAAAGTAATCGTTCCAAAGCAATAAAATGTCCGTCGTTTTAGTTAATTAAACCTATTTGCAAAAAAATCTTAACGATGATAATCAAAAATCAGCAGATTATAAGCCTGATGACCGTTGTAGCACTGGCACTCACGCTCTCCTCCTGCAGCGGAATTTTCGGTTCGAAAAAGAGAACTTCGTCCACCACCGGATGGGACTACAACAGTAGCACCAACGGCGGTTTTGCAGTTTCCGACATCAATGAGCAGGAAACCGGGCCGGGATTGGTTTTCGTGGAAGGTGGCACCTTTGTTATGGGGCAGGTAGGCGAAGACCCGTTGTACGAAAATTATGCGCCGGCACGCCGCGTCACCGTCCGTTCGTTTTATATGGACGAAACAGAGGTTACCAATCTCGATTATCTGGAATATCTCTATTGGCTCAACAGAGTTTTTGGCGCTGACTATCCGGAGGTTTATCGTAAGGCATTGCCCGATACCCTGGTGTGGCGCTCGCGCCTGGCCTACAACGAGCCGCTGGCCAATCTTTACCTCCGTCATCCGGCCTACAACGACTATCCGGTTGTTGGCGTTACCTGGGTGCAGGCCACCGACTATTGCAAGTGGCGCAGCGACCGTGTAAACGAATTGTTGCTTATCAAAGCTGGCGTATTGGCCGAAGACCCCGATCAGCGCAACGAAAACAGCTTCAACACCGAGGCTTACCTTGCAGGACAATACTCCGGCCTTGTTATCAAACCTATTGAAGACCTGGATCCCAACAGCACCGGCGGACGCAACGCCCGCATGGAAGACGGCATTATGCTGCCCAACTACCGGCTGCCTACCGAAGCCGAATGGGAGTATGCTGCCTTAGGCTTGTATGGCGACAATGAACTTATCACCGAGCGCCGCATCTATCCCTGGGACGGGCATCTGGTGCGCAACACCACTGGAAAAAGTGACTATGGCGATTACATGGCCAACTTTAAACGTTCGCGTGGCGACTACATGGGCGTAGCCGGAAGCCTCAACGATGGCGCCGACATCACTGCTCCGGTAGGCACCTATCCACCCAACGACTTCGGCTTGTACAACATGGCCGGCAACGTGGCGGAATGGGTGCAGGATGTGTATCGTACCCTTAGCCACGAAGATGTCGCCGACTTCAGCCCATTTAGAGGAAACATCTTTACCACTCCGGTTTTGGATGCCGAAGGCAACATCGCCGAAAAGGATAGCCTGGGTCGCATTCGTTATCGCGAAATAACCATTAACGAGGCACAGGATAGATTTAACTACCGCGAAGCCAACAACGTGAACTATCTCGATGGCGACAACCGCTCGGTGAACGATCCTGGCAAATGGCTCGACGACGTGAACAATAGTAACTCTACGTCCATGATGTACGACTACAAAAACAGCAGCCTGGTCAACGATAAGACGCGGGTTTACAAAGGTGGCTCCTGGAAAGATGGCCCTTATTACCTCAGCCCGGGTGTACGCCGATACCTCGACCAAAACAAAGCTACCGATTATCTGGGCTTCCGCTGTGCTATGGATCGTGTAGGCACTTCCGTGAATTAAAAATATTGCGCTAAGCGCTTAGTAAGAAATCATTAAACGCTGTATCGGTTTATAAAAAACGATACAGCGTTTTTTTATCGCCTTTTTTTCCATTATTTTGCCACGCTTATTATTGGGCTATGACAACAACAGCGCTTTACGAAGTTTTTAGGAAACACCCGCAAATCAGCACCGACTCACGAAACGTAGCTCCGGGGAGTATCTTTTTTGCGCTAAAAGGAGAAACTTTCGATGGCAATCGATTTGCTGAAGATGCGCTACAGTTAGGTGCCGCGTATGCAGTAATCGACAATCCTGCTATAAAAGTTTATCCAAATATGATCCTGGTGGACGATGTTCTGACATCACTTCAACAATTGGCCGTCCATCACCGCCGGCAACTCCACATCCCGATAATCGGAATCACTGGCAGCAACGGCAAAACCACCACCAAAGAGCTTGTGAGTCAGTCGCTGCAAACAAAATTTAACACCTTTGCCACACATGGCAATCTCAACAACCACATTGGTGTGCCGCTTTCTATACTTTCGATTACTGATGATACAAAAATTGCAGTGATAGAAATGGGCGCCAACCACCAGCGGGAAATTGCAGCGTTGTGCCGCATTGCTCACCCCGATTATGGCATCATCACCAATATCGGACGCGCGCACCTGGAAGGTTTTGGCGGTTACGCCGGGGTAATAAAAGCCAAAACGGAGCTTTACGATTTTATCCGCGAAAATGGCGGGCATCTTTTCGTTCATTATGATGATGATTTATTAATGGAGAAGTCGGCCGGCATACCGCGCACCACCTATGGCTCTATACCCGGCGCAGGCGTGCAGGGAATCATTACCGAAAAATTTCCCAGCCTGGCACTGCAACTTACCCATCCCGCGAGGGGAACCGCAATCAACACCCAACTGGCCGGGAGCTACAACTTCGCCAATGTAATGGCTGCTGTTGCCATTGCACGATATTTTGGCGCCGACTTGCAAGAGGTTGCCGAAGCACTGCAGAATTATAAACCTGTGAACAACCGCTCGCAGTGGCAAACTACTTCGCACAACAAGTTGCTCATCGACTTGTACAATGCCAACCCCGGAAGCATGACGGCGGTACTCGAAAATTTTGCCCTGGCACCTTATGCCGACAAAATCGTTATACTCGGTGATATGCTGGAGCTGGGCGATGAGAGCCATTCGGCGCACGCCGCCATCATCGAAATGGTGCGGAAAGCTGATTTTGAAAAAGTGGTATTGGTAGGAAAACAGTTTTCAGCTTTTGCTGAGGAAGCATCCGAAATGTTTCTGTTTTATAAAAATTCCGATGCAGCGCGTGAAGCCATTAATAAAATGAATTTAAAAAACAAAACCATCCTTCTGAAAGGCTCGCGCGGCATCCAGTTGGAAAAAATACTTGATATTTTGTAATTTATTTTCGGAATGTACAGACGCAACGGCCATACATCTTTTCTTGATTAGTCTCAATGAATTTAATAGACGCACGGCCGTGCGTCTCTTCAAATAAATTTTTATTATGGAATCAAATATTGCTTTGGGGATGATGTCGGGAACCTCGCTGGATGGCCTTGATATTGCCTGCTGCCGATTTGATGTGGATGACGGGCAATGGAGCTACGAAATCCTCTCTGCTGAAACCATCAGCTATTGCGACGAATGGCGCGAACGCCTGGATCAGGCGCCGCAACTGAGCGGACTGGAGCTGGCACAATTGGATGCGGATTTTGGAATGTATACCGGCGAGCAGGCAGCGCAGTTTATCGTTCGCAATAAGTGCAAGCCGCTTTTCGTAGCTTCGCACGGGCACACTATTTTTCATCAGCCGAAGCAGCGGCTCACCTTACAAATCGGGCATGGTGCTTCTCTGGCTGCCGCATCCGGATTGAAAGTCATCAACGATTTCCGTTCGCTGGATGTGGCACTGGGCGGGCAGGGCGCTCCCCTGGTTCCCATTGGCGACGCCTTGCTTTTTGGACAATATGGGGTATGTCTGAATCTGGGTGGTTTTGCCAACATTTCATACCAACTCCACGGGCAACGTCTGGCAAGCGATGTTTCGCCAGCCAATATGGCGCTCAACATTTTGGCCCGACGCACCGGAAGGTCATTCGACAAAGATGGAGCCTTGGCGGCCAGTGGTAAAGTTGTGCCAGCATTATTGGCGCAGCTCGACGCTTTGCCATTTTATCAGCAGTCGGCGCCTAAATCGCTGGGACGTGAATGGTTTGAAGTGCAAATGCTACCGCTAATAAATGCGCAAGTTGCATCGCCCTCCGATTTGTTGTGCACCCTCACCGAACACATTGCCCGGCAGGTAGCTGCTGCCGCCGACGTAGTTCCCTCCTCCACTTTGCTGGCCACAGGCGGCGGCGCCCGCAACGGCTTCCTCATGCAACGCATTGGCCACTATTGCCGCCACAGCATCATTGTACCCGATCCGCTGCTCATCGATTACAAAGAAGCGCTGGTATTTGCCTTTCTGGGCGTTTTGCGCTTACGCGGAAACAATAACTGCCTGGCATCGGTTACAGGTGCCCGTACCGATAGTTGTGGCGGAAGTATTTGGATGTAGTGATAACATCCCAAAGCTTTACCGTTCTCCTCCGGCTGGTCGAAAACCAACCCATGTACCTACCTGCTTCCTTGTTTTATTACAACCCGACAACTTTCCTAAAACTTTCCTTTGCGTTTTCCACAAACTCATTAACCAGCAGCGGGTCTTTGTGTCCGTCGGCATCTTCCACGCCAGTATGTACATCTACTCCGGCAGCGCCGGTGATGCGGATGGCTTCGGCAACATTGCCGGGATTAAGCCCGCCGGCAACAATAACCGGACGGGAGCTTTGCGCAACGAGGCGTCGGGTAACGTGCCAGTCGTGGGTTTTGCCGGTAGCTCCCGAAGCACCTGTGGCGGCATCGAAAGTATCGGTAATGAAAGCATCTACAAAAGGAGTGGTGCTATGAAGCGTGTGGAATAGCTCTGGCTCATTGCCCGCTTTTATCACCAGGCTTTTCCAAATTTCAAAAGGTGCAGCCGATGATGCTGATTGGCGCATCCGCCGCAGCTTGTCGAGTTCAGACACCGAAACGGAGCCATGCAATTGCACGATGGTGCAGCCGAGTTGCTGTGTCAATTCATAAATTTCTGTCGCTTGCGCTAAATAAGTTATCAGCACAGGGCGTATGGCGGGAGGAAGCTGGTGGATAATATCAGCCGCTTGCGCCTCTCTAAGATCGGGCGGATGAACGTCGAGGCGCAACGGAAAGCCAATATGTGTGGCTCCCGACCTGCTGATCATGGCCGCCTCGTCCCAATTGCGAACGCCGGCAATTTGAATTACAGGAAAAGTCATAATATGATTAGATGCCCGCTGTAACAATTCTTATTGCAATAAGAAAAACACGACAAGTGTGCCTGCCGGAAAGGGCGCGACTGGCGTGCCGGCTATTCAATAAATTGTTTGATTGCCCATTCGGCGGTGAATTTCCCTGGTGCTGCCTCATCCATTTCAAAAAGATGGCCTGTTGCATTCAAATAATAGACTTTGTCGAGTACCTGAATCTTCACCATATTGTCGTGCCAGGGCGTAATCGCACATCGCCCATCGTCGATTTTACTTTGCCACGTTTCGAATTCGCCATTCACCGTGCGCAGACTATAACCCACCTGTACCACGTCGCCTTGCTCTACATTTACAAAATGAAGATAAGCTCCGTCGTCTTTATTTGATGCGGAAGAAGCCTCCTTGTTGGCTTTGTAAAATTCGTTGCTAAAGAGATAGGTTTTTACCTGTTGCTGATCATTAAGATTAAGACCTATCATCGTGGTATGCGTTCCAAAATTCAAAATTCCTGATTCTTCCTGTAGAATATAGGTTCCGGCACCAGCCAGATATCCTACTAAAGCCAGCAAACTGATTTTCTTGAGGTACCAGATAAAATCTATTTTTTCCATGCCCATCACAGCTACACCTGCTGCCGACCCGATGATGAGTATGCTGCCACCGGTACCGGCACAATAGGCCAGAAACTCCCAGAAATAGTGGTCGGTAGGAAAGTTGAACATGCCCATGGCTGCAGCTACCAAAGGCACATTATCGACGATAGACGACAGAACCCCAATGATGATGTTAATCAGGTACAGATTGCCTACCTTTTGATGGAGGAAATCGGAAAGCAGCATGAGGTGTCCGGCAGTTTGCAAGGCAGCTACCGCCACCAATATGCCCAGGAAAAATAACACGCTGGGAATGTCAACTTTGCGCAGAACACCCACTACCGAGAGGTACGTCCGATGCTGATCGTTTTTGGATTTATGAATCAATTCGGTAACCACCCAAAGTATTCCGAGACCCCACAACATGCCCAAATAGGGTGGCAAATGAGTAACAGTTTTGAAAACAGGAACAAATAACAGTGAGCCGACGCCGATAAAAAATATAAGGTTGCGCTCAAAAGGTGTAGTGGGATCGCCGCGCTGGTCGAACTCCTCAGCCGACTGCAGTGCCGGCTTGCTGACGTGGCCTTTCATCGTAAACGAAAGAATCACCAGCGGAATGATCATGGAGATAAGGCTGGGGAAAAGAACTTTGATAATAATGTTGAGGGTTGTAACATCGCCGGCAATCCAAAGCATAATGGTAGTAACGTCGCCAATGGGTGACCATGCGCCCCCTGCGTTGGCCGCGATGATAATCATGCCGGCATAAAACCAGCGGTCGGCACGCTTGCCAATGAGTTTGCGCAACAGCGCTACCATCACGATGGAGGTGGTAAGATTGTCGAGTGCCGCCGACATGAAAAAGGTAAGAATACTCAGAATCCACAGCAGCTTCACTTTACGTGTTGTTTTAATCTTTTCGGTGATGATGCGGAAACCCTCGTGCGAATCGACCAGCTCGACAATTGTCATTGCGCCAAGCAAAAAGAAGAGAATTTCGGAGATTTCGCCAAGATGCTCCAGCAGTGCCGAATGCGCCAGCCAACTGGCATAGTCGCCGCCTACAGTATTGAGCAGGTATTCTTTAAAATGTTCGGCGCTAACGAGCATCGACTCGCCGCCCATCATAAGCATTACCCATAGAATAACTGCCAGCAGCAATGCCGAAGCAGATTTGTTGACACGCAAAGGATGTTCGAGCGCTATGGCGGTATAGCCAAGAACAAAAACTACAATCATCAAAATGAACATGCGGTGAGATTTAGTTGGTTAATTTTCGGGCGCAAAACTAAGCAAGAAATAGAAAGGGAGCCACAACAACTAATTTCTGATGCAACTTCTGGCAAGGAGGCTTTGCATTAATAAGAAAACAGAAACTTGGTTTTGATAATTTATTAAAAAAAACAAATGCCTGCTGGCGCGACTTTTCACACATTGGCATCAAAAACAAAAACCGTGGAAACTTATTTACCAAGACAAAACAGGTTGACGGATGTCAGGTTTTTTGTTGATACATTATTGCAGACAGGTAGTGATTGTTGTTGATCTGGTGCCTCAATTTTAAGGCACTTCAACATTAAAAAACAAAAGACAAAAACCAATGATAGAAATTTTGACTTGCAGGATCAACGCTAAATGAGGCTGCGAATCACCACGGAGGCACAATAGCAACCAAACATGGCCGGCATATAGGAAATGGTACCTACTGTCGATTTTTTGTTAGGCTCATCGTCAATCGGCTTAATGGAGGTTTTATCCACGGCCTCTGGCGAAAAAACCGCTTGGAAGCCTTCTCTTACGCCGAACTTTTGAAGGCGCTTACGAATATAAAATGCCAGCTTGCATCCGGAGGTTTTGGAAATGTCGGCCACGGTGATCAACGCCGGATTGATTTTGCCGCCGGCGCCCATGGAGCTTACCAATGGCAGCTTGTTGCGTAATGCTTCCAAAATAAAAAACACCTTCGGCGAAAGCGTGTCGATGGCGTCCACCACATAATCGTAGGGATGATCGAGTACCTCGTTGATGCGTTGATTTTTCAGAAATTCATCTACCACCACCAGCTCTATATCGGGATTGATATCGCGCAGGCGCACGGCCATAAGTTGGGCTTTGCGCTGCCCCTCGGTGCTGGTAAGGGCAAGCAGTTGACGGTTGCGGTTGCCGGGCATCACGCTGTCGCCGTCCACAATGGTGAGCTTCCCCACTCCGGCGCGGCACAATTGCTCGGCAGCATATGCGCCCACGCCACCCAATCCGGCCACCAGCACATGGCTTTGTTGCAGCCGCTCCAGCCTTTCGTCACCAACAAGCAATCTGGTGCGCTCCTTCCATTGGTCGTTATTTAGTATCATTTACCAAAACATTTATCAAAATTATGTGCAATCGTTTCCATCCATTGCTCCGTCCGGACATTACGCAGCGCGGCGGCTCTTTCATACAATTGCCGGATATCGGCGGCGGAATCGTCTGTTTCCAGAAATATTTTTTCTTCCGGAGTATTTTGAAAAACCTCTGCCAATGTTGTATTATTTTCTAATAAAGTCGCCCCGAACGAAAGGTAAAACCCATGGTCGAGCAATTGTGCGGCAGACTGGTGATTGCCCCGAAATCCATGAATGATAAGCGGGATACGAGCTTTGGTTTTTTTATAAATATGAATGATGTCGGGATAGGCTTTTACAGCATGGACAATTACGGGCAGGCCGGCATTGTGGGCCAGAGAAAGATGACGGATAAAAATATTGGTTTGCCGCCCGAATGATTCGTCGATGCTGCGGTCGAGGCCAGTTTCGCCCAGAGCGATTACCTTTTTATTTTGGATTGCTTTTTCCAAAAATGCAAACATTTCATCGGAATCATTGGCATCGATATGCCAGGGATGCCAGCCCACCGAGTACCAAACATCCGGATTTTGCTCAATCAAATCCAATTGATTTGGAAACAGATTGCGCACCTGTACCACGTTTTGCCGGGCTTTGTGGCTATGGGTATGTATGTCGAAATAAACGGGCATGAATAAAAAACAAAATCAATAGGCTTCAAATCTAAAAAATTCGCCATCGTCCCAGGCTTTCTCGCCATACCACCAGCCCACAGAGCCTTTGTGCGGTATGAGGCGGCCATGATACAATATTTCTTTATCGATGTGCCCGCCGAAAGTGTGATAGCCGAAGGTTTTCACTTCGCCGGGGTTGCCCCAGCGTTTCATCCAAATTTCGCGCAAAGCGCCCTGGTCGTCGATAATAAGATGTATTGGCTGGTCTTCGGTGTGGATGGACCATTGGGCTGTGATATGATGCTCATCCAGCGCTTCCCACTTTATGCCGGGGTCGATAAGCAGATGCGGCGCAAAGATGCTCTCGAGACGTGCGCGCCCTTCGGCCGAGCGGCTTACATCGGCACCGTCAGCTTTGGTCACAGGTATTACACCAAACAACTTCCATTGCATGGCGCCGATATTTTTATCAAAATAATCAAACCCTTTTATCGGCAAAATGCCCATTCGCACGGTAGCTTCCCACAGGAAACCTTTGAGAGGATGAGAGTAAAGGGTTGACTTGAAGTAAGACCAGTTTACCAGCTTGATGATGCCACGCAATCGCGTGCTGATGAGGTCGCCGCCCGGAATTCCGTTTGGCAAATGATGACGGAAGTACCGGATTACGGGTTCGGGATAACTTTTGAGCAGCTCCAGTTGGTCGAAGCCGCTGCTGTTGTCGATTGATAAATCGGCAAGAATCTGGTCGCGGTTCATTATCAGTTCGTTATTTTAAAATTCTTAAAACACACTAAATTCAAAAAAAATAATTAAAAACTTAGGGCGTGACAGATTTTTTACGTTACTTTGCCCCCTACCGTTTATGAAGGAGGATTACTTGAATCCCTGTTGCCCGGTTTGCAGCAGGGATTTTTTTGCGCCCGCAAGCTACACGTTTGAGAGCATCGTGCGCAGATGGTCGAATTTCTGCTGATAGTCGGTCATGCTGCGCGCAATTACTTCACGGGCTTCGTCGATGCCATAGGTATGGGTGATTTCAGCATCGCGCTGTCGGCCGGGCAAATCTTTGTAGGTGAGGAAATAATGCTTCAGTCTGTCGATGACCATCAATGAGCAATCGGCCAGATCGTTGTAGCCGCCATAAACGGCATCGTTGGCCAGCACGGCCACAATTTTGTCGTCGGCCTGGTTTTCGTCGATCATTCTAAATCCGCCGATGGGACGCGCTTGCACAAGTATGTCGCCATGGGCAATGGTTTTCTCGGTGAGAATGCAGATGTCGAGCGGATCGCGGTCGCCGGAAATGTCGGTGCGACCAGTTTTTTCCATGCAATATTCGGCCACCTTTTCCCAGCAAAAAGTTTGCGGGATAAAGCCATACAAAGCGGGGATTACATTGGAATACTTCTGTGGGCGGTCTATCCTCAGGTAGCCCGATTCTTTGTCGATCTCGTATTTTACCGTGTCGGTAGGAACCATTTCTATAAAACAGGTGACAATTTCGGGAGCGTGGTCGCCGATATCCACACCATGCCAGGGATGCGATTTGTAGCGTAGCCCCATTAGTTTTCCGATGGGGTCCATTAATTTATTGCTCATAATTTTGTGTGCACTTTTGGTAAATGATGCCGCGAAATTACTGATATTATTTTTGCGCGAAAAAAGCACAAATAAAGCTGTTAATCGTGAGGGAAAAATTAGCGACTTTGATAAAATAACCTATTTTTGCGCTCATTTTATGCAATTGTTAATAAACATGCTGGTAAAGTTTGAATTGATGAAAAAACCATTATTCTCCATTTTTCGCATCCTGATTTTGTTTTTAATGGCATCGCTATTTTTCTCTTCGTGTATCCCGATGAAACGCATCGAGTATTTGCAACAGCAAGCCAACAAGGGTGATACCGCCCGCACACATTTTACAAATATGAATCTTATCACCTACCGCATACAGGCTGGCGACAACCTGTACATAAAAGTAAATAGTGTGATGGCGGTAACTGAAAACATCTTTGCTGAAGAGGGAACCAAATCCAGCAACAACTATTACAGTGACGCAGGTATTTACCTGAACAGCTACCTGGTAAACGACGAAGGCTACATAGATTTCCCTTACGTGGGCAGCATCTATGTGAAAGACCTGAGCGTGGAGGAGGCCAAAGACCTGATTTCCGGCATCGTGAAAGATTATATCAAAGAATCGACCGTGGTGGTGCGCCTGGCGCTCTTCAAAATAGCTGCGCTGGGCGAAGTAAGTCGTCCCGGACAGGTGAGTGTTTATCAGAATCAGTTGACAATTTTCGATGCTATTGCCATGGCCGGCGACATGACTCCATTTGCCCGCCGCGACCAGGTGGTAATTTTGCGGGAAACACCCGAAGGCGTTAAAACCAAAAAGGTAAACCTGAATGATTTATCAATCTTCGAAAGCGATTACTATTTTATTCAACCCAATGATATCATTTACGTGCCGCCTGTGAAGGGCAAAAACTTTGCCTTTAGCCAGTTTCCCTACGCACTGGTATTTTCGACTATCTCCACCACGCTGCTTCTTATCAACTTTTTCCAAACAAACTAATACAATAAGTGGAACCTAATCTCAACAGCCAATTATCGAATCAGGAAGAATCGATCGACATAAAACTGTTATTCATCAAGTTTTTCAGATACTGGTATTTCTTTGCCCTCACCGTTTTTGTAGCTTTGGTAATCGCTTTTCTTTTTAATAAATACACCAAGCCGGTGTATGAGGTAAAAACTACAGTGCTGATAAAAGACGACAAAGCCGGACAGAGTCTCATTGGCATCGGTATGATGAACAGCCAGCAAAACCTGGAAAACGAAATGGGCGTCATCAACTCCTATGGTTTGGCTGCACGCACCGTCGATAACCTGAATTTTGAAGTTTCCTATTTTAAAGAAGATAATTTTATCACCAGCGAATTGTACAAGTCGTCGCCTTTTGAGGTGATGATGGACACAACGCATGTACAGCCAATCCAGATAAAGTTTAGCATCAACATACAAAGCAACGCTACTTACCAACTCATACTTCAGGCCGAAAATGCCTCACTATATAGCTTTGGCAAACGTGAGCAAGTGGCTACTGTAGATGAACCTATTGTGATAAACGAAACCTATAACTTTGGTGAGGAAGTAGAAACAGACCTTTTTAAATTCACTATTTATCTCACCGAGAATTTCGATAAAGAAGCTATCAACCAAAACCTGTCGTTTATTTTTAATGACTATAAAAGTCTTATCAGCACTTTCAGAAGCACACAACTGGAGCCTATCAACCGCGAGGCTTCTATCATCGAGATTTCGATAAAAGGAGGCAATGCCGAAAAACTTTCCGATTACCTCAATGAGCTTACCAACCAGTACCTGCTTCGCGGCATGGAGAAGAAAAACCAGATTGCCGAGAATACCATTCGCTTTATCGATTCGGAACTTGTAGATATCACCGATTCGCTGACTTACACCGAGGGGGAGCTACAAGACTTCAGAGTGAGCAACGAGTTTATGGATATGGACTTCAAGTCAACCCAGGTATTTGAAGGGATGAAACAATTCCAGGATCAGAAAGCGCAGCTTATCGTAAAAGCCAAATACTACCGCAACCTGCAGGATTACCTCAAAAAAAATCAGGCCAATATCGACGACATCGTAATTCCTTCGTCGATGGGTATTGAAGACCCGCTGCTTACGCAATTAATTAGCGGCCTGGCCGAGCTTTACTCCAAGCGAGCCGAGGCCTTGTTCAACTCCTCGGAGAAAAACCCGCAGGTGGCAGCCATCGATCAGCGCATCCGTACCACCAAAAAAACCATTCTGGAAAACATCCAAAACATCGTGGTCACTTCCGAAATTTCTATCAAGGACATCGACGACCGTATTGCGGTGCTCAATCGGGAAATGAACCGGCTCCCCGAAACCCAACGCCGCCTGGTGGGTATTCAGCGGAAATATAAACTTAGCGATGCACTTTACACCTTCCTTTTGCAGAAGCGCTCCGAAGCTCAAATAGCCAAAGCCAGCAACCTGCCCGACAACGAAGTGATAGACAATGCACGCAGCGGCGAACAGGTGTATCCCAAGAAAAGCCTCAACTACCTCATAGCACTGGTGCTGGGTCTGTTGCTGCCCGTAGCGTACATTTTGGGTAAAGATTATTTTAATGATAAAATCATCGAGCGCAAAGACATCGAGAAGATCACCAATGTGCCTATTGTCGGCCATGTGATTCACAACAGCAAAGAGTCGGCGCTGGTGGTGAGCGAATCGCCCAAGTCGAGTATAGCCGAATCGTTCCGCTCTATCCGCACCAACCTGCAATATCTTACCAAAGGCAAAGAAAAACAGGTGATATTGGTCACCAGCGATATGGTGGGCGCCGGCAAAACATTTACTTCTATCAACATCGCCTGCATTTTTGCTATGTACGATAAGAAAACCCTGCTCATGGGTTTCGACCTGCGCAAGCCCAAGATTTACCAGGACTTTGGCCTTACTAACACCGAAGGAATCAGCTCTTACCTTATTAATAAAAGCTCTTTTGAAGACATCGTTCAGAAATCTCCCGTAAAAAATCTCGACATCATCATGGGGGGACCTGTGCCACCCAACCCCGCTGAGCTTATTGCCTCGGCTAAAACCGACGAACTGATGAAACGCGTGATGGAAGAGTACGACTTTGTAATTATCGACACGCCACCGGTGGGTCTGGTTACCGATGCTTTCCTGCTAATGAAATATACCGACGCCAACCTTTTCCTGGTGCGCCAAAACTACACCAACAAGAAAATTTTTGAATCGATTATCAAAGACATCGAAAACCGCAAAATGCCCAATATTTACATCCTCATCAACGACGTGAAGCTGGGCAAAGGCTCCTACGGATATGGTTACGGATATGGCTACGGTTACGGCTACGGATATGGATACGGTTACGGCTATGGATATGGATACGGCTACTATTCGGAAGACGATAAAACCGGCAAGAAGTCCGTTATCAGCAAGCTGTTCGGGAAAGCGTAATCAGAATTGAATTTTCTTTATCAATTTTAACGCTTCCATGTTCGCCTGCTGGCGAACGATGGAAGGTTGCCGACTGCCAAAAGCTTGGCTTTTCCCATTTTTTTTTCGTGTGGATTAGCTCAATTCGTGTGAATTCGTGGATGATTTCCTCTC